>JAZNYV010000132.1:0-9539 GCA_045594585.1 Faecousia sp. | reverse complement strand
GTTGTACTTCAGGTAGTTGCCGTTGCCGTCGGAGATGGTCCAGCCGGAGGAGGTCTCTTCCAGCTCGATCACGAAGCCCTCTGCATCACTTGCAGCTACCTTACCGTCGGTGACGGGAATGGTGGTGCCGGTGATCTTGGAGGCGAAGGTGTTGGACATTGCGTAGTATACGCCGTCTACATTGGCTGCAATGACATACTGACCGTCGGTCAGCTCAACCTCGGGGATCTCAGGCTCCTCGGGGAGCTCGGGCTCTACGGTATAGCCGCAGTCGGCACAGGTGTTGTCCACCAGGTCGCAATCCTCGGTCTTGCTGTAGGTGCAACGAGAGCAGGTAATGTCATGGGTGCCGTCCTCGTTGGAGGTGTACAGGTAGTCATGACCCAGTGCGGGGATGGTGGTGGTCTTGATGGTCTCGCCGCAGGTGATACAAACCTCTACGGTCTTACCGGCAGTGGTACAGGTAGCGTCTGTGGTAGTGGTAGTGGTGTTGTGGCCTGTTGCGGGGATCACGGTAACGCTGAGGACCTCGCCGCAGTCGTCACAGGTAACGATAGTCTCGCCGTCCTCGGTGCAGGATGCGGAGATAACGGAGGTGCTGGTGCCCTCATGGGTGCACTCAGGCAGCTCGGGAGAGGTCTCGCCGTCAATGGGCAGGAACTCGATGTCATAGTACTCGGTGCCGGTTTCGGTGATATTGCTGGTAGCATAGCCGCCGAACTGGTTGTAGGTCTTGGCTCTGAATACCAGGCCGCGGCCTGCAGTCTGACCCTCCACACGCCAGGAGCCGTTGGTGCCTGCGGAAATGGTCCAGGCATAGGCAGTGGTGGTGTTGGCCAGGTTGGTGGAGGAGTTGTACTTGAGATAGTTGCCGTTGCCGTCGGAGATGGTCCAGCCGTCAGCGGTCTCTTCCAGCTCGATGACATAGCCTACTGCATCGTCTGCTGCTACCTTGCCGTCGGTAACGGGAATGGTAGTGCCGTTGATCTTGGATGCGAAGGTGTTGGACATTGCGTAGTACGTGCCGTCAACATTGGCTGCGATAACATACTGGCCGGAAGTCAGCTCCACAGCAGGAATCTCGGGAGTCTCGGTGTAGCCACAGTCGGGGCAGGTGCCGCTGCTCAGATCGCAGTTCTCCGTAGCGGAGTAATCACAGCGAGAGCAACCGACCTGGTGGGTACCGTCATTATTGGAGGTGTACTTGTAATCATGGCCCAGTGCAGGGATCGCAGTGGTACTGAGGACTTCACCGCATTGTGCACAGGTCACTACAGTTTTACCTTCTGTGGTGCAGGTTGCGTCAGTGGTGGTAGTAGTGGTGTTTCCGTGAGAGCAGGCTGCAGTTGCATCCTTCTTATACATATGCAACAAGGTAGTGCCTGTGGAGGTAGAAGAGGAAACTGCAAACAGGGGATAGCCGTTCTCACCGGTGGTGGAGATGTCATTGCGGAGAGACAGGTAGAGGCTGCCGCTCTTAAGGGTGAATCCCTTAGAGGAGGAGCTGTAGGAGCCGGTCCAGGTGGAGGCAGTGTCATAGTACAACCCTACGCCATCGGAGCCGGAGTATGCATACAGACCGCCCTGATCTGTGCTCAGGGTAAGGCCCTCTGCATTGCCTGCAAGGTCGAACTCAAAGGCAGACGCAGAAGCACTGTCACAGGAGATCCTGGATGCAACGGAGCTCAGACCCACCCGGATACTCTGCATAACTGCGTAGCTGCCGTCCTGGGTAGTGGACAGTGCATAGTAGTTGCTGTCTGCAACGGTAATGAGGATGTACTCGCCGGAGGTCAGGTCGCTTGCGGAGGTGACCAGGGTGTAGGTATAGCTGTCCACTGTGCCACCCTCATCGGGTTCAGTCTCAGTGGGTTCGGTCTCAGTGGGAGCAGTGGTAGGCTCTGTGGGATCTGTGGGCGTGTCGGTAACAGTGCCGGAGGTCAGGCTCTTAGCGGCCTGGTTGGAAGCGTAGTCCAGAACAACGGGAATGATGTTGTTGCTTTCAAGACCGCTGACATCGAAGACTGCGGTACAGCTCTCGCCCTTCTCGGTGGGGGAGAAGGTCTGGCTTGCATGGAGGGTCTGACCGTCGGAGGAGACCAGAGCGATGGCTGCCAGGTACTGAGAGTCGGAAGCGGTAACGGAGACCAACTTCTTGGAGGAGTCATAGATGGCACTGGTGATGGTGGGAGCAGTGGAGTCAACGGTGCAGTCGAAGGTCATGACACCGTTCTGCCAGGTATTAGAGCTCTCACCGTAGGGCAGCATAACATCGAAGCTGACAGTAACCACGGTGCCGGAGGCCACGTAGGAAGAGGAGCCGGAGGACTTGGTGCCCTTCCACTCGAAGCTGACTTGGGGGCTCCACTGGCTGTTCTCGCTGTCGTAACGACCCTTGGGAATGTAGTCAGCGGTATCCGTCAGATAAACGGTGCCGGTGTTCTTATCCTTAACGGTCATTCTGATGTAGCGAGCGTTACGGAGCAGGAAGGGATAGACCATAAAGCCTGCTGCGTTGCCGGAGGAGGAATTGGCGCTGATCGCGTTGTACTCGGGTCTGTAGACTGTGTTTTCGTTGCCTACGTCAATGGGGTTGCCGCCTAAATAGTTCACGGCTGCTCCGCTGGAGTTTATGACGTAGATCTGATTCATGTTGGTGTAGAAGGGACCAAACTTGCTCAGGATCACATCGGCTACAGTTGCACCTGCCTGGGCCCAGGTCTGACCATCGGCATAGATCTCGTTGTTCAGAGCGTAGTTGGCCTGGAGCATATGGAAGGTGCTGAGATCCTCCAGAGCGGAAGCCTGGAGCCAGTTGCCGTAGAAGGCCAGGAAGGTGGCGTGAGTCTCCAATTCGGTATTGCCCAGGGAAACGTAGCCCTCTACATAGGTGCCGTTGGGGAAGTAGGTGTCATAATAGTTCTTGGCAGTGTCGTTCAGGGTAATGGTGACGGTAACGGTCTTGGTCTCCGTGGGCTTCATGGTAATGGAGGAGACGGTGGAGCCGTTGACTTGGTAAGTAACGGTAGCGTTGCCCTCGGTGCCTGCGTACATATGACCGCTGGACAGAGCGTTGGAGTAGATGGTATCCGTGACTTGCCCGATCTGATCGTACAGAATATAGGTGTTGAACCGGTCATAGGTAACGGTTTCATAGCCCTCGTTGACCAGAGTCAGCTCCATGGTGTAAACGCCGGTCTTGTTCTTGTCGTCGCCCAGCTCCTGGATGGGGTTGGAGATGTAAGCACCGTTTGTGAATACGTTGTTGGAGTTTGCACTGTTGGCAAGGCCACCGCCCTGCTTACGGACGGAGTAGATGTAATCGTTGGCATCGGATAGTATAACACCGGTAGAAGCCATGAGGGCTACAGCCTTCTCTAAGCTCTGGAGCTTGGTCATGGACTTGCGGCTACCGCCGGAGGTGTTGCCTGCAACACCGGTCTCGCGGATGGCTTCCAGGAGACAAGCAAAGGTGCCTGCCGCACTGGGGCAAGCCATGGAGGTGCCGCTCATGACTTCGTAAGCACTGTCGCCTGTGGGAACGGCAGAATAAACATTACCACCGATAGAGCTGATGGTGGGGTCGATGGTCAGCATGGGAGTGGGTCCCCAGTTGGAGAAGGCACACATCTGATATGCTTCGGGGTTTTCCACATAGGACTTGCTGCTGGGAGTGGAAAGGGTTGCGGAGGAAGAGGCGGAAAGGAATGCTTCCTTGGTGGAAAGCTCAACAGAGATGGCGGGAATGGCAAAGGGGTCAATGGACATGGAGATCCGGCCTTCTTCGTTGTTCACAACGATGATGCCGATCGCACCTGCATTGGCAGCAAAGTCCATCTTTTCCTGGAAGGAAATTTCGCCACGGGAAACCACGACGATCTTGTTGCTGACATTAACGGAAGAGTAGTCGGATTCCAGACCCATTGCCAGATCAGAGCCGTTCTTCAGAACCACGACGGACTTGCTTGTGCCGCTGAAGGTCTGGAGCCAGCCATGAGAGCCGTCCTGGCAGCTATCAATGAAGAGGAAGGACTTGCCGTTAAAGGTCAGGGCATAGTCGGGATAGTGGCTGTTCTGCACTGCAGCGATGGAAATGTTGCCCTCATAGGCAGCGGGGGAGGCGATGGTACCGTAGTCGGTAAAATCGGTGCCGATAAAGCCTACGGAGGAGAACTGAGCCATGGAGTACTCATTACCTGCGGCAACGCACATAACGATACCGGCCTGCTCCATACGCTTGTAGATGTTGCCGAAAACAGAGGTTTCCAGACTGCTGTCATAGGTGAAGCCGTTCTGTGCACCGATGGACATATTGACAACGTCAACACCCAGGGTATAGGCATCCTCCAGTGCGGAGAAGTAGATGTCGGAGCTGGTGCCGCCGCCGGCATCCTGGAAGATCTTCATGGCGACAAGCTGTGCAGCGGGAGCACCGCCACACATAATAACGCCACCGTCGGAGCTGGCAGAGTAGCCTACTGCGGTGCCGGAAACGTGGGTTCCGTGGCCGTTGCTGTCAGCTACGTTGTTGTCACCGTCAGCATAGTCGTAAGCGAAGGGAACCTTCTGACTCAGGTACATAGCGTTGACAGAGACCTTGTTTACGGCAGAGGAAGTCAGGGTGGAGGTCAGGGGCATGCCGCTGTAGACCTTGAAGGCCTCATGAGTGGTATGCAGACCTGTGTCCAGAACTGCCACAACGATGCCCCGGCCCTTGTAGCCGCTGTTGTTCATGGCGGCGTTGCCGATCATCTGATTGGCGTAGTTGTTCTGGGGCTTCTCCAGGACGGGCTCTGCATAGTGGTTGGCAATGTAGACGGCGGAGACTCCGTCGATCTTGGCGATGTTCTCCAGCTCGCCGTAAGCCACGTCACAGCTAAAGCCGTTGAGCAGGGTAGTGAACTCGTAGGCAGGCTCGTAGGGCATGGACATGGCCTTACGAACAGCGGCATGCTCCTTGTTCAGACGCAGACGGTAAGCAGACTTTTCGGCTTCGGTGCCTTCCACGTCAGCGGCGGGAGCACTTTCCAGAATGACGATGGCACGGACGATGTCCGTGTCGGCGTACTTGTAGGTGTTGCTTTCCTTGAACTCTTTGCTCAAGGCACCCAGGTTCAGTGCGGAGGGGGTCTCTTCCTCTACTTCGTGGATGTCCGGGGTGGCTGCACTTACCCCTGCAAAGCAGGACAGCAGAAGGGACATGACCAGAAGAAGAGCAAGAACGGTGCGGAATTGTTTCATTGTTTCTCTCCTTTTGACAATTGACGAAGATGGCAATTGTCCGAATGATTTTCCCGATCCTCCAATAACCACCGGCTATTGGAAAGGATAGGTGTCCTTTAGTATATCAGAAATTAGCAGAGATGTCTACATAAAGTTGAAAAAAGATTCAGCTTTTTGTGCCTCATTGACAAACGGGAAGGTAGATGATATACTGAGAAGGGATGGTTTACCCAAAAATGTTAGAATGCAAAGGAGAATGGAACATGAACCACAAGACCCGTATGATCGGCTTCCTTCTGGCTGTGACCCTTATCTTAGGGCTCCTGCCCGGATCGGCACTTGCATTGGTCGTGAAGGATGCCAACTACACAAAGATCGCGACCCTACCCAATGACTACACGGCTACACAGGGAATGTGTGCAGATGACAAGTATATCTACACCTTCCAGAGTCCCCAGGGGAATAACGGTGTAGCTCATTTTATCCGTACCACCATTTCCAGCGGTGCCAACGTGGTCATGAAGTATACAGACGATACGTCTATTACCAACTTCGTGGAATTAGGCCATGGTAACGATATGTGTGCCGTGGTCCATGAGGGAGTGACCTATCTGTATTTATCCACCATGTATCACCAGTCTCACTCCACCTACAAGACCCACAGCATTTGGAAGTTCAAGGTCAGCGGAAATACTCTGAAAAAGGTTGCCTATTATGACGTTGTTCAGGGTACCACCAATCGAAATTTTACCGGCTTAACTCTGTATCGGCAGGATGACGAAAAGGTCACGCTCTTAGGCTGTCTGGATCACAAGTTCTATTCTATAGAGATCCCTCACGACCAGGCCAGCGGTACCGTTTCCTGTACCAAGGCTTTCAATATTGATTTTACATCCTCTCTGTCTATTTCCGGGGCTCCTGTCTATAACTATACCAACAGCAGCGGCACCAAGATGTATGTCGTCCAGGGTATGCATTACTCTAACGGCAGGATCTACTATCTCATGACTGCAGGCACCTCCAATACGCCCCGGAGCAAGAACTATATTCTGGTCTATGACATCAGCGACTACCCCACCAATACTGCCGATCGAAAGCCTATAGCCTCCGAGAGCATCTATATGACCTCCTCTACCTACAATTATTTCATGGAGATGGAGAGCGTGACCATCCGCAATGGGATCATGTACTTCGCTACCAATGCAGGTAAGAGCGGCTACTATGAGGGCTATGATTTTGTAGGTAAGCTGAATACTACCTTCGAGATGACCCCTGAATATACCGTCACCTTCTGTGACGAGGCAGGCACCACCCTCCAATCCGTCAAGGTCAAGCAGGGCGAAACTGCCAAGTATACCGCCGCCACTCCCACCAAGACCTACGACGAAACCAACCACTATGCCTTCAACACCTGGCTCACCTCTGTAGGAGGCTCTGCCGCCACCCTGACCAACATCCAAGGGGATATGAAGGTCTACGCAGGCTTTACCGCTACCGCCCATAGCTATTCCGAGACCGTTACCTCCCAACCCACCTGCACCGCAGAGGGCTCCAAGACTCTGAGCTGCTCCTGCGGCAGGACCTATACGGAGAACATTGCCGCAACAGATCATACTCCCACATTGATCAACACCAAGGAAGCCACCTGCTCTGCAGAGGGCTACACCGGGGATACGGTCTGCAGTGTTTGCAACGCAGTTCTGGCAACGGGTACCGCCATTGAGCCCCTGCCCCATACACCCGTCACTGACGCGGGCTACGGAGCTACCTGTACCGCAACAGGCCTCACCGACGGCTCCCACTGTGAGGTGTGCGGCATCGTATTAGAGGAACAGACCCTGATCCCCGTTGCTCCTCACAGGGAACAGAGCGTCCCCGGCAAGGAGCCTACCTGCCTGTCCTCCGGCCTGTCCGAGGGGATCGTCTGTGCCGATTGCGGTGTTACCGTAAAGCAGCAGGAGGTCCTGCCCCGACTGGGCCACAGCTATACCTATACGGACAACGGTGAGACCCACACCGGTACCTGTATCCGCTGCTCCAGGACCACCACAGCCTCCCATGATTATTCACAGGGTGCCTGTATCTGCGGTGCCACCCTCGCTCCCGAGGCAAGCGTAGATGAGAGCGTGGTCATTCAGCACTCCTTGAATCTTGCCAGCGACATTTCCATTAACTACGCTGTCAGAGCCGACTATCTCGCGGATTACGACAGCTACTATCTGGAATGCCGGATCCCCGTATTCGAGAACGGTCTGCAGATCGGCACCCGTACAGAGAGGATCGAGCCGACCTTTAACGGCGTGTACTACTATTTCACCTTAGACGGTCTCAATGCAGTCAGCATGACCCATGAGGTCAAGGCCACCCTCCATATGACCAAGGAGGGCAAGGAATATATCTCCAAAGAGGACCTCTACAGCATCGCCGCCTACGCCTATGGCCAGCTTAACAAGGATACCACCACTCAGAGCCTCAAGACCCTGTGTGCAAACCTCCTCCGCTACGGTGCCCTCAGCCAGGAATACAAGAATTACTGCACCGACAACCTCCCCGACGCCGCACTGACCGAGGCACAGAGGGCCCTTCTCACCGATCTGGATACGGTTCCCTTTGAAACCGTAAACCGTACCCTTGATGACGTCACCGACCCCAAGATCACCTGGGCAGGCAAGGTCCTGATCTTAGACAGCAAGGTAACCATAAAGTTCGTCTTTAACGCCTCTGCCTATACAGCAGATCCTACTGCTCTGACTCTCCGGGTGACCTACACCAATACCGCAGGAGAGACGGTTACTGCCACCCTCACCGAGCCCACCCTCTATTTGGCAGACAGACAGCAGTACGCTTTCGACTTCGACGGCCTCCTTGCAGCAGAGCTCCGCTCCACTGTATCGGTAGCTGTTTATGAAGGTGAGACCCGGGTCTCTCCCACTCTGGAATACTCCGCCTCCTCCTACGGCAACAACAAGCCCGCAGACCTGCAGGCTGTATGCAAGGCCCTCATGGCCTATTCCGACGCCGCCAAGGCCTACTTCACAGCCTAACCCCACCCCTCGGTGCAGTGGTCCCCCACTGCACCGATTCTTTACCCACATTTCTCTTGCCTTTTGGGAAAATATGAGATATAATGGCATCAAGGGACTATCCCAAATCATATAGGGGCCACGCCCCGGAGCATTAAGGAGGATACTATGAATCTGACAGGCAAGCATTTTCTGACTCTCTTAGACTTCACCCCCCGGGAGATCACCGGTCTCATTGACCTGGCCGCAGAGCTCAAGGCACAGAAGAAGGCAGGCATTTTCCACGATACCCTTAAGGGCAAGAACATTGCTCTGATTTTTGAAAAGACCTCTACCCGTACCCGTTGCTCCTTTGAGGTTGCCGCCTATGATCTGGGAATGCACGTGACCTACCTGGATCCCACCGGCTCTCAGATCGGTAAGAAGGAATCCATCGCCGACACCGCCCGGGTCCTGGGCAGACTCTACGACGGCATCGAGTACCGTGGCTTCGGTCAGACCATCGTCGAGGAGCTGGCAAAGCACGCAGGCGTTCCCGTATGGAACGGCCTGACCAACGAGTACCACCCCACACAGATCCTGGCGGATATGCTGACCATCCGTGAGCATTTCGGTGAGCTGAAGGGCAAGAAGTTTGTATTTATGGGAGACTGCCGCTTCAATATGGCCAATTCCCTTATGATCGGCTGTGCCAAGCTGGGCCTCCACTTCGTGGCCTGTGGTCCCGAGGGCTACTTCCCCGTTCCCGAGCTCATTGCCCGGTGTGAGGAGATCTGCAAGGAGACCGGTGCCACCCTGACCTTCGAGACCGATCCCATGAAGGCTACCCGGGGTGCAGACGTGATCTACACCGACGTTTGGGTCTCCATGGGCGAGCCTATGGCCGCATGGGAGGAGCGGATCAACAAGATGCTCCCCTACCAGGTCAACTCCAAGCTCATGGCAAACGCAGGCGAACAGGCCGTGTTCATGCATTGCCTCCCTGCCTTCCACGACCTCAACACCGGCATCGGCAGAGAGATCGGCCAGCGTTTCGGCCTGGATGCCCTGGAGGTCACCGACGAGGTCTTCGAGAGCAAGCAGTCCAACGTCTTCGACGAGGCCGAGAACCGCATGCACACCATCAAGGCCGTCCTCCTTGCCACCCTCTCCTGATCCCGAACATACGGGGCTGTCTCATTAAAAATGGGGCAGCCCCAGCAAAATACATCGACCGGCATTGTACAAAGAGCTGTACAAATGCCGGTCCATGGCGTATAATTATGGTGTGAATAATAACAACACGCAGGTAGA
>JAZNYV010000131.1:0-11740 GCA_045594585.1 Faecousia sp. | reverse complement strand
GTGTGCTCAAAGGAAGCCGAACCATGTTCTATCAGTCGTGCTTTGCTGCAACAAACCGTCCCTCGGTCTCGCCCCGCACTTACAGTATAGCATAAAATCAAGGGTTCATGGAGCGTGTGTGCAACTCGTGCATGGATGTTCCAAAACACAGAAAAACCTTCATATAAGATCAAAAGACCAACGATAACCAAAAGAAGTATAAGTAAAAAATCCATTGTAGTCCTCACTGAGAAATCAAAATGTTACTATCTACATAGCAACATATATGATAGTAATTGTCAATAGGTACAACGTTTAGTGCAAGGTGTTTGCAATCACAATTAGGACAGGAGCCGGACGGTCCTGTTTCTGATTTCTATCATTCTATTTGAAAGAAGGAAGGGTTGCAAAAAACCTTTGCAATCCTTCCTTTTTCGGAGTATAATGGAGGCATAGACAGAAACAGGAGGTATTTCCTTGTGTTGAAGAATGCCTTGCTTCAAAAGAAATGGGAGCCTTCGGAGATCATTCGGAAGCTCTTTTTGGGATGGCTCATTGCCGTTTCCGTGGAATATATTCTGCTCCAAGGTCAGTGGAAGGACCTTGCCAAGATCGGTGGACAGGGCTTTATGTCCCTGGGACGGGTCCTGGGAATTACCGGCGGTGTGACAGCGGTCTTAGCATTCCTTTCCCTGTTTTGGGAAACGGGAAAATGGGAAAGATGGGGCACCCTTGCCGCCGGGGCTCTGCTAATGGGTCTGGGGCTTAAGACCTCCTTCACCCTTCCCTTCCTGGGTGCCTGTACCCTGGTCACGGCAGTTCTTTTGGTATACTGTCTGAAAGGATGGAAGGGGGAGTCGGAGCTTCCCACTCCCGTACAGAAGGGAGGAGCCGCTCCCAAGCTCCTTCTTGGGGTTTTGGCTGTGGGGCTGGGCCTCTTTGCCTGTGCTTGGACGGTATCCAGGGTTTTGGCACTTTTTGCCCCTACCTATGACATGGGGATCTTCTCCCAAATGTTCTATTCCATGAAGGAAATGGGAGCCCCTATGACCACCCTGGAACGGGACAAGCTCCTGTCCCACTTTGCGGTCCATGTGTCTCCCATCTATTATTTGCTCCTGCCCTTCTATGCCATCCTTCCTCACCCGGCGACTCTACAGGTCCTGCAGGTTTTTGTGCTGCTTTCTGCAGTGATCCCCCTGTGGAAGCTGGGGACCCATCACGGTCTGACCCCCCGGCAGAGGCTCCTATTATGCTCTTTGCTGCTGCTGTACCCTGCCTTCCTTGGGGGGATCGGCTTTGACATCCACGAGAATTGCTTCCTGACCCCTCTGCTTCTGTGGCTGTTCTACAGCTTAGAGAAGAGAAGGGTGGGGCTCATCGCCCTCTTTACCCTCCTGACCCTGTGTGTCAAGGAGGATGCGGCGGTCTATGTGGCAGTGATCGCTCTGTGGCTCCTGACCACCACCCTCCTCCGCAAGGAGAAGGATAAGAAGACCCTGCTGACCTCCCTGTGCCTCCTGGTGGGGGCAGTGCTGTGGTTCCTCCTGGCAACGGCCTACTTGAGGACCCGCGGGGACGGTGTTATGGAGGAGCGGTACTATAATTGTATGTACAGCGGAAACCGATCCCTGTGGGCGGTGATCCGTTGCATCCTGGTCCATCCTCTCAAGACCTTCTATGAATGCATGGATCGGCAGAAGCTGAAGTACATGGTTCTGACTATGGCACCCCTTTTAGGCCTGCCCCTCCTTACAAGGCGGTACGAGAGATTCCTCCTTCTGATCCCCTATATTCTCATCAATCTGATCAGCGACTTCGGCTATCAGCATGATATTTTCTATCAGTATTCCTTTGGCTCCGCGGCCTTCCTGCTCTACCTGTCTCTCCTGAACCTAAAGGAACTTCCCACGGCAAGGCTGAAAACCCCTGTCCTCACTGCCGGTGTGGCAGTGGCTGCCCTTGCTTTTACCCTTGTAGTGGTGCCCAAGGCCAAGAAATATCCCGTAGACTACCTGCGGAATCGAACCTATTATGCCCAAATACGGGAGACTCTGTCCCGGATCCCGGAGGAGGCAAGTGTTACCGCAAACATCAATTATACAGTGCTCCTGTCCCAACGCAGGGAGATCTACGACATCAGCCATACCTCCATGGAAAATCTGCTGGGTAGTGACTATCTTGTTCTGGATCTCCGAAGTGCAGGCTTTTATGACCGCTTCGCCACAGAAACAGAACCGGACGGCGTCAAGGCCCTCCTGTCCCTCTTAGAGACGCAGGGCTTCGAGGAGACCCTGTACATGGACGAGAGACTGGTCATTTACCGGAAACAAAACTAAATTCCGATTTATCGCTCTCTTCGGTCGCGATAAAACGGAATAATGAATATTGAAGGATGAAGAATGAAGAATTTCGGTGTCGGCTCCGCCGACGAATTATAAAATGGGTACGATCTATATGGCGAAGCCATTATTTTAAATCCATCCCGGAGGGATACCACAATTATTCAATATTCAATATTCATTAGTCACTCAAATTCCAAATCGCTCGACAGAGCGATAAATCGGGAATTTCATAACGATACGCCACAGGGGCTGTCCCACACAAATTGCGGGACAGCCCCTGTTGTTGGCTTGGGATTTATGAAAGGGGATCAGCCTTCGGAGCTGCTTTGACGGGGACGACCGCCATGGCCACCCTGAGGGGGCGTGCCTCCCGAACTGCCGCCGTGGCCGCCGGAGGTGCCGTAGACGATGTCGGTCATGGTAATGTCTCCCTGGATCTCACCTACGGTCAGGTGGTAGGTTTCGCCCTTAAGGATGCCGGGACAGCTAATGACGATGGAGGAGCTGACCTTCTCCGTTGTCCATTCCAGAAGGACCTCTCCTGCACTGTTGGTCAGGGAAACCTTGCTCTGTGCCGGCTGGCTGCCGTAGGAAACGAAGATGCTGCCCTGGGTGGAGCCTGTGCCGAAGCCTGTTGCCATGCCGGAGGGGCCTGCGGCTATAAAGATACCCCCGGTAACGGTAGGCTCTCCGTTGCAGTCCAGTGCGCCGTTCCCACTGTTGGTGGGGCCGGAAACATAGGTCTCCCCTCCGCAAACACGGAGGGCTCCGTTGGAGTCGATACCGTCTCCACCGGCGTCAATGCGGATCTCCCCTCCTACGATGGAAATATAGGCATCTGCATCTACGGCGAACATATCGTTCCGGCCCATACCGCTGCCGTCAGTCCCTCCTGCGGCGTTAAGGCCGTCGTCGGAGGCGGTAACATGGATGGTCCCTCCGTTGATGTCAATACGGTGCCCCTCCAGACCTTCATAGGAGCGTGTGACAAGGAGCTTGCCGTCGTGGACAAGGAGCTGTTCCTCCGCATGGATGCCGTCATCACCGCTGAGGATCTCAAATTCCCCTCCGTATATTTCCACATTGCCGTTGCTGTGGAGGGCGTCATCGGCAGTGTCAAGGCGGAAGGTCCCTCCTGAGATCCGAAGATTCCCGGCGGCCTTCATGCCCTTGGTGCTGACACTGTCCTCTGCAGCCTGGGAGCTCTGGGTGCTGCCGAAGAAACCCGGGAAACTCTCGGAGTGAGGGGCGGCATTCTCGGCACCGCCGCCGGCACTGAGGAGGAAGTCCCCTCCTTGGATCTGCAGAACAGCGTCACTGCTGATGCCGTCACCCTCCGCAGTCATATCAAAGGTTCCCCCTGCGATGTAGATATAGGCAGAGGTGGGCTCCTCTTCGTTATCCGTGTTGATGCAATCCTTGCCGGAGCGGAGGGTGAAGGTTCCCTCTGCAATGCGGATACTACCCTTGGTGCTCAGTGCATGACGGGTAGCCTCTACAGTGTAGACACCGCTCATGAAAACCAGGTCGTCCTTACATACCACGCCATGACCGGGAGAGCTTAGGGTAAGGCTCCCCATTCCGTTGAAGCTGAGATCATCTTTAGAAAACACAGTGCCGTCAATGTTGGTATCCTGAGACTCCGGGAAGGTGCCCAGGGAATCCAGGCTGTTTTCTCCGCTCAGAGTCACGACTACCTTTTCGGCCTGCTTAACATAGAGGGCGGCAGTGTTTGTTGCCGTAATACGGGCATTGTCCAAGACCAGGTGTACGTGGTCGGTCTTTGCCGCGTCTACCACCACGGAGCCTGCCAGGGTCCCGGTCAGACGGTATGTCCCTGTGGAGCCGATGGTGACGGTGTTACCCGTAACAGATACGCCCTTGTCTGCACAGCTTGCAGAGGCACCCTCTAAGAGAATGTCTACGGCAGCGGAGCTGTCGGTGTCTTGGTCACGGTTGGAGAATTGCTCCTCGTCAAGGAGTCGGGTCTCCTCCGGCTCTGCGGCCGTTGCAGTGGGATCTTCCGGGGTGGAGGCTTCTGTGGGGTCGGATCCTCCGGAGCAGGCTGTCAGGAGCAGACACAGGCACAGGAGCAGGAGGGGGAGCTTTGCTTTCATAAAGGACCTTCTTTCATACACGGAAAAAATCAACAGGGGACTAAGGCAGAGCTCTGCCTTACTCCCCAAAGAATGCAATACTTACAGCTCTGCGGTACCTACACCGGATCTTGCCATCATGATCTCCAGATTGCCGTTGCGGCAGCGGAGCTTGTCAATGAGCTCCTTCTCCTTGGAGGGGTCCTTTAGGACCACGTAGTAGCTCAGACGGAAGAGGCTGCCCATATTGGTGGTGCGGATCTGCTCCAGCTCGCAGGAGGTGGTATACTCCTTGAGCAGGTCGTCAAAGATCTGCGTGTAGTCCAAGTCCTCGGGAATGGTAATGGTGAGGACACGTCCTGCCTTGGCACTGCCCAGGCTGAGGGAAGTGTAGATCGCACCTGCAGGACCGATGATCAGAGCGAAGAGGACTGCATAGCCTAAGTAGCCCATGCCGCAGATCAGACCGGCACACATAGCCATGAACAGGGCTCCGATCTCCCGGGCAGTACCGGGGAGGGAACGGAAGCGGACCAGGCTAAAGGCACCTGCTACAGCCACGCCTGCACCGATGTTGCCGTTGACCAGCATAATGACAACGCAGACAATAGTGGGGAGCAGAGCTATTGTCCCTGCAAAGCTCTTGCTGCACCGACCCTTGAACGAATAGCACAGGGTCAGGAACAGGCCGACTACCAGAGCCACGCCTACACAGAGCAGAAAATCCTTGGGAGAGATGACGGTTGCGGATGCAGAATCGAATAAGCCGTTAAACACAGAGCTTTCCTCCTTTGAACAATAGAGTTTGATAAGCGGTACCGTATTTGGAAAAGGACGTTTTGTAGATCTTGTTTTGAGTCAGAAATTCCGTGAGCCACAGCGGGATGGCACCGGGGGCCTTTAGCTCCAGCAGAGTCAGCTCCCGGGATAGGATGGGGGAGCCGTAGGCAGGGGAGCAGAGACTAAGGTCCGTCTCCCGTACCAGAATGTTCTCGTCAAAGGTCACGCGGAACTCGCTGCCGTCTAAGCTGTAGAAGGCCTCTCGATCATAGGACAGGAACACCGTAGGCTGCAGGTCCCCATAGAACTCACGGAAATATCGGATTTCCTCTCCGATCTGCCCCGGGGGTTGGAGACTGTCGTCTCCCTCCAGCCAACGGAGGGAGTCCCGGAAGGACATGGACAGGCGGCGCTTGTACACCACTTTTTTGAACTTCTTCTTCAATTCTACAAAGGCTTCTTCTCCCGGACCTAACTGCCTATAACTGCGGATACGCAGCTTTTCCTTATAAACAGGCCGTTCAATGGAGGCACGGATCAGACGATAATTTGGGGTGTCGAAATAAATATTGCGAATGGTGGTGCGACCGTACTGATCCAGCTTCATATAAGGCTCCATGACCTTAAGAAGGGCCTCCTTCTGAGGCCGGGTCAGTATGTATTTCAGCTCAAAACGCTGAAAACAGGATTGATATGCCATACCCTGCCTCCTTGTTCTGTGGATTGGGAGAGAAACTACAGATTCCTTTTCCACACTAAGTATAGCAAGAGGTACTGAATCAGTGCTGAAAATCAGATAATTTCAAAGAAATTATTGTTACCATTATACTTCCGTAAATTGCCCCTGTCAAGTACAACCTGTCCATTCAAATCCCGATTTGAACAGAAGGAATGCCCTGCCCGAGGGCAGGGCATTGGGGGCAATGGACGGATAGGAATCAGAGCTCCAGGCCCAGCTTTTCCAGTGCGGCCATTTGGACACAGATGCAGAAGATGTCCATGGCTTGCTTCAGCTCCTCTACGGGAGGGAGGCTGGGGGCGATGCGGATGTTGCTGTCCCCGGGGTCCTTGCCGTAGGGGAAGGTAGCACCGGCACCGGTCATGACTACCCCTGCCTCCTTGCACAGGGCGAGGGCTCTCTTGGCAGTGCCCTCCATAGCGTTGAAGGAGACGAAGTAGCCGCCCATGGGCTTGGTCCACTGTGCGATCTCCAGGGGGGCGATCTGCTCATCCAGGGCATCCAGTACCGCAGAGAACCGGGGCCGCAGGATCTTGGCGTGCTCCTGCATCAGGGCGAGGACTGTTTCCTTATCCTTGAGGAACCGCACGTGGCGGAGCTGGTTCAGCTTGTCGTAGCTAATGGTCTGGAAGGTCAAAAGGGAGGTGATGTACTTCTGATTCTCCGTGCTTGCGGCCATAACTCCCACCCCTGCACCGGGGAAGGTGATCTTGGAGGTAGAAGCGAATTCATAGACCATATGGGGCTTCCCTGCCTCACGGCACAGGGTCAGAATGTCACGGAAGGGGCGGAACTCCCCGTAGATCTCGTGGACACAGTAGGCATTGTCCCACATAAGGGCAAAGTCGGGAGCAGCGGGCTTCAGATTAGCAATACGGTCGATGGTCTCCTCGGAATAGAGGATGCCGTCGGGGTTGGAGTACTTGGGGACACACCACATACCCTTGACAGCGGGATCCTTTACAGCCTCTTCTACCAGGTCCATATCCGGGCCTGTTGCGGTCATGGGGATGGAGATCAGCTCCATGCCGAAGCTCTCGGAGATCTTAAAGTGGCGGTCGTAACCGGGGGAGGGGCACAGGAACTTTACCACAGGCTCCTGAGACCAGGGGCGGGGGGACGGGAGCAGACCGTGGGTATATGCCTTGGCAATGAGATCGTACATAAGGGAGAGGCTGGCATTGCCGCCGACCAGGATCTCCTCCTCCTTGGTGCCCAGGAGCTGGGCGAAGAGCCTCTTGGCACAGGGCAGACCGGTGAGCTCGCCGTAGTTCCTTGCGTCAATGCCGTCTGCTCGGCAATCGTCAATGTCCAGGATGTGGAGCATGGGAGCAGACAGACGGAGCTGGTCTGCACCGGGCTTGCCTCTTGCCATGTTCAGCTTGAGGCCCAGGGCCTTGTAGCGGTCATAGCGCTGCTGCAGAGCGGCGTATGCCTCCTGTCTTTCCGTAAGGGTCAGTTGTGAATAGGGCTTCATCATGTTTCCTCCTTTTGGTTTAAGATACCTTGATGTAGTGGGCGGCTCCGTCATCATCGTAGAGCACCAGCTCCCGTCCGTCGATCTCGAAGCGGTAGTCGATCACGTAGGGTGCACCGTTGGCTGTCATATTGCAGTGGAGGAACTCCTCCATAACGGAATAGGTGCCGTAAATGGTACCGGCATCCTGCCCCTGATAGGTGCAGTTGACGGAGATGGTGCCGTCCTCCAGGAGCTCGATGGTCTCTACCATATCCAGCTCACCGGGATCCAGGCTCCGCCACATACCGATGAGCATGGGAGGCACAGGCGTGGTCTCTGTGGAGGACTCTGTCAGGACGGTCTCTACGGGAGGGGCAGGGTCCCTGGTCCCACAGCCGGTGAGAAGCAGGGGCAGGAGCAGGAACAGGATCGGCAGTTTTTTCATTCTTCATTCCTCCAATAATGGGCACGGAAGCACTCGTCTCCGCTTTCCTTGCAGCCACGGACGTAGCCGTCCTTTTGGAAGAGACGGATCCTCTCCCCGGGGAAGCATTCCCGATCGAAGATCACCTCTATGTCGGTAGCTCCCGGACAGAGAGCCTCTCCGTGGCGTACATAGCATACGTTGTTTACATGGCCGTTGCCGTCGATCTCTTGGGGAGAGACCACCCACAGACCGGCTTCCTCCATGTCTTGAGGCAGGGGGATCCGCTTTAGCAGGGCAGAACGCTCCGGCTCTACGGTGGGAGCCTCTAAAATGGGAGGCACGGTCTTGATGCTTACCAGCTTGCGGCTGTCTGCATGGACTACGGTCCAGGCATAGATGCCGTAGCCGATCTCCTCCTCTCCCTCGTAGATGGCGTAGTCACGGATGCTGAGGACGGAGGAGGGCTTGCGGAGCCAGGTGTCAATGCGGATATCCCCTTGGGGCATACGGTCCAGGTGGACCTTGGCACGGACAATCATCCACAGACAGCGGAATTCTCCCAGCATACGGTCATAATGGATCCGGAGCTCTCGGCTGTGACCCTCAGCAGCATTTTGCAGCAGGGTCATGGTTTCGGACAGATCCTTGGGGGGCGGTGCGGTAATGGTGAAAAGAGGTTTCATAGAAAAACTCCTTTTTTGCGGAAAAATGTCTCTTTCCGATTATCTTACCATAGTATGGGAGAATCGTCAAGAATCCCGTATGATTTTTCCTTCTTTGGGCAGAATATTTTGGGGTGATGGAATGAGTAACTGGTATTTGCAGGGTGACACTTATATAGGGGAGATCTCCGATGAGAATATCCGGGAGATCTTCGGGGGCACAGGGGATCTGAATCGGCGGCTTCTGAAGGTGGGAGCCAATCCTCTATTTATATATAGTATAGACGGCCTGGTGGCTGCCGGCAGTATTTCCGAATTGGTGGTCAAGCCCTTGATGCAGGATATGGTGGGAGGCACCATGGAGGAGCTTTATGATCGGGCCCTTCATCGGACCGTTTATAACGTCGTTGCCGTACCCTGCAAGGATCTGAACGGCCTTTTGGGGATGCTTCTCAACGGCTTCTGTGTAGTAGTCTTTGGGCACAAGGCCCTGGCATTCGAGACCAAGACCCCGGAGAAGCGGTCCCCCTCTGCCCCGGAGGTGGAGAACACGGTGAAGGGGCCCAAGGATGCCTTTACAGAGACCTCCCGCAGTAATACGGGACTTCTCCGCAGGCACCTCCGTTCTCCTGCCCTCCATTTTTACGAAACCACTGTGGGGATCCGGAGCAGGACCAATGTGTCCGTGGCCTATATAGAGGGGATCACAGATCCCGCCTTGGTAGCCCGTATGAAGGAGCGTCTGTCCCAAATACAGACCGACGGCCTTGTGACCCCTGCAGCGGTGGAGGAGCTGGTAACGGGCTCCCGTATGACGCCCTTCCCCCTGATCCAGTATACGGAGCGGACGGACCGTTTTGCACAGGCTCTATTGGAGGGGAAGGTGGGCTTGCTGGTAGACGGCTTACCCTTAGGCTATTTGCTGCCTGTGGATATAGGCTATTTTCTCACCAGTGCAGAGGATCGGGGGAAGGACTTTTTCTCTGCCTCCTGGATGCGGATCCTGCGATGGTGTGCCCTTCTTGTGGGGCTGTTCCTGCCGGCCATCTACGTGGCTATGGTGGTGTTTCATCCTGCCATGCTTCCTACAGGCCTCCTCCGATCGGTGATCGAGGCGAAGCAGCAGGTGCCATTTCCTACCATCTTTGAGGTCTTGGGTCTGCTCATTGCCTTTGAGCTTTTGCAGGAGGCAAGTGTCAGCCTGCCCCAATCTGTGGGGCAGAGCCTGTCGATCATAGGGGGCTTGGTGGTAGGCTCTGCGGCAGTGGAGGCCAAGATCATTTCACCTACGGCTTTGATCGTTGTGGCAGTAGCGGGGATCTGCGGCTTTACGGTACCGGGACGGGGCTTGGCGGATGCTCTGCGGCTGTGGCGGACGGGTTTGGCGGTTGCAGCAGCTTTGGCCGGCCTGTACGGTGTGACAATAGGGGCCCTGTGCCTGCTGATCCATTTGGCAGGGCTCAGGAGCTTTGGGGAGCCCTACCTGGCACCCTTTGCCAAGGTGTCCTTGCGGGGGGTCCTGCAGAAACCCATAAGGAGTGATTCGGAATGAAGGGATGGATCGCGGCCGGGGCAGTACTGATCCTGCTGTACGGCCTGCCCTTTCCCAAGCACGATACAGGGAAGCTCCTGCCCATCCTCTGTGTCCAGGCCCAACGGGAGGGTGACAGGATCCACCTCCTCAGCGAGGCAGGGGAGGGCTACGGCACTACCTGGCAGGAGGCTGTAGAGGATCTGGAGAAGAATGCTTCGGGAGAGGTTTTCTTTGACACAGCGGAGCAGGCTGTGTTCTCCGATCCCATGCTTGCCATGGAGGCGGCAGGGAGCGGCGTGCTCCGCCCCGGGGCAGAGGTCTTTTTTCGGAAAGGGCTGGAGGAGCCCCGGGAGCTGTATGAGTACTACAGCCAACACGGCAGCGAGCTGAAGATCTCGGATTTTACGTGAGAGGAGGAAACCTAAATGGAAAAAGGAGACGCAAAACAGCTTGGAGCTTTGGGCTTCTGTGCCTTTTCCGTACCTGCGATCCTGCTTCTGCCCCAAACGGGCTGGGAGTCGGTCCTCCTTGCGGTTGCAGGCTGTATTTTGGTAGTGACCTTTGGGAGGCCCGTAACCGGTAGAGACTGCAAGGCTCTGTCAGTGGTTCTCCTCCTGTGGAACATCCTGCTTATGGGGAAGCTGGCACGGGAGATATCCTTGCTCTATGGAACGGACACCCCTCTTCCGGGGCTGCTGCTCCTCCTTCTCAGTGCATACTGCGGCAAGAAGGGAGCAGGGCCCGTGGTGGGATCGGTCCTTTCCTTCTTTCTTATAGGGATCTACGGGGTCCTGTTCGTCTTTGCTGTGCCGGATATGGACCTTGGACGGTTGATGCCGGAGAGGGAGACGGAGCTTCTGAACCTGCCCTACGGCTTTTTCCCCCTGCTGATATTATATATGTATAGGGGAGGAAGAAAGACCGGAGCTATGTGGGCGGCCATAGGTGGGGCTTTGGCAGTAGGAGCCGCGCTGATCACCGAGGGCTTGGGAGCACCGGATTTCTATACAGCCTCCCAGTCTGTTAATCTCTTCGGCACCATGGAGCGATTGGAGCCCTTTGTGGCTTCTGCGGTGACCGCAGGCGGTTTTTGTATTCTGACCACCCTGATACGGGTGAACGAAGGTCTGTGGGAAGGACTCAGAAAAGAAAAAAAGAATTACCCCATAGAATTATTTCTTTTGCCATCACTGGCGTTGTGCATTCTGGCATCCCGGATCCCTCACAGGATATGGGCTCTGGGGACGACCCTATGTTGGGGTCTGATCCCGATTTTGACACAAGTTATAGTGCCAAAAGAAAAAGCCCAAAAATTTTTAAAAAAATGAAAAAAAGTGCTTGACAAATTGGAAGTTATCTGTTAAAATAGCGGAGCACTTGAGGCAAGCCCCTCGGGAACTAAAAAACTTCAAAAAAAGTTTAAAAAGTTCTTGACAAAGCGAACTTCTTGTGATACAATGTATGAGTCGTCGCCGAGACGGAGAGATTCCTCGATGAGGTCCGGCAAGACTTTGAATAGGCTGCGGAAGCAGCGATGTACCTTGAAAATTAAACAACGAGAAACATGAACAAACACCTTGGACAATTTGATTAAAAAATTAAGTTGTTCTTGATGATGTCAAAAGAGACATTTGCGAGAATAGCCAACGAAATTCTTGAGTAAAGCTAAGAGCGAACTTATGAATTGAGATTTTAATTCTGCTGAGGCAGATTAAGATA
>JAZNYV010000130.1:0-5129 GCA_045594585.1 Faecousia sp. | reverse complement strand
TGGATATTATGATGCCCAAAATGGACGGGATCCGCACCCTTATGAAGCTGCGGGAATCCCGGAATATCCCCGTGATCCTCCTGTCGGCCAAGTCCGAGGATGCAGACAAGATCCTGGGGCTCACTGCCGGGGCAGACGACTATGTGACCAAGCCCTTTAACCCCTCGGAGCTCATGGCACGGGTCAAGTCTCAGCTCCGCCGCTACACAAGCTTAGGCTCTATGGGTACAAGCCGCAGGGAGATCACCATAGACGGTCTCTCCCTGGACGCAGACCACAAGCAGGTGAAGGTAGACGGGGAGGAGGTCCGTCTGACCCCCATCGAATACGGGATCCTGGAGCTCCTGGTGCGGAACCGCGGGAAGGTCTTCTCCGCTGAGGAGATCTACCGCAGAGTCTGGAGGGAGGACAATGTGGTGGCAGACAATACCATCGCCGTCCATATCCGCCACATTCGGGAAAAGATCGAGATCAACCCCAAGGAGCCTAAATATTTAAAGGTGGTCTGGGGTATCGGCTACAAAATTATCTGAAAGGAGCTACGGCAATGAAAAAATTTTTCTATTCCACCTATCTCAAAGCCTTTGCGGTGATCCTCTTCCTGGCAAGCCTGACCCTGGGCGTTCTGTCCGGAGTACAGTGCGGAGAGCGGATCCTGGCAGAGGGGGATTATATCTATGACTTCGGCTCCTCTATGGAGGACAGCTACTATCTTCGCTGGCTGGTGAGCCTGCCGGAGACGGCGGTACTGAGTACCTGTTCGGCCTACGCAGAGGCGGCTGTACGGGAGGATACCTCCTCTCAGGACTCCTTCACTCCCACGGAAGAAACTCTCCCACGGGAATATACGGAGCCAACTGTCTCCCGGGGGCCTGTATCCGTCAGCGAAGAGCTCTTGAAGCAGGTGCAGCAGCAATTGGAGGACCTCTACTATAAGGATCGGATCGAATATTATGTAAACCTAAACGGTGCAGTTTTTACCAATACCTCTGTAACAGAGCCGGAGGCTCTTGCGCAGGGACTCTATAAGTATTATGCCGTAGACCGCGAGGGGAAAGTAACCTTCCACAGCGGTCGAGGTGTCTATACAGAGCCCTACCTCTATGGATATGGGGTGGAGAAACTGGAGGTCCAAGGCCTCACCATTGCTACCAGGATCACAGACAGCTATGTATCGGAATATGGGGCCATGTGGAACAGGCAGGAGACCATTGTGTACACTGCCGCAGCAAGGATCCTGGTCTGTGTTCTGTCGCTCCTCCTGTCTCTGATCTATCTGATCTGCGTCTGCGGACGGGATGCAGAGGGCCGCAGGAAGTGCCTGTGGACAGACCGCATTTGGGCAGAGCTCCACCTGGCGGCTATGGGAGCCTCCGGAATAGGGGGAGCCTATCTGTGTGCAGTGGTCATTGATGCCGCCTTCCGAGGGGAATTTCCTATGGACGGTGCCTATGTGATCTGTGCTCTGATCCCGCCTCTTGCAGGGGGGCTGATCCTGTCCTCCCTCCTGTCTCTGATCCGGAATGTGAAGGCAGGCCTCTTTGCCAAAGGCTGTGGTATTCTGATCATTCTGAAGTATGTTCTTTCTTGGTTGTGGAGCTTCTGCAAGGCTCTGTGGAGGGGGCTGTGTGCCTTTGGCAGGACCTTAGCCTCTGCCCGCGGGATCCCCTTGACCATTATGCAGATCGGTCTGCTCCTGCTCTACACGGTCACCACTGTTTTCCTGGTAGCTCTAATTGACAACGGGGCGGAAATGGCCCTCGTGATCCTGGTCCTTCTCTATTTGGCCGCCGCCTTCCTCCTTGCTCGGAAGGGAAAGGACATGGCAGACATCCAAAAGGGTGCCTCCCGGATCCGCAGCGGAGATCTGTCCCACGGGATCCCGGAGCCTAAGAGTGTGTCCCTAAAGCCCCTTGCACAGGATATCAATCACATTGCCAAGGGCCTGGATGCCTCCCTTGCAGGGAGGATGAAGGCAGAGCGGATGAAGACGGAGCTCATTACCAATGTGTCCCACGATCTCAAGACCCCTCTGACCTCCATTATCAACTATACGGAGCTCCTGTCCAAGGTGGAGGACCTGCCGGAGGAGGCACGGGATTATATTACCATTATCGGTGACAAGAGCCAGCGGCTGAAGAATCTGACCCAGGATCTCTTCGCCATTTCCAAGGTCCAAAGCGGCAACGAGGAAGTAAGCTGGGAGCTGTTGGATGCCGCCATCCTCTTAGAGCAGAGCTTAGCAGAGGAAAAGGAGGATACCACCGAAGCTCTCCAATTCTGCTTGAAGGCGGAGGACGGTCTCACCTTTATGGGAGACGGGCGGAAGCTGTCCCGTGTTATGGGGAATCTGATCCAGAATGCAGTCAAGTATGCTATGCCCGGGACCCGTGTGTTCCTCTCTGCCTACAGGGAGGCTGACCGTGTGGTCATAGAGTGCAAGAACGTATCTGCCTATCCCCTGGACTTTACCCCGGAGGAGGTCTTAGGCAGATTCGTCCGGGGAGACAGCTCCCGTTCCACCGAGGGCAACGGCTTAGGCCTTCCCATTGCCAAGAGCTACACCGAGCTCTGCGGCGGCGAATTCACCCTCCTCTTAGACGGTGACCTCTTCAAGGTCCTCCTGTCCTTCCCCACAGCCCGGTAAGAAAAGGGCTCCTTTCGCCCATAGCGAAACTGTCCGCAGGACGATCTCACCTTCGCCTTTACGGCAAAAATATCACTGCAAACCATGGTTTGCAATATCATTCGCCTAAGGTAACCGCTGATGAGATCATCGGTTGCTTTAGGCGAATATAACTATAGGCCCTATTTTGTCAAGCTGTTTACCCGTATTCCATCGGCAGACAGCTCCACAAATTAAAATTCGCTTATAAGCGGCATAATAATACGGTCAAACCGCTCTATTAGAAATAAGTATATATATATACAGATATTGACAATCCGTGTTCTCCATGGTACAGTATTTATAACAAGAGAATCAAATAGATCTATCTTCTTGGTTTTCTATTATTTACCTGTATCACAGGTGCGAAAGGAGATTTTTATGGAATTTTGTCACAGAACCCCTCTCAAGAAAACGGCTCAGCGGATCCTCAGTCTGGTGCTGGCTCTGGTCCTGGTGTTGGGCTGCTGTCAGGGTGTCCTTGCGGCATCCCCCGCATCTTCCTCCAATGTCAGTGCCACCCTGGCCTATACCCTCAAGGGTCTGCCCTTGGGCAGAGCCATCCAGAACTTCTACATTGGTGCTACCTATATCTACATTACCCAGCGTGTAGATGCTACCACCTATGTCTCCCGTCTCAAGATCGACGGAGACGTTGCCACCTACATGGACCGCATGACCATGAACAACTGCGGTCACGGGCAGTCCATGGACTTCTACAGCTACAACGGCAAGGAATACCTCCTTATGGGCTGTAAGTCCGATACCCCTGCAGACAGCACCTACAACTGGTCCCTCCAGATGGCACGGTTCCAATACGAGGCAGGCAAGACCTATGACTATACAGAGCTCAACCGTCTGTCCTATATGAACTACGCCAACAAGAGTGCCTCCCGTCTGGGCACCACCTACCGCGTTGCCGGTGCTGCCAACAGCAGCTACATGATCTTCCGCATCCAGACCAAGGAAGGCTCTGTGACCTACTCCGCATATGACCTGGTCAAGCTGAACAAGCTCATGGATACTGCGGAGTCTATCCGCATGGACTCTGCCGATGCTAAGGCCGCCTGCTCCTTCTCCTTCACACAGAGCAGCAGCAGTATCATCCGTCCCAACGGCTCCTTCCAGGGCATTGACATTTCCTCCAAGAACAGCATCTATCTGACAGGAGGTGCCCACGGAGATACTCCCCAGATCGCCATGACCAACTCCTCCGGCTCCTACAAGAAGCTGGTCAGCGTGACCAACGTAGGTGCCCTGGAGATCGAGGGCGTCCAGTGTAAGAACGGCAATGTGTATTTTGTTATCGTTCCCAGCACCGACTCCGCCGACAAGAAGGAGAAGCACAAGATCTATTACATCCCCGAGACCAAGTTCGGCATCAACCATACCATTACCACCGTTGCCGGTAAGGCTCCCACCTGCACCGCAGAGGGTCTGTCCCAGGGAAGTAAGTGTACCACCTGCGGTCAGCTCCTGGATATCCAGGAGGTCCTGCCCAAGCTGGCACATACCGTTGTAGAGGTGCCGGGAGTCACTGCCACCTGTACCACCCAGGGCCTGGCAGCAGGGACCAAGTGTTCTGTCTGCAACCAGATCCTCAGCGGCTGCACCGAGATCCCTGCAACGGGGCACACCGTGGTCGAGATCCCCGGTGTGGATGCTACCTGCACCACCGAGGGGTTGGTAGCAGGTACCAAGTGCGAGACCTGCGGCGAGCTCCTCAGCGGCGGCACCACTGTCCCTGCCACCGGTCATGTGGTGGTAGAGGTCCCTGCCATTGAGGGCAACTGCCTCACCGAGGGCAGGACCGCCGGTACCAAGTGCGACACCTGCGGTGAGATCCTCAGCGGCTGTGAGACCATCCCTGCAGAGGGCCATCAGACCGAGATCCTCCCCGGCAGGGAGCCCGGCTGTCTCACCTCCGGCCTCAGCGAGGGGGAAAAGTGCACCCTCTGCGGTGAGATCCTCAAGGCACAGGAGATCCTGCCCCGTTTGGGTCACGACTACGTCTACGAGGACCTGGGCCGGGAGCATAGTGCCACCTGCACCCGTTGCAGCAAGACCTCTGCCTCTGCCCACAGCTACGAAAACGGCACCTGCATCTGCGGTGCCACGGAGCAAGCGGAGCCTGTAGTAGACGAGGGGATCGTCATTAACCACAGTCTGAATTTGGCAAGTGATATCTCCATCAACTTCGCCGTGCGGAGTGACCTTCTTGCAGATTATGTAAACCACTATATGGTCTGTGAGATCCCCGTATATGAGGGGAATGTGCAGACCGGTACCGAGACCGTCACCGTAGAGCCTGTCCTCACAGGCAGCTTCTATTACTACACCCTTACGGGCGTTACCGCCGTGCAGATGGGGGATGTGATCACCGCACAGCTCCATATGGAGAAGGAGGGTCAGCCCTACCTGTCCACGGTAGATACCTACAGCATTGCACAGTACGCCTACGCCC
>JAZNYV010000129.1:0-8493 GCA_045594585.1 Faecousia sp. | reverse complement strand
GATCTCATCGATCAATTTACGCTTGAACTCCTCAAACTTTCCGCCGTCGTCAAGGTTTTTATATTTCTTCCAATAGTCGAGCTTGGGGAGCATTTCCTTCAAATAGGCGCGAGCCTGCTCCGAGGGGAAGGCCTCGCTTGCCATATTCGCTACGCAGACCTCAATCAGATCGTCCATATCGTGATACATATACTCGCCGTCGGCATAGCACCACTTGCAATAGTCTTCGTTGAAGATCCCATCTTTCTCACGGCTGACATTGCTATCTTCCAGGGGCATTCCACAACATTGACATATCAGTTCTCTCGGAGAGCCGAGAAGCGTGTTGATGGATACATTAAAAAGTTTTGAGAGAAGTTTTAACGTTTCGGTGTTGGGTACCGTTTCGCCATTCTCCCAACGACTGACCGCCTGACGGGTGACAAATACCTTTTCGGCAAGCTCCTCCTGGGAAAGTCCGTGCTTTGTTCTGAGTTCAAGGATAATATCTTTTGTTTCCATACGATTACCGCCTTTGTTACTGTGCTTATATTATAACAGATTGCGGTGTGAATCACAAGCAACGCGCTGTTGCTCTCGCACCTTTTTCTTTGTCTACTGCGGGTCAGAATTTGTTTCGTGAAAGGCCTTGACTTTTGGGGCAAACAGAGTTACCATACAGACGACAAAAAACACCTCGGATGCGGCGTGAAGCTGCATTCGGGGTGTTTTGCTTGACCACAGTTTATCCCACATCCACGCACGGAGTACACGGAAACAGTGGAGGTAAGAGTGCCGGAAAGGATGTGGTTTTGAGCAGAAAGGGTTAGAAATAACCGGAAATGTCTACAAAGTAGGGCTTTCCTATCATTTGGGACCAAGGAACAATGGGTTCGAATCCCACAACCCGGCCCTGAAAAACCGCCGAGGTGGGCAGATCCATCTCAGCGGAAATTTTATCTCTTTCTATCCCTTTGTGAACTGTAGGTATATAATAACAGATCGGGGGGGTGGATCGCAAGCAATGTGCCGGTGCCATTCTCGGAGAAGGGGGACCCTATTTTCAGTCACGGCTTACCCTAAGGAGCTCCTGCCAGAGCTTGACCATGGCATAGGTGTCCAGCTTGCAGTATGCCAGGAGATTCCTCCGAGCGGTGAGCTGCTCCTCCGGGGGCAGGTCCTTGATCTTGGGGAACAGATCCATAGCTTCGCCGCCATTGCGGACCCCCTCTAAGTTATGATAATCCAAGTCCGGGGCCCCGGGGAAAATAGCAGGGAGGACACTCTTGATCGAGAAGCTGCCGCCCATAGCCCGATTGTAATACCAGCCGGATCGGAAGGGCGTCAGAAGGTCCCGAACATTGTCCCGAATGGACAGCAGGTGGTCTGCAAGATCCGGAAAGGTCCCTGCCAGCTCCTTAAGGCGGCCGCACTCAAAGGCTTTGTTATAAGCAGTGACGCAGACATCGGGAGGAATATCCCTGCACAGGCTCTCTGCAATGGCTCTACGGGGATCACTGCCGGACTCTGCCAAAAATTCCCTGTGGTGCAGGTCTCCTCCCTCCTCTATGTAATGGAGGGAATACTGGAAGGGGATCTGCTCATAGGGTCTCGTCCCCGGGAACTCCGGTACAGCCTGCTGCATGGTCTCAAAGTCCAGGAAGTACAAGGGATAGGACAGAGTCTGCAGGAAGCCGCGGATCCCCTCCTTGTTCACATAGGTTCCCCGCTCCTCCAGGGCAAAGGTGATCTGTTGTAGCTGCTTGTCATTCAGCCCGGGAGCGGAGAGCATGGCTCTATAGGAGACCTGCCCCTTATAATAGTGCTCCAGTGCCCTCTTAAAGGGGATGCGATACAGGTCAAAGACCGAGGGCTCAGGCAAATGGGCGGTGCAATGCTCCCAGTAGGCACAGCCATAGGGATCACGGCAATGCTCCCCTATGTCGAAAGCAGGCTCCGTTTCCGAGGCGAGGGTCGCTTCTGCCACAGAGAGCCGTTCCGGGATCAAGGGAGCTTCCCACGCCACCTCACGGGACAGATCCAGCACTCGGAACAGGCCGTGGATATCCAGCTCCTCTCCCCGTATATAGTCTGTGTTGATACACACAAGATAGGTGCCGGTAACAGGAATGCCGCAGTGCTCCAGGACGTACTTCTGATAGGCAATATCCACGGCGTAAATATGGGAGGCGTGGGTAGAGCTCTTCACCTCGTAGATGGCGTAGCCCTCCCCCTCCTTCCGCAGAATGTCCACGGCACAGTACAAACCCTCATAGCAAAAGGAGGCCTCGCAGATGATCTCTGTCCCTGCAGCAAGGCAAGCTTGGGTCCCTTGAACCATAGCAGAAATATCCGATGTGCCGTCCTCCTTCACCACAGTGACCTCCGTAAACTCTCCAAAGAGTCCCATAGCAAGGTCTCCCACCCGATTACCTGCTGCCATCCGTTCCTCAAGAGCAGGATCCACAGGCTTCAGCTCTCGGTGGTAGGTGTCCAGCCACAGGAGCTTGGGACACCGGGTCAAGAGACAGTATTTGGATTTGGATAAATACATAAGGTCTCCCTCCTTCGTACGCAAGAGTCCAAGAGCGAGAGACTGTTATCCATTCACATGGATGCTGCAGCGACTGGTGCCGTCCGGGGCCTTCTCGACTCGGATCTGCTTGTCGATCCATTCCTTCAATTCATTTACGTGGGAGATGATGCCCACCAGTCGGTTGCCCTCTGCAAGGCCGGACAAGGCGTTATAGGCCTTGTGCAAGGTGCCGCTGTCCAAGGTGCCAAAGCCCTCATCTACAAAGAGGGTATCCAGGCGGACACCTGTAGACATACAGATCTCGTCAGACAGACCTAATGCCAACGCCAGAGATGCCATAAAGGCCTCCCCTCCCGACAGAGAGCAAACGCTACGCTCTGTACCGTTAATGTAGTCGTAAATATTCAGATCAAGGGCGTGCTGTCCCTGGGTTGCCCCCTTGCCGCGTTTGAGATCGTACTGTCCTCCCGACATTTTCTGCAAGCGGATATTGGCTCTGCCGAGAATGCGGTCAAAGAAGATCCGCTGGTAGAAGACCTCCAGGGAGATCTTCTCTCCCTTATCCTTGGACAGGGTTCCGTTGGCCGTATCGCTCAGTGCCCTGATCCAGCCGTATTCCTTCTCCTTCTTAGCTATATCCTCAGCAGTTTTGCGGAGATTTTCCAGAGTATCCTTGTTGGCATCTAAGCGGCTTGTAATACTCCTGTACTTCTCCTCTATGGTCGGTGCCTCCTTGCGGAGCCGTTCTACGGTTTCTTCCTCCGGAAGGGTCATAGAGGAGCATTCCTCCTCCAGGCTGTGGATGGAGCCTTGGATCCCTGCAAGGTCCAGCTCTCTCTTTCCCAGTGCCTCCTTGGCCTCGTTCTGAGCCTTGCGAAGCTTGGAAAGCTCCCCTTGGAGGGTCAGGAGCATCTTCTCCGCCGACTTCTTAGTGTCATAGGCAAGCTTAGCTCCCTTCTCGGCAAGGGTCTTTTCGGAAGCTTCCAGGGTAGATCGGAGAGCAGTTAAGGCTGTATTGCCGGCATTCAAGCTCTCCAGAGCCTCTGCAAGAGCCTGTTCCGTTTGGGGGAGGGACGTTTCCAGAGCAGCCTTCTGTTTCGCATTCTCCTCTGCGGTACGGATCTGCTCCTGCAAGAGTTCGATCTCTGTCCTTGCAACAGCTTCTGCCTCCGGGAGCTCCGTATCCGGCAGGAGGCTCCGCAGAAGGGCCCCAACAGCAGCCTCCCTCTCCTCTGTGATTCCCCACTGTGTGCCTGCGGCAAGGCTTGCCTTGGCAGCCTCCTTCTCCCCCTTTTCCGCAAGCTTCTTCGCTTTCTTGACGGCATCCTCTGTAGGGGCTTCGGAGGAAAGCTGTGCGGGCTCCGGGTGGACCGTGGAGCCGCATACAGGACAGGGGGCACCTGCCTTCAGCCGGGCGGCTAAAAGTCCAGCCTGCTCGCAGAGGAAGCTCCGATTCAGGTCCTCGTAGCTATTCTTTAAGGCCTCGTAGGCTTCCTGTGCCTTGAGAAAAGCATCCTGCTTCTCTTGCAGCTGGTCTTTGACCCGACGGAGATCTGACAAAGCTGACAGAAGATCATCCAGCTCCTTTTTCCGTTCCTTCCGCTCCTTTGCCTCCATGGGGCTGTCCCTGAGAGCCTCCAGGGCTTCCTTCTGTGCAGTGAGAGACTCTGTCAAGGTGGCCCTCTCGGTCTCTCGGCTCCTCTGTGCTGTTTCATGTTCCCGGAGCTTCTTTTCCATATTTCGCTGTTCCGTCAGTGCTGTCTCGTAATCGTCGTATTCCGGCAGAGCCGCACGCAGCAGGGCGATCTCCCCGGTCAGCTGATTCTGTCGGTCCTCTGTATTCTGTGTTTCCTCCATCTTCTGCTTGGCTGCTTTAAGGCCTGCAAGAGCGGCTGTCTCCTTCTTCCTCGCATCCGTCAGCTTATCCTGCACTGCATTGTACCCTGTCACGAGACGGAGCAGCTCCCGGTCCGTCTCTATCTTTTCCAGAGCCCTCTCATCCTCCTGTAGGAGCTCCTCCAGCAGGATCAGCACATCCTCTGTCAGCAGGGTGCCGTCGTTGGCTTTCCGAACCTCTCCTGCATAGAGGGAGGTCTCTCCGCATTTGATCCCACGGATATACTGTGCTTGACTCTGCCTGGCATCGGTTAGAGCATCTCCCCTTGCTTTGGCATCCTTTTTGATCCGATCCTGGAAAATTTCATAAAACCCTGTTTTGAAAATATGGCGGAAGATCTCCTGCCGAGCCTTTGTATCCGCTTGAAGGAGCTTGCGGAATTCCCCCTGGGAGATCATTGTGATCTGTTGGAACTGTTCCTTGGTGAGCCCCAGGATCTCCTTGATCCTGTTGCTCACAGCCTTGGCTCCTGTGAGAGGGGTCCCATTAGGGAGGTAGAGAGTCACAGCCGCATCCTGCTTCGTACTCCCCTCTCCACGGAGCTTTTTCCGTTCAAACTCCGGATTGCGTCTGATCCTGTATGCCTTCCCATTGTGGAGGAATTCCAGCTCTACGAAGGTCTCCTCCTCCGGCGAAGCATACTTGGAACGGAGCATACTATTCTCACGGCTATCGCCGCTGGCAGTATCATAGAGAGCGTAGGTAATGGCATCGAAAATCGTAGTCTTGCCGGCACCGGTATCCCCGGTAATAAGATACAGCCCGCTCTCCCCCAGCTTGTCTAACTCCAGGGTATGAACTCCCACATAGGGACCAAAGGCAGACATCGTCAGTTTTATGGGTCTCATCTCATTCCCTCCAGTTCTTCGATCACCTTGATGCAATAGTCGAGCTGTGTCTGTGACATAGGCTGATTGTTCTGCTGTTCGTAGAGCTCCTGCAGAACCTGCAGCGGAGTCTTATTCTCTGCATCCGTAAGATCCTTGATCACATGGGTAGTACGGGTACGAGTATTGTCGTATTCCAGAGGCAGGAGTCCGGGATAGATCACCCGAAGCCGTCCCATGGCCTCGTGGACCTCATCCTCATCGGTCAATACTACGTGGATAAAATCCCGAGAGCTGTTCTCCGATTTCAGGATATCCTCAAATTTCCCCCTGACCGTACGTAGGTCCCGTTTGGGATACAGGGGAACAAGGGATAGCTCCAGGTTCCCCTTTTCCTCTAACCTTACCACCGTAACGCTCTTATGATGGTTTTCCTCGGAGACAGAGTATTTTAAGGGTGTGCCGCAATAACGGATCCGATTGGAGCCTACGTTCTGCTGTCCATGAATATGTCCCAGGGCTACGTAATCAAATGCCTCAAATACAGCTCCATCCACATTGTCCGCACCGCCTACTGCCCGTTCCTCGGAGTCGCAGGTCGAGGCTCCCGTAACGAACTGATGGGTCAAGAGCACATTCCGAACGGTGGGATCTATATCCATATGCTCTACTACGGTCCTCATGGCATCGGTATAGCTGCCGATCTCTGCATCGGGATAGATATGTCGGACATAGCCCGGCTTTAGGAAGGGCAGAAGATAGAAGCATACCTTGCCGTGACGGTCCGTAAGGGTCACTGTCTTTACACTGCCGTCATAGACAGGGGAAATATGGATCCCTGCCCCCTCCATAAGCCGATTGCCGAAGGCAAGCCGCTCCTGGGAGTCATGATTGCCGCTGATGATCAGCGCGGGGAGCTGCATCCCTGCCAGCTTGTTAAGGAAGTCATCAAAGAGCCGTACCGCCTCCCCGGAGGGGATCGACTTGTCATAAACATCCCCGGCGATCAGCAGGGCATCTGCCCTCTCGTTCTCTGCAATCTGTAGGATCTGATGCAGAATATACTCCTGATCCTCTATAAGGGAATAATTGTACAGCATTTTTCCCAAATGAAGGTCGGATATGTGGATCAGTTTCATGAGTCGTCCTCCTGTGCTTTTATGTTACTATTCTATCACAATTTTTCTGAAAAGAAAAGTCTTTCACAGAGCCATTTGCCTGTATTTACTTTTTCCTGTCTCTATGGTATAATGAAAAAAGATCGGAGGGATGTGGGGATGTATTATAAGGAGCTACTTCCATACAGACAGTCCTGGTTGGGCTTTGCTACGTTGTTGGTTCTTCTGTTCCATTTGCCTGTCAAGATCCCCGGGCTGTGGTATCTGCAGACCTTTGGCTACGGAGGTGTGGACATCTGTCTCTTTGCCTCCGGTGTAGGGTGCTTCTACTCCCTGTGCGGGAACGGTGACGTCGGTGCCTTCTTAAGGCGGCGGCTAAAGCGGATCGCTCCCGGCTGTATCCTTACCATAGGCTTCTGGCTGGTATTTCGGTTCCTCATGGGTCAATTTGACCTTTCCATGGCTGTGGGCAATCTGTTAGGCTTGCAGAGCTTTACAGGTCGGGGCTTAGAATTTAATTGGTATATCAGTGCCATTGTCCTGTTCTATATCTTAGCCCCTTACTTAAAGCTGGGTGCAGAGCGGTCCACCCCTGTGGGCAAAGTGCTTATCCTGGGATTTCTCCTCGTTTGTATCCTTCCCTTCCTGCGGAACAATGGCTATATGATCATCGTGACCCGTCTGCCTATCTTCTATGCCGGGATGCTGTTAGGCGATCTGAGCAAGAGAGACCTTCGGGTCAAGAGCTCCCACGGAGTCCTTCTCCTTGGAGCATTGATAGCAGGCATTTTTGCTCTGCTGTACTGCTACAGACACTTCACTGACTATCTATGGAGCTACGGCTTGTTCTGGCTACCTTTCCTGCTCATCGTTCCCCCTCTGTGTTTGGGGCTCTCCCGGCTCCTGGTTATTTTGGAAAAATGGCGACTGACCCGTCCCGTGAACTCTTTCTTGGAGCTTGTGGGAGCCTATTCCCTGGAGCTGTACCTAATGCAGGTATTGTGGGTGGTTATGACTCCTGCTGTGATCAACAAGTTTGATCTGGATCCCATTGCCGACCTGGTTTGGGTAGGCGGAATTGCCGCCGTTGTTTTGGGCAGCTTGCTCCTAAAGTGGTGTACCAACAATTTTGCAAAACGAAAAGGAGGCTAACAGAATGGAGCATACCATGAAATCCCTTCTGCTGTTTTTCCTGTCGGTGGCACTGATGCTTGCCCTGTCGGGATGCAGTACAGAGATCTCCTCGGGGACCATCGTCACAAAGACCCATGAAATCTCGGAGTCCTTTACCGCCATATCCGTGGAATGTTCCGAATGTAACATCTCCCTCCTCCCCTCCTCCGACAGTAGGGTCACCGTTGTCTGCAAGGAACGGGAGAAGTATCCCCACAGAGTTTCCGTAGAGAATGGCTGTCTGACCGTAGAAGAGCCCGACCGTACAGCACTGGGTGACGTACTCTCCCTTATAGGGAGCCATACAGAGATCAAGGTCTACCTGCCTGCAGAGGTAGTCACAGGGTGCAGACTCTCCCTGGAATCCGCCTCCGGCGATATAGTGCTGGACAAAGGCTTCACCTTTGCAGAGGGTGACATAGACGCTGCCAGCGGTTCCGTGACCTGCAGTGCTTCCTTTACAGGGAGCTTATCCGTAGACAATGCCTCCGGGGACGTAGTCCTGCAGGGTAACTCCTACGGTGATATTGATATAGACAATGCCAGCGGAGGAATCCTACTGGAGGAGCTTGCAGATGTAGGCAGTATCGAGTTGGAATGTGCTTCCGGCAACATTAATCTTAACAAGGTCCGCTGCAAGAGCCTGGAGGCAGAGGCCGCCAGCGGCAAGCTCACCCTTGAGGATGTTATAGCCCGGGAGGAGATCATGGGAGAAACCGTCAGCGGTTCCATTACCCTCCGCCGCTGTGATGCCGGAGAATTCGACCTGGAATCTGCCAGCGGAAATATCGAAGGCAGCGTTCTGCGTCCCATGCGGTTCGTTACGGAATGTCTCTCCGGAACGGCAAAGGTCCCCGATACCGACGGAGACCTCTGCAAGCTGACCACCTACAGTGGTAATATCCACATTACGATCGAAGAGTAAATAATACTGTTTCTTGATAAAATGGTTTGAAAACCATT
>JAZNYV010000128.1:0-12693 GCA_045594585.1 Faecousia sp. | reverse complement strand
TTTTATTGCAGGATGAATATCCTGCACCGCCTATGGCGGCAAGAACAGTATTACACGGCATTTCTTGGCGGCTTTGCCGCCATGCCGCTTACCAGCGGCATAATAAAACGGTTAATCCGTTTTATTAGAAATAAGTATAAGAACACAAAAAGGACCGTCCACCCGGACGGTCCTTGATGTATGTCGTTGTAGTACAAGGGGCGGTTCACGACCGCTGTCCTACGTATTTTCGTTCTTTTTCCGAAGATGGCAGATCAAATTATAAACGAGCTGCACATCTTCTTCCTGCAATCCCTGCACACTTAGAGTTGCGGTACGGTCTACGCCGAGCAGGTAGTCTGTAGATATGTCAAATATGGCAGAGAGCTCCACGATGCCCTGGGTAGAGGGTACAGACAATCCCATTTCCCATGCATTGACACAGGATCGTGTCACACCAAGCTTCTTGGCAAGGCTGCTCTGGGTAAATCCCTTTTCTTCACGCAAGCTTTTGATCCGATCTGCTACCATATCTCTCACCTCTGTATCAATAGTACATCAATCAAACGGATATTTCATTACCACAATGATATTTTTGTTTGACACGATAAGAACACAAAAAGGACCGTCCGCCCGGACGGTCCTTGATTTGTGGATTGTATGCAATCCGTCTGCTCGATCAGTCAGCGACGTAGGGAAGCAGAGCGATAGCGCGAGCACGCTTGATTGCAACGGTCAGCTGGCGCTGATGTGCTGCACAGGTACCGGTGGTACGGCGGGGCAGGATCTTGCCACGCTCAGAAGTGTAACGACGGAGCTTGCCAGCTTCCTTGAAATCGATGCTCGTAACCTTATCTACGCAGAAGTTACAAACCTTCTTACGCTTGCGGGGGCGAGCCTTCTCGTTAGCCATTATGAGGTCCTCCTTTTCGTAAAAGTAAAGCTAAATCTCTGTGGAAAGGTTAGAAGGGAAGTTGGCTGTCGTCATCCTCGATCATAGCGAAGTCGGAGGACGGAGCGGGTGCGGCAGGAGCAGCGTAGCCATAACCGTTACCGGCAGGGGCATTGCCGTAAGCCGGGGCGTTGCCGTAGGGGGCATTACCGTAGGCGGGAGCATTGCCGTAGGGAGCGGAATTGCCGTTGAAGGCAGGTCCGTTGCCGTAGGAGTTAAAGCTGTTGTCGCCACCCTCACGTTTGGAGTCACCGAAGTAGACATTGTCTGCGATGACCTCAGCACTGCGGCGCTTGTTTCCCTCTTTGTCGTTCCAGTTGCGGATCTGGAGACGACCGGAAACCACTGCCATGCGGCCCTTAGTGAAGTACTTGCTGACGAACTCAGCAGTGCTGCGCCAGGTGACGATGTCAATGAAATCCGTCTCTCTCTCGCCGGTAGCGGAATTTGCGAAATCCCGATCTACGGCGATGGAGAATGTGGCCACTGCTACGCCGGAGCCTGTCCGACGGAGCTCGGGGTCACGGGTAAGACGACCCATGAGAACGATGTGGTTCAGCATGATACAGGGCCTCCTTAACCTTCGACTGCGACGATGATGGAACGCATAATGCCGTCAGTGATCTTGAACACACGGTCCAGCTCAGCGGGGAGCTCGGGCTTGCATTCGCAGGTCATGAGGACATAGTAGCCTTCGGGCAGATCGTTGATGGGATAGGCCAGCCGACGCTTGCCCCACTCCTCGATACCGGTGAGAGTACCTTCTGCCTCAACCATCGCCTTGAACTTTTCCACGAGAGCAGCAATACCCTCCTCGCCCTTAGCGGGGTCGATGATATAGATGATCTCATACTTTGCGGAAATCTTAGCCATGTTTTGTGCACCTCCTTTTGGACTTTTAGGCCGACAATCTCGTTGCCGGCAAGGATAGCTTGTCTTCACAAGCCCATACATTTTACCCCATATTCTCCAAAATGTCAAGACTTTTTTTAATATTTTAGGGTATCCGTTTACTTGGCTTGAGGTAGCGTTCTTCTTCGGAGAAGACACAGCCGCAGTATTTCTGGATATACATACCCAACTCGCGGGCCTTGTCCTGTCCTGCCCGGAAGTAGGGGCGGAAGTCTCGGTACAGGAAGCTGATACCGAATTGCACTGCTGCCCGTTCTGCCACCTCACGCATAAGCTCGTGATTCTGATAGGGGCTGATGAACAGGGAGGAGGTAAAGCTGTCAAAGCCACCCTCTGCAGCGGTCTGTGCGGCGGTATAGAGACGCATCTCGTAGCATTTGACACAGCGTCCGCTTAGGTCCTCCGCTACCTGACGGACGAAGGGACGGAGGGCATATTCGTCCTTCTCCAACAGCTTAAGGTCAATGGCGGCGGCATACTCTCGGAGGCAGTTCCGACGGGAGCGGTATTCCGTAAAGGGATGGATGTTGGGGTTGTACCAGAAGCCTGTAACCTCAAATCCGTCTCCCCGAAGCACCTCGATGCACTGATTGGCACAGGGAGCACAGCAGACATGGAGCAGAGTGTTCATGGAATTACTCTGCGAAGACCTTCTTCAGCTTGGCGAAACGGGGCAGGCCGTTCTCCATGGGCATCTCCAGCTCACCTGCAATGAGGGGAGCACAGTACTTGATGAAGTCGGCAGTGACGTTGGACTTGTCCTCAGTGATCCACTCCAGGGGGACCTTCTGCTCGAAGTTGGCGACCTTCTCCAGGTCGAAGAGGACGTATTCGCACTTGTAGCCGTTGTCACGGTCGCACCTGAAGCCAACCATCTTGCCGGTCTCGCCTGCAATAGCGGCCTCAACAGCGGTCTTGCCGGAGTTGAAGGATTCTTCGATATCGGTGGCGGAAGCACAGTGAGCGGCGCAACGCTGGAGGAGGGACAGCTCGATGCCGCGGACCTTGGCACCGGTAGCCGCCTTGACTACGTCTGCCAGACGGGCAGCCAGGCCGCCAAGCTGTGCATGACCGAAGCCGTCGGTGCCGGAGGTCTTAGCCTCGGAGACGAAGGTGCCGTCAGCATAGTGTACGCCCTCGGAAACGGCGACGATGCAGTTGCCGTTCTCCTTGTAGATACGGGAAACATCGGCAATGAACTTGTCCATGTCGAAATCCACCTCGGGCAGGTAGATCAGGTCGGGGCCGTCCCCGGACAGGCTTGCCAGGGAGGCGGCGGCGGTGAGCCAGCCTGCATGGCGGCCCATGCACTCGATAATGGTGATCATTCCCTTGTCGTAAACATGGCTGTCGCGGGAGACCTCCATGAAGGAGGTGGCAATATACTTGGCAGCGGAGGCGAAGCCGGGGCAGTGGTCCGTACCGAAAAGGTCGTTGTCAATGGTCTTGGGCACACCGAAGACACGGCACTCGTAGCCTACGGACTTCATGTAGCGGCTGACCTTGTTGCAGGTGTCCATGGAATCGTTGCCGCCGTTGTAGAAGAAGTAGCGGATGTTGTACTTCTTGAAGATCTCCAGGATCCGCTTGTAGTCGGTGTCGTCCTTCTCGGGGTCGGCGATCTTGTAGCGGCAGGAGCCCAGGGCGGAAGAGGGGGTGTGGAGCAGCAGCTCCAGCTCTGCGGGATCCTCCTTGCTCATGTCCATGAGACGGTCGTTGAGGATGCCTACGATACCGTGGTTGGCACCGTAAACAGCGGTGATGCAGTCAGCCTCCAGGGCGGTCTTGATGACGCCGTAGGCACTTGCATTGATGACGGAAGAGGGGCCGCCGGACTGACCGATGACGGCTGCGCCGATGAGCTTGTTGTTAGACATAAGAATGACCTCCAGTGATGGTTATTTTTTCTCACCCATTATAGCATATGTCCGTCTCAATTGCAACAAAAAATGCTATAAGGATTTTGTGAGAATTATGTTGCTTTTTTTGTCTATTCATGTTATGATATACAAAGATATGACCTTTGAAGGGAGAGATCTTTTTTGAACAATACCGAGATTCGTTTCCAGGACATTTTATGGGCGTTAAAGAAGCACTTTGCATGGATCTGCCTTGCAACGCTGATCTTCACCATCGGCGCATGGCTCTATACCAAGTACGCCATTACTCCCATGTACCGCACCACCGCATCCTTCTGCGTTTTCTCCAGTGAGCGTGACGGCTCCGTCAGCAGCACTGACCTGATCTCCGATGCCAAGCTCTCCGGCACCATTAAGTACCTGCTCAACAGCCAGCCCGTTACCCAGGCCGTCAGCGAGGCTCTGGGAGAAACGATCTCCCCCGATGCCATTGCCGGCATGGTCTCTGCGACTGTCCGCACAGACAGCCAGATCATTGACATCTACGTTACCAGCACCGATCCTCAGATGGCTTGCGATGTGGCCAATGCCGTTGCTGTGGCGGCTCCTCCCGTGGTCCTCGGTCTGGTAGAGGCAGGCAAGATCACCGTGGTCAACCTGCCCAAGGTCCCCACCACCCCCTACACACCGGATGTCCGGAACAACGTCTCCGGCGGCTTTATTCTGGGCTTGCTCCTGAGCTGTGCAGTGGTCATTGCCATTGCGATGCTGGATACCACCATCTGGCATGAGGAGGACCTGGACCGTGCCTTCAACATCCCTGTATTGGGGACTGTTCCCAGCATTACCAATGCACCCTCTAACTCCTACCGCAGCTACGAATATCGGAGGTAAGCACTATGGCTAAGTACAGTACCGATAACAAGAAAAAGAAGTCCACAGGCGGCAGACCCATCGCCCCCCACCTGACGGTCTCCAGCCCCTTTGCCATTAAGGAGGCCTACAACTCCATCCGTACCAAGCTCATGTTCACCGGCAAGGGTGAGAAGTGCCCCATTTTCGCAGTTACCAGCTCCCTGGCCTCTGACGGCAAGACCACAAATGCAGTTAACCTGGCCATTTCCTTCGCCATTGCGGATCAGAATGTCCTGCTCATTGACGCAGATATGCGTAAGCCCTCTATCCACCGCCACTTTAGCTGCGATTGCAAGAACGGCCTCAGCGAGGTCCTTGCAGGTCTGACCTCCGAGATCAATATCCGTGAGACGGATACGGAGCACCTTAAGATCCTGACCGCAGGGCAGATCCCTCCCAATCCCGCAGAGCTTCTCAGTACGGATAAGATGGATACCCTCTTAGAATATGTGAGCAAGTATTTTGACTACGTGATCATTGATACCCCTCCCGTGAACATCGTTACAGATGCAACGGTCCTGGCGGAGAAGGTCACGGGCTACGTTTTCGTTACCCAGGCAGGCAAGAACCACATCCGTGATATTACCGATGCGGTCCACCAGTTAGAGGATATGAGTGCCAACATCGTAGGCTTCGTCCTCAATGACCCTGCCAACGAGGCAGAGAGCCACTACGGCTACCGCTACAAGAGATATTACCGCAGCAACAACTACCGCTACGGTCCCGATGTCAGCACCAACGCCGATAAGAAGAAGGGCGGCTGAGCCCTATGCAGATCGACTTCCATGCCCACATTCTCCCCAAGGCAGACCACGGCAGTGACGGATTAGAGACTTCCTTGAAGCAGGTCGCCCTTGCCAAGGAGGCAGGGATCGACCTGTTGGCAGCCACACCGCACTTTTACCCCGGCTCCGACACGGCAGAGGCCTTCCTGGAACGGCGGGACCGCTGCTGGGGGGAGCTCCGTGCCAAGCTGGGCAAGGAGGCACCTCAGATCCTCTTAGGTGCCGAGGTCCAGCTATGCAGAGGCATCGACCATTTACAGCAGATCCGGGAGCTGTGCTTCCGAGGCACGGACGTGTTGCTGCTGGAGCTGCCCGGGGACTTCCGCTTTAAGCAGTTCGAGCGGAGCCTGGAGGCTCTGCGGTACGATTGCAAGCTACAGGTGGTCGTTGCACACGTGGATCGGTATCCCGAGCTTGCAGAGCCTATCTTAGACGCAGGCTTTATGGGACAGCTCAATGCCTCCTCTCTGTGCACCCTGTTTAAGAAGAAGCGATTCTATGATTGGATCGAGAGAGGCTCCATCGTAGCCCTGGGCAGTGACCTCCACGGCACCAAGGACGGCTACGGCGACTTCCTGCAAGCTAAGAAAAAGTTAGGCTCCCTCTATGAGGATATTATGCACCGCACCCGGGGGATCCTGGGCAAATGATATACAAGACCTGTTGCAGAGCCTCGCTCATTGCAACAGGTCTTGTTTTGTATTAACGGAATGCAGATCCTATTTTTCTCCTGCTCTCCCGATCAGGAAGCCCTTCATAAAGGCCCCCTCAAAGGGGAGAAAGTCTCGGAAGGAGCTGTAGCAGTAAGCATGATCCCGATTGGAATATCGGTTGTATACCGTCCAGTTGCCGGGTGCGGTGTAGGTCACGGCAACCCCGTGAGCTCCGCCGAAGGGATTGACGTACCGAAGGACCGACAGCGGCTCCTTGCCCAATGTAAAGTGGCAGTAGGGCACCGTCTCGTTCCAGCTCATGACGATGGCCGTGTCTCCAGGCTCCATAGAGGAGCTCAGCAGTTCCCCGGACCAAAACTCTCGGAAGGGGATATCCAACTTTCGCAGGCACCTGCGGAGCTCCCAAACCCGAACACCGAAGATCCGGGGCTTCCAGAAACGGTGAAGCAGCCTGTGGATCCTGCAGAAGGGGATCTCATACCCCGACAAGAGGAGGGCGTTGTAGATGGACAGGGCCACACAGCCGTTATAGGACACCCGGAACCAGCCGAAGGGAACATTGGCGTATTCGCACAGCTTTTGGCCGTTTACGGGACGGAGACTAAGCTCCCGATCCTCCCTTGCAGACATATGCCACTCCTCCTCTATCCGTGATCTCGGAGTTCCATATTACCATACCCCACCCCCGTTGTCAACCATCCCCAAAAGGGAAAGCTCCGATTTATGGAGCTGTTGATTCTTTTGCATCGATATAAATCCCCGTGGGGATTTTCGATATAGGCTTCCCTTCGATATGTGCGTTGCATTCCATATGCCCTGCGGGGCAAGAGGGGATCTATATCATATCGAAACCCCTTGGGTTATATGGATTTCCGTAGGAAAATATCGAGCCGAAGGCATATCGACAAATGGGATAATCAGCTCGCTAAATCGGAATCTGTCTATTCTGTCATACACATTTTCCTCAGGAGGCGGAGGGTCATTTGCCATAGGGTCAGGCGGTTTACGGTGGAGCTTGCTTCGATGGGGATCCGGGCAAGGACACGGTCGCCGGCGGATATGGTCAGGGTCCCTAATTGCTGTCCCCGGGTAACGGGAGCCTCCAATTCCGCAGGCAGCTCCGGAGTCTTGGTAATATGGGACAGCTCCGCTTTCTCTACAAGGATGGGTGCGGTCTCTCGCAGGATCGGCGTCACCAGATCATGGTCCCCCAGGGAGACCTTTATGGGGCACAGGACCTCTGAGGGTTCCGCCTGTACCAGAGCGTAGTTGGCAAAGCCGTGATTCAGCAGGGTCTTGGCAGACTCGAAGCGGTCTGTAGACGAGCTGCAGTGGAGGACCACTGCGATCAGCTCCATGCCCTCCCGCTTGGCAGAGGCCGCCAAGCAGTGACCGGCGGCAGAGGTGTAGCCTGTTTTTAAGCCTGTGGTGCCTTCGTAGAACCGTACCAGCTTGTTGGTATTGGACAGACCGAAGGCACCGTTACGCACTGTATCCATCCAAATGGTGGTGTAATCCCGGATCCGAGGGTGACGGAGCAGCTCACGGGAGATCATAGCCAGGTCGTATGCACTGGTCAGGTGATCTGCCGCCTCCGCTTCGTCGTCCAGTCCGGTGCAGTTGACGAAATGGGTGTCCTGCAGGCCCAAGGCAGTCGCCCGCTCATTCATCTGTGCAACAAAGGCAGACTCGCTCCCTGCCACGTGCTCTGCCAGTGCAGTGGCACAGTCGTTTGCAGAGCTGACCACGACGGACTTGATCATTTCCTCCATGGAAAGCTGCTCCCCTGCCTCCAAATAGATCTGGCTGCCACCCTTGGCTGCGGCGGCAGAGGAGGCAGTGACCCGATCCTCCCAGGAGATCTGCCCCCTGTCCAGAGCCTCCATAACAAGGAGCAGGGTCATGACCTTGGTCACCGAGGCAGGAGCCAGCCGTTCATGGGCATTCTTCTCGAAGAGTACGGTTCCTGTGGCGGCCTCAATGAGGATGGCTGAGGGGGCAGGCACATCCAATTCCACTGCCCCTGCCACAGGCAGGAGGCCTAAGAGGAGAACCGATGCTAAGATTAGGGCGATCCAATGCTTCATAAAAAATCCCTCCGCTTCATATCCCTACAGAGTATGAAGCGAAGGGGAGAAGTATGCTTAAGATGGTGCCGGGTTGGTTAAGCGGTGGCAATGAACTTGCCTGCGGCAAGGCGGAACCGTTCCAGATTCTCCTCGGCGATGCTGAGCTGCAGAGGCTCGGAAAAATCTAAGGTAAACATCTCCATAAAGCTGGTGGCGTTGACGAATCGGTCGCCGTTCTCTACCAGGACAGGATAGGGCTGGGTGGTTGCCAGGGAAACGAATTCACGTACATCGCTGACAGATGCTAAACGAATGGTCATAATGATTCCTCCGAATTGGGATTGTGCAAATTTGGGTCTGTACAATCGGGCAAAAACTTGATACAATAAAGAAGAACGGGGGATCTGTGGAGGGAGCTTGCCGTGTTGGAAGCTTCTGCCACTTTCCTGCCTATTATACAGCGTTTTTTCACAAAAAAGCAATTCGTTTTTTGTTCAATTTTTCAAACCATACTAACAGGATTTTTGGAGAGAATCATGAAGTTTCAATGTTACACACTTGGTTGCAAGGTCAACCAGTATGAGACCCAGGCCATGGAGCAGCAGCTCACTGCCCTGGGACATGAGATCGCACAGGAGGATTGCGACCTGTATATCATTAACACCTGCACCGTAACGGCAGTGGCGGACCGCAAGAACCGCACTCTGATCCGCAGGCTCCGCAGGGAGCATCCCAATGCGGTGATCGGTGTCTGCGGCTGTTACTCTCAGATCAGTACCGAGGAGGTACAGGCACTGGGGGTGGATGTTATCAGCGGCAGTGCAGGGAGGGAGGCTTTTATCCAACTCCTCCTCCGGGCAGGCAGAGACAAGCAGCTTGTACAGGTGGATCAGCCACTGAAGCGTCGCAGCTTTGAACGGCTCCCTGCAGGGGGTCTGTCCGAGCGTACCCGTGCCATGCTTAAGGTCCAGGACGGCTGCAGCAATTTCTGCTCCTATTGTATTATCCCCTATGCCCGTGGGCCGGTTCGTTCCCTGCCTCTGGAGCAGGCTGTAGAGGATACGGCCCGTCTGGCGGAGCAGGGCTACCGTGAGATCGTGGTGACCGGGATCGAGATCGCCTCCTGGGGCTGGGAGCTTAAGAACGGTCAGACCTTTACACAGCTCTGTGAGGCCGTCTGCAGGGCGGCACCCCGGGTGCGGATCCGCCTGGGCTCCCTGGAGCCTCGGATCATTGACCGGGACTTCTGCCGGGCCATGGCGGCGTATGATAACTTCTGCCCCCAGTTCCACCTCAGCCTCCAGAGCGGCAGTGACACTGTGCTGAAACGGATGCGGCGGAAGTATGACAGTGCCCGTTATTACGAGAGTGTGGAGCTGCTGAACCGCTATTTCCCCGGCTGTGCCATTACTACGGACCTGATCGTAGGTTTCCCCGGAGAGACGGAGGAGGAGCTGACAGAGTCCCTGGACTTTGCCGAGAAGTGCGGCTTTGCCGCCATGCATATTTTCCCCTATTCCAAACGGGAGGGCACCCCTGCCGCTTCCATGGAGGGACAGCTCCTGAAGGCGGAGAAGGCAGAACGGGCAGAGCGTGCCGCGCAGGTAGCCGCCCGTCTTCGTGAACGCTACGATACCGCCATGCTGGGCAAGCCCCAGGAGGTCCTCTTCGAGCAAACCGAGGGAGACTTCTTCACAGGCCATGCCAAGAACGGTGTCAAGGTCTACGCCCGTGGACAGGACCTCTATAATACCCTATGCACCGTCACCCCCACCGCCCTCCGAGAGGACGGAGTAGAGGGGATCATCCTTGCGGAGGATTGCACAAAACAGGGATAAAAGAATTGATTTTATTTGGGGCATATGATAAAATATAAGGAAACAAACAAGAAAGTGGGAAAGTCTCTATGTCTATCAATGTACGAAGCGAGATCGCACCTTTAAAGAAAGTCATGCTGCACCGCCCCGGCAAGGAGCTGGAGCAGTTAGTTCCTAATGCTTTAGAACAGTTGCTTTTTGATGATATCCCCTATTTACAGGGTGCCCAGCAGGAGCATGATTGCTTTGCACAGACCCTGAGAGATGAGGGGGTAGAGGTGGTCTATCTGTCCGACCTGACAGCCCAGACACTCAAGACCTCCCGCAGCCTGCAGGAGAAGTTTATCCAGGAGTTTATCTTCCGCAGCGGTGCCGCGGCACAGGCCTATCGGAGGGAGCTTGCAGAGCTTCTGTTAGCCCTCCCTGTAGAGGAAATGGTGCTTAAGACCATGACAGGTGTCCGTTATGACGAGCTCCCCCGGAAGAGCAATCGCTCCCTTACAGCCCTGCGGAGCGGACGGACCCACTTTGTCCTGGACCCCATTCCCAACCTGTACTTTACCCGTGATCCCTTTGCTTCCGTGGGTCACGGTGCTGCGGTAAATCGGATGTATTCCCAGACCCGTAATCGGGAGACCATTTATTCCGACTACTTCCTCCACTATCATCCGGATTTCGCAGGCAGCGTGCCCTTCTATTTTACCCCGGAGGAGCCCTTCTCCCTGGAGGGCGGAGATATTCTGAACCTCAGTGGGGATACCATTGCAGTGGGTATTTCCCAGCGGACCATGCCGGAGGCCATTGAGCGTCTTGCGGCCAATATTTTTGCGGACGAGGCCTCCCGGATCCGCAGGGTCCTTGCCTTCGACATTCCCAACCGCAGAGCCTTTATGCATTTGGATACGGTGCTGACCCAGGTAGATCGGGACAAATTCCTGATCCATCCCTCTATTTTGGAATCCTTGCAGATCTTTGAGCTGACACCAGGCAAGACCGCTCTCAAGGTCCGTCGTTGCAACCAGCGTCCGGAGCGGATCCTGGCCGAGGCCTGCGGCGTGGACCAGGTGAAGCTGATCCGCTGTGGCGGCGGCGATACTATCGCCTCTCAGCGGGAGCAGTGGAATGACGGCTCCAATGCCCTGTGTATTCGACCGGGTACCATTATTGCCTACGATCGGAACTATGTGACCAACCGCATCCTGGAGGATGAGGGCATCCGTGTCCTTAAGATCCCCAGCGGCGAGCTTTCCCGAGGCCGCGGCGGCCCCCGTTGTATGAGTATGCCCCTGTTCCGAGAGGACTGATATTGCGTTTTTGCAGCAACAGAACAGGGAACTTAACAGGACGTAAAACAGAGAACAGGAGGGATACGGCCATGAACACAAAGAAGGGTAAAAAGAAGCGGTGGGCTCGGATCACCGCCCTGCTCCTCGTGGGAGGTCTTATGACCCTGTTGCTGTGGGGCTGTTCCCGGGAGCAGAAGGACGGCCGGACCCCTCCCTACGGAGCTGCTACACAGGAGCAGAATACCGAGAAGGAGCTTGCCGGCCCTCAGCAATCGGAGCTCCTTGACGCAATGGACAAGGTCGTGGACTATGTAGAGAAAATGGCACAAGACGGAGCAGAGGAATTTACCCTTGTTTGCTCTTCAGAGGTCTATGACGACCTCCTCAAGACCACCCGCAAGGGAGACCGTGGGGAAGTAAAGGCGTATCACAGCCTCCTGGACCAGGCAGGGCTCTATAGCTACCGAGTCGTAACAGCCGGGCTCAAGAAGACCCTTACCGTTTCTTCCATAAGCTTCTACCCCGGTTATGAGATCCTCCGCAGTGTAGAGGAGGGGAAGGAGGACGAGCTTTCCTCCAAACTGAAAAAGACCTTAACAGCTGCCCGGACCATGGCGGATTCCTGCAAGACATCGGATCCTCTGGAGACGGCAAAGAATATTCAGAGCGTCCTTTGCTCCCAAGTCAGCTATGCCTATATGACCAATATGAGTGACGTAGATACGGCAATCGGACCCCTGCTGGACGGAGTGGCGGATTGCGACGGCTATGCAGATGCCTTCTATTTGGTAGGCGGTCTGGCAGGCTTGGAGGTCCGCTATCAGCATGGGATGGCATCCTACTACGATCAAGAGGAGCATAAGATCGTCACCGAGAGCCATATGTGGAATTTACTTAAGCTGGACGGGAGTTGGCGTGTAGTGGATGTTTGCTGGGCAGACGGCTCAGAGGGTGTGGAATACACCTGGTTTAACATTGGCAAGGATCGGGCCTCCCGTAGCCGTACCTGGAACGAAGCCATGACCGTCCCTCTCTTAGAGACCACAGACCTTTCTGCCAGGCCGGAGACAGAGTATTCCGTGACCAACTATGAGGAGCTGGAGGCTGCCATTAAAGAAGCCGTTGATAAGGACCGGCCCTCCTTTACCATCATCTTCGACAACGCAAACTACGGCTCCCGCACAGAGGCCTTCAACGTACTGTGGAATTTCTACACCGGCGACCCCTCCTACTACTGGGATGAGTGTACCAGAGCTTTGACCATTATCCTGAACGAGGGATAACACAGGACCTTGTGTCTTAAGGGAACTGTGATATTAGGGTATCGCCTTTCGTAAGCAAACCACCACATATGGAAATTCTACCCGGAGAAATACTGCACCACTTGTAGGGCAAGCTGACCCCGGCTTGCCATACAGCAGGACAGGGGACGGTTCTCTGTCTTG
>JAZNYV010000127.1:0-4344 GCA_045594585.1 Faecousia sp. | reverse complement strand
ATTCAGACTATGGCCTAATGTTAAGGTGGGAACTTCTACAGTCTCCATGGCTCCGCAGACACAGGTGCCGTTTACGAAGCTGTGGGGACCAACGGAGGACTTATCACAGCGGCTGCAGCTTTCTGTGTGGGTGCCGTCCTTGTTATCTGTGTAGACAAATTGATGGTTCCGACAGATAAAGGGCAGTCCGTTGTTGACGGCATCGTTCCGCACCCAGAGGCTGAGGAGCTTGTTCAGCTTGCCGGGGACATCCTTTGCCTTCAGATCCCCAACGGTGGAGCCTGCACCGGAGAGCCCGGCATTGGAGGGATAGTAGCAGTGATCCACTCTGCCTTGGTGGTACTTGGTGGTAATGGCGTTCGCGAATACCCCGGTAGCAGTGGCGGTATATTGGCTGTAGGAGCTGATAATATGACCTGTGTTCTCAGCCGCAATGCCGGCAGAGCCTGCATCGGAGGTGATGGTTCCGGTATAGGCACAGCTTATGATCATGCCGTTATTTTCACCGGCAATACCGCCGTGGGAGTTGCCGCCGATGCGGATAGTGCCGTAGAGGCCGTAGTGGTCGGAAATGGCGTTGCCGTCTACCTTGTCCAAAGCGACCTTATAGGAGGTCACATCTGTGTTATTGCTGACGAAGAGATAGTCAATAAGGCTGGTGGGAGAGGCGTTATAGGCACTGAAGGTATTCTGATTGACCGGGGTGCCCAGGGATACTGCGGCATAACGAGCCTCGGTCAATTGGGTGCTCAGATCCTTAATGAGAGCATTGGAGGGCTGAACATTAAAGTCGCCGGTTATATGGAAGCAGATCTCCTTATAACCCAGGTCAGCATATTTCTTCTCCAAAGCAGCCATACGGTCCATGATCAGCTTCATGCCGTTGACACGGGAGGCCTCTACCTTGTGGTCCAGGTGAGTATTTGCGGCGATGACGATCATGCTGTTGCTCTTGACCCTCAGAACCGCGTAGGAGCAGGTGCGGTAGTGGGCTGCACCCCAGCCCAGGGACATGGTCTCCGGAGTCTCGCTGAGCCAGAAGGTGCCCTTCTCCAAGGCAACGAACTTAGAGGCGTTCCAGTACAGGGGGCTGCCTGCATTCTGTGCAGAGGTATTACCGAAGACACACTGCTTGCCGTAGCCGGTAAGGACGCTTTCTACTACGCTCTTCCAGGTCTTGTCGTATTCCTGGAAGCCGATAATATCCGGGGCATAGTTCTGCAGGAAGGTCTTCATACGGGGGATCCGCTCCTCCGTAGAGTTGGGGGAGGCATCCGTGCCGTAGCGGACGTTCTGACTCATGACACTGTATTCAAAGGTGGTCCAGTTGGACTTGACCTCAGCGGAGCTCATACAGCCCAGGACAAGCCCCTTTTGGTTCACGCCCACTACGGAGCCTGTATTGGTCTTGCCGGAGACTGTGGCATTTTCTATATTCAGATACTTTACGGTACCGCACTTTAGGTAGCCTACCACAGCTTGAGCATCTTCACCTGTGATCGTAAAGTTCTTTAGACTGTGTCCTCCACCGTCCAAAACTCCGGAGAAGGGAGCAGCCTCCGTGCCAATGGGAGCAATGCTCTGCCCACCGAAGTCTAGATCGGCGGTGAGAGATACGTAGGTATTGGTATAGCTGTTTCCCCCATTGACTGCCTGAACAAAGGCCATGTATTCTGCAACGGTGCCGATGGTTACGGAGGCAGACCACTTGGCATACAGGGTCTTGTTCCCTGTGTCCTCGGGGGGGATCACTGCCAGGGGCTGACCTGCAAAGTCGGAGCTCTCGTACCAGCCTGCAAAGCAGTAGCCATCCTTGCGGATCCCGGTTTCGTCGGGCAGGGCCGCACCGGGAACACGGGTGTAGGAGGAGGGAGCTGTCTGAGACCAGGTGCCGCCGTTGGTCACATAGGTAATGAGGAAGGGGACTCCCGTGGGATAGGCCTTAGAGGTTAATGCATCGGGAGCGGAGTAGGGGACGGAGCTGTAGTAATTGAGGGCGGAGGTATAGGGGATATCATCTCCTAAATTAGCACAGATGGTCTGATAGCCTATGTTGACGCCCTCGGCGTAGGAATACAAACGGGTACAGACCGCAGGCTGATAATTCTGATTGCATACAGCAGGGATCACGGGGGTGGAGGTAAAGGCACCGTTGCTTGTTTGGGTGCGGTAGGAGGTGTTGATATAGGCACCGATGACACCTGCTCGGAAGTCCCGTTCCGTATAGGCCTTGCCTGCAACAGAGGTGGAGCAGGCACTCTTCATATAGTAGCAATCCTTGAATTCCGGGGTGTAATCCGTCTTTACTCGGGCTAAGGCACCTACGTCTGCGGTGGCAGTGATCTTGCCTGTATTGAAGCAGCCGGTCATCTTGACATTGCCCTGTCCCCAGCCCGCGATCCCTGCGGCACCGTTTACCGCAGCGGTGACGGTACCGAAGTTTCCGCAGTAGTTGAATACAGAGCTGACTCTTGCCACACCTGCCAGACCGCCGATGCCGTCACTGCCGGTGGTGGACTGAATACTTGCACCGTTGGTGCAGTATTCAAAGGTGCAGGCGTCGGCATAGCCTGTAATGCCGCCGGCACGGTTGGCTACGGTGACGGAGCCGTTAAAGATGTGCAGATTGTTGAAATAGGCCTTATAACAGCTTCCGAACAAGCCACCGCCGTTAAGGGAGGTGTTATTGACCTTTAAGTTGAGGACCTTGAAGTTATTACCGTAGAAGCTGCCGGAGAAGGATTTGGTCCAGCTGGAGTTGGATACAAATTGCCCGATGGGGGTATGGGATGCATTGCCCATGTCAATATCGCACAGCATGTAGAAGTCGGAGCCTGCAAAGGTCTTACCACCGTTGACTAAAGGGGCAAGGGCGGTGAAGCCTGCGGCATTGGTAACCACATATACAGACTCGTTGGGGAAGGTGCTGTGGTCTGCGATGTTGGCTGCATCTACAGTAACGGTCAGGGAGGCTGCCTTGGAGGGCATGAGGAAGCTGCGACCGTTCACGGTTCCTGCGTTGGCACTGAGGCTCACAGCAATGGTGTCCGGCACGCCTACGGTATAGGTATCTCCGCCGTTTAAGTACAGGGTGGCAGTGCTGCTCTTGCCCTTGGCTATATAGGTTACGGACAGAGGATAGACTCCGGCGGTTTTCCGCAGCTCGGGGAACAGGGCCCCCTGGGACCAAACGGGATTCTCTCCCAGAGGGGACTGCTTGTCCAGAACATATGCCAAATGACCGTTGCCCAGATGATACTTGCCGACCAGGGTGTCACCGCTTGACCAATCGTAGCCGGTGTAGCTGCTGTCGAAGTAGAAGCTGTTGAACATGGCCTTGGACTTGTTTTCGTCCAAAATACTGCCGCTGTAACGGCCAATGGCATATTTGGTGGTGGCAACCAGCTTCCCCATGTTGAAGCAGTTGTAGATCTGACCTACATAGCCCTCGTAATGGCCTTGACCCCAGCCGCAGATCCCTGCGGCTACCTGGATCCCTGTGGCAGTGCCTGCGAAATAGCAGTTCTTTACCATACCGCCACCGTGGATGCCCCCTACGATCCCGCCTACGGACAGATAGTCGTAGCCGCCGGAAATGGTAATGTCGGAGGAGCTCCAACAGCCTTCTACAAGACCCTTTTCCACCACGCCTGCCAGGCATCCGGCACGCCAGCTATCCTTGCTGCAGGTGGCAGTGAATACACAGCCCTCCATACCCAGATTCCGCAGTACGCCCGTAGAAGTCAGCTTGCCTACAAAGCCGCAGTTGGCATCATTGGTAGTAACCGTAAGACGCTTTACTGCGTGGAAACCACCGTCAAAAACACCGGCAAAATTAACGGGAGGGGTGTAGGAGAATCCGTACATATCAATGTCACAGATCATGCGCAGTGTCTTGCCGGAGAAGGTGTTGCTCTGACCCAATTGGGAGAATTTTACCAGACCCTCAGCCGTGGAGATCTGGTATTCCTTGGCATTGGGATATTGCTCATAGAGCAGAATGTCGGGGATGGTTTCTGCACCATGTGCCTCTATGGGAGAGATCCCAAGGCTCGGAAGCACAGAGAACAGAATTGACAAGATCAGAAGGCGGGAAAGTATTCGTTTTATCATAGATCGAGGCTCCTTTCAAGGTGATATTTCTACTATATTTTACCAACATCAAGGAATAAAGTCAATGAAAGAAGGAATAAAAACAGCATAACGAATCCGTAAATTTGAAAAGGGCTCTGTGTGACGGGGGTCACACAGAGCCGTGAAATTAGGCTGTGAAGTAGGCCTTTGCACTGTCGGAGTAGGCAAAGAGGGCCTTGCAGAGGGCTAAGAGGGTGCCGGTCTTGTTGT
>JAZNYV010000126.1:0-30239 GCA_045594585.1 Faecousia sp. | reverse complement strand
ATATGGAATGCTCCCCAACGAATGTACGCAAAGCGGATAAAAACAGCGGGAGATAAACCCCCGCCCTACGGCAGCCGTAGGTATCGCATCTCCGACCGTCCAAAAAAAAAGAAGCGTACCGGCATCGGTACGCTTCGTTATCGGTTTTTTAAAGGGCTTAGGTGGGGCGATCGTCCACGTAAAGCTCGCGGGGACCGTCCGCAGCCTTGGGAGCCTCGGCCTTGGCGCCGCCATTCTTGCGGGCCTCGAAGAACTTCGCGGCAACCTGGGGGAAGAGGGCGTAGGAGAGCACATCCTCCTCGCAGGTGGCGATATCCTTGGTCTCCTCGCGGTACTTCTCGAGCTCGGGCTCGATGAGGTCGGCGGGGCGGCAGGTGATGGGCTCGGCATCGCCGATGCACTTGCGGCGGACTTCCTCATTGACAGGGGCGGGCAGACGGCCGTATTCGCCCATGAGCATGCCCTTGGACTCCTTGGGAACCATCTTGTAGCGCTCGCCGCCGATGATGTTCATAACGGCCTGGGTGCCAACGATCTGGCTGGTGGGAGTGACCAGGGGAGGATAGCCGAAGTCCTTACGGACACGGGGAACCTCTGCCAGCACGTCATAGTAGCGGTCTTCCTGACCTGCCTGCTTCAGCTGGCCCAGCATGTTGGAAAGCATACCGCCGGGAACCTGATACATCAGGGCCTTGGTGTCTACGTTGAGAACCTTGGGATCCAGGGTGCCTTCCTTCTTCATCTTCTCAGCAACCTTGCGGAAGTGAGCAGCAGCCTCATTCAGCTTGACCAGATCCAGCCCGGTATCACGGTCGGTGCCTTCCAAGGTGGCAACCAGGGCCTCGGTAGCAGGCTGAGAAGTGCCGTTTGCCATGGGAGACAGGGCACAGTCTACGATATCTACACCTGCCTGGGCAGCCATAAGGTTGACCATGTCGCCGGTGCCGGCGGTGTTATGGGTGTGCATATGGATGGGAACGGAAACATTATCCTTCAGCTTCTTGACCAGCTCATAGGCGTGGTAGGGAAGGAGAAGGTTTGCCATGTCCTTGATACAGATGGAATCCGCACCCATCTTCTCCAGCTCCTTGGCAACGGCTACGAAATAGTCGTCGTTATGTACGGGGCTGACCGTGAAGCTAAGGGCGACCTCTGCCCATGCACCGTACTTCTTAACGGACTCCACTGCCTTGCGAAGGTTGCGGATATCATTAAGAGCATCAAATACACGGACAACATCAATGCCGTTCTCAATAGACTTCTTGCAGAACTCTTCTACAACGTCGTCTGCATAGTGCTTGTAGCCCAGGATGTTCTGTCCGCGGAAGAGCATCTGCAGCTTGGTCTTGGGCATATGCTTCTTGATGGTGCGGAGTCTCTCCCAGGGGTCCTCGTTGAGGAAACGCATACAAACGTCAAAGGTAGCACCGCCCCAGCACTCGCAGGACCAGTAGCCCATATTGTCAAGCTGCTCCAGAGCGGGGAGCATATCCTCGATCCGCATACGGGTAGCGGCTTGAGACTGGTGAGCATCGCGGAGAATGGTTTCTGTGATCTTTAAGGGATTCTTATTGGCCATATTGGTAATTCCTCCTTAACCGAAGAGTGCGATCAGGACACCGGCTGCAACTGCGGAGCCGATAACGCCTGCGACATTGGGACCCATAGCGTGCATGAGGAGGAAGTTGGAGGGATCCTCTTTCTGACCTTCCTTCTGAGACACACGGGCTGCCATGGGAACAGCGGAAACACCGGCAGAGCCGATGAGGGGGTTGATCTTCTTGCCTTCCGGCAGGAACAGGTTCATAAACTTTGCCAGCAGAACGCCGCCTGCGGTACCGCCTGCGAAGGCGAAGATGCCAAGGGCCAGGATGAACAGAGTCTCCTTAGCCAAGAAGGTTTCGGCCTTGGCGGTAGCACCGACAGAGATGCCCAGGAAAATAACAACGATGTTCATGAGCTCGTTCTGAGCGGTCTTGGCAAGACGGTCGGTAACGCCACACTCACGGAGCAGATTACCCAGCATCAGGCAGCCGATCAGAGGAGCGGCACTGCGAACAAAGATGGAAACGAAGAAGGTAACAGCTACGGGGAAAATGATCTTTTCCTTCTTGGTTACGGGACGCAGATTATCCATGCGGATCTGACGTTCCTTTTTGGTGGTCAAGCCTCTCATAATGGGGGGCTGGATCACGGGAACGAGAGCCATATAGGAATAGGCTGCAATGGCGATGGGGCCAAGGAGGCCGGGAGCCAAAATAGAGGTGGTATAGATGGCAGTGGGGCCGTCTGCACCGCCGATGATGCCGATAGAAGCTGCCTCAGGCTGGGTGAAGCCCAAAAGGGTAGCGGCCAAGGTATAGGCTACAAAGATGCCCATCTGTGCAGCCGCACCCAGGAGCAGGCTCTTGGGATTGGCAATAAGGGGACCGAAGTCGGTCATGGCACCTACACCTACAAAGATCAGACAGGGATAAATACCCAGCTTAACACCTAAGTACAGGATATCAATGAGACCGGCAGCCTCAGTGGTTCCGTTAGGAAGGGTTACACCGTCCCTGATCATATCCCAATGGACATGACCCCCTTCAAAGATCTCGCTGTGGAACATACCTGCACCGGGCAGGTTGGTCAACAGCATACCGAAAGCGATGGGGAGCAGCAGCAGGGGCTCGAAGCCCTTGCCGATAGCCAAATACATGAGGACAAAGGAAATGAGGATCATTAAGGCGGACTTCCAATCCATGTTCTTAATGAGCATCACAAGACCCATGTCGTTAATGAATTCCTCAATAGCCTCCCCATTGGTCTTGGTATTTTCGGTGGGAGCGGGGGAGATGAGGAGAATGTTTTCGCTCTCCTCGGCGGCAACAGGTGCTGCCAGGGAGAAGCACAGACACACCAGCATTGCCAGAACCAGTAAGCCTATGAGACCTCTGCCGGTGCTTTTTTTATTTCTTAACATCGTGAATCCTCCGGAAATAAGGATCCATTAACCGATGGTGCAGATGAGAGCCTGGGTTTCGACACTGTCGCCCTTGCGGACGTTCAGAGAGGTGATCTTGCCGTCGCAGGGAGCCTGGATCTCGTTCTCCATCTTCATGGCTTCCAGAATGCACAGGACAGTGCCCTTCTTAACAGACTGGCCGTTCTGAACCTTGACGTCCAGGATGGTGCCGGGCATGGGAGCCTTGACCTGAGCACCGCCTGCAGGAGCAGCGGCAATGGGAGCAGCCTTGGGAGCGGGAGCGGCAGGGGACATGGTTGCAGGAGCGGACATTTCTTCGATCTCGATCTCGTAGAGAGAGCCATTAACATTAACGCGATATTTCTTCATAATAATTTATCCTTTCGATCAATAATGGTTTTTAGAGTTTCTTGATGGACAGAATACGGATTGCGGAAGCATCGGTGCCGCTGAATTCAGCAATAGCAGCACTGACGGCGGCGACGAACTCTGCTCTGTTGGGGATCGCCTCGGCAGATACGGGGGCAGACACGGGTTCTTTCCTGGGTTCCTTCTCCCTACAGGCCAGGGCTAACAGATAGCATAGACCGATGATCAGGATCAGAACGGCAAAGACGGTAACAAGACCCATGGCAACAACAAACCAGTTTTGCATTGTTTTCCTCCTTTTTTCACTGATAAGCTTAATGGGCAGTTGCGATTATATCTCTATAGGGCGTAGCCTCATATAGACTTTGGGGAGTAGGCCCACAGAGGTGGGCCTATAATAAATTAAGCGATGGTAAAGTCTCGCTGGATCAGTAGCTTGCCGTTGATATAGATCTCCAGAGTGTAGCTACCGGGAGTAGATGCAGACTCGCTCTCCTTCTTGGGAAGGGGGATCTCGTTGGCATGGCGACGCTCGAACCACAGGGAATCCCAGGTGAATTCCTGCGTCTCGTCTACTACAACGTGTCCGTTCTCATCACGGATGACATAGGTAAGCTCTACGGTATCCTGAGAGGCGGAGATGCTCTCGACCTGAATGCAGACGGCGATCCGCTCATCCTTGGTAAAACTGTGACGCAGATTCTCCAGATCTGTATATGCCCAATCCTCTATATCGGGACAGAGCCACAGAGAAACGTTGCTGGATTCTTTGCCATATACAGGAGTGGGATTGATGTCATAGCCTGTGAAGGCTTCTGCCTCGGGAGTCGTTAATGTGGTAGTGGTCTCTCCGAAGAGGGCACAGGAGGCATCCTCGCTGGTCAGATAGAGACCAATGGTATACTCTGCGTTGGGGATCAGATCCTCCAGCACAACAGAATTGCCGGTAATGTCACGGACGAAGTAAGGCACATGGAAGCTGCCTACGGTATTGTAGGTCAGGTGCCAGCCGTGCTCGGGAGAGCCTGCGGGAGTGCTCCAGGAAACGGTAACGGTACCGTCTTCTCCGACCTCTGCCTGCAGATCCTCCAGAATAATGGGATTGGCAGGGAGCGTCACTGTTGCAGGCTCATCCGCACCGGGGGCGGAAACGGAGAAGGTATAGTCTCTGGTAAAATCGGGAAGATCCGCAAAGGTCGTCTTTAGGTCTGCGGTGGTAACGGATCTGCTAAAGCCCTCTGTCTCACAGGTGACCAACCATTCCTGGGGAGCGTTGTCCTTGTAATCCCACGCAATGGATACAGAATTACCACTGATATCGGTAATATGGAGGCTATGTATGGTCACGATGGGCAGAAGGGTGTATTCCACCGTAGTATTGCCGGATAAATAGAGATCGTGGGGAGCCTGGACTGTAAAGGTATAGGTTACGCCCTCCCTGAGATCTGTGACCAGGGCGGTCTCATTGGTAAAGGGGAAGGGGCCGCTGACAACACCGTTGTCATCAGTGTAGGTGTACTGCCATTCCTCGGGAGTGGGTCCTTCACTGGATAGGTTCAGTACAACATCGCCTGCCTCTGTTCCCCGACGGGCAGTGAACTCGGTGATTTTGGTAGTTCCGGGAGTCTTAACGGTCATGGTATAGGACTTGCCGGATCGGAGACGGTGGTACTCCGATGCGATTACGGTAACGGTGTATGCGGTGTTCTCTCTCAGACCGTTAAAAGTATATTGGCTACCGTTGATCTCACGGGGGTAGGAGTTACCATAGTTGTCGGTGCAGGTAACGATGAAGCATTCCTGTGCATCGGGGGTTACCAGCTCCACGGTAAGGTCCTCTGTGCTATGGTCTACCAGCTCCAAGGAAGTGATGTTGACATAGTAGTTATTGAGCAGGAAGCAGATCACGCCGATGAGAGCTACCGTTAAGATAGTGATAATGGTAAGAGGTAGCCATTTGGACTTTTTCTTCTCTCCCTCGTATTGCTCGGGACTATCCTCACGGAGCCCCTCTTGCTCGTCTTGATAATCTTCGGGCTCGATGGGAGCAACGTGCATAGTCAGTGCAGAGCCGTCCTTGGAATCAGCATCGGAGGGTGCATCGGGATTTGCGGCACCTACGACCTCATTGACAGAAGCGATGAGAGCGTCGATATCGTCCTCCTCAGCCTTGACAGCTGCCGGGGCAGTGGGCTCCTCTGCAATGGGGGCAGGGGAGGTCTCCTCTCGGGAAATGAGTGCATCCTCGTCAGCAACAGGGGACTCCGGGGCCTCCACAGTAACAAAGGGAGTATCCGCCGGATCCTCGTCGGGGTTATCCATGGGATCCGAAGGGACCTCTACAACAAGGTTCTGACGTCTGCGAGAACGCTTGCCCTTATGCTTCATCTTAAGATTGCCGGTAGGCATCTTAGGACCGGAAACAGTATTGGCTGTTAAGGGATCGGTTTCCGGGGTGTCGTCCTCGGGAGCGGTAGCCTCTGTGGCAACGGGATCCGGGGTAGGTGCCGGGGACTCAGCAGGAGGAGCAACGGGGGCTTGAGGCTCTGCTTCCGGCATAGAGGGTACGGGCTCTTGGGGAATCTGGGGCTGAGGATCGGAGACAGGCTCCGTGGCCTCGGAGGAGGTCTCTGTGTCAAGGGGAAGCCTGACTGTAAGCTCCGGCAGGGTCTCGTCCTCTATTGATGCCAAGGGAGTGCTTGCAGACAGAGGAGGCTCCGTATGGGCAGGCTCCTCCGGGGCAGCGGCAAGGGACAGATCGACGGTATCGGTTCCTGCGTTCTCAGAGCTGGGAGCGAAGCTGGCCTTGAAGGCAGCGTCTAAGTCCTCGGCGTCTACCATACGCAGGGGCTCTTCTTGGGTGAAGTCAGTTTCTTCTTCTACCACAGGCTCGGGATCGACCACCAGGGGAGGTACGATCAGACTGTCGGGGATCTGATTCCTCTGCAGGTACTGGATCAGTGCGTCCTTAAGCTTTTCGGGAGTGGCATAGCGACTGCCGATACGGTATGCGCAGGCCTTGGTAATAATGGCTGCCAACTCATAATCCGCATAAATGGGAGTGGGCAGAGGCTTGCCGCTGAGACGCAGCTTGTCAGCCATAGCACTGTTGGTGTTCTCATCCTCAAAGGGGCCATGATTGCCGTTATAGATCCGATAAAGCACCATGCCCAGTGAGTACAGGTCGATGGTTGGATTGGGAGCGTTGGCAATATCAAACAGCTCCGGTGCAGAGAAGGAATCAATATATGCCTCGGGGATGCCGGCGTACTCCAGATCCGTAGTAGAGATCAGACCCAAGTCACCCAGTAGGAACTTGCCGGAGGGAACAAGGAAAATATTCTCCGGCTTGAGGTTGGCAAATAAATAACCTGCATTACGACAGGCTATAATAGCATCACAGATGTCAATACCCAAATTGACGGCTCTGAGATGGGTCATGCCGTTACGGGCAATCAGCTCATTGAGGGGAACCTGGAGCTCCTGCAGAATATAGATATCATAGCCGATGCTATCCTTCTTTTGAACGATCTGATAATCCACCGCACCTGCAAAGCAGCCGGTCTCGGCAAGCTTCTTGCCCATGTCCAGTTCCCGTCTGATGTCGGCCACTACACCTGTATAGTATGCCAGGACGTCATTCTCGTTCTTGTATATACCTGACAGGATCAAGGCTCGGATCTGTGCATCGGATGCAGGCAGGGAAATATGTTTAAGAACGAAGGTTTCGCCACTGTCATCATGCCGTACAGAATACCAGGTTCGGTCGCGCTGAGTCATGACAGCTTTTTCCAGAGTATATCCATCGAGAAGCGGTGAGACCATTCTGAAATCGGACATCAAATACGCCTCCTTAAATTAGTTCAAATTCTCACTACTATATACTATGATATTTTTTGAAAAAAATCAAGTAAGATTCTTGTCATATTCAAAAGAAAATGTTATTATAAGAAAAAAGAAAGGAGGCTGAAGGGCTCAAATCTGCAAAAATGTCCTGTAAAGAGGAAGTCCAACATTTTTCGATCCTTTTGCATCTGAGAGTTGAGCTCTTATTCTATGGAAGAAAAAGCTGTATGTTATTACTGTGCCACTGTTTATCCTGCGGATCAGGATAAGTGTCCCCTGTGCGGCAGCACCAAGCGTGCGGAGGATTTCGTGATCCCACAGCGCAGAGAGCGGATCACGGACCAGGAGAGAAGGCGGAACCAAAAGGGAGGCAAGTTTGCCGCTCCCAAGAAGTCCTCCAAGAAACAGATGGAGAACGCTGCCAACCGCAAGCCCTTCCTGATCGCGGCGGTTGTGTTCCTGCTTCTGGCTGTTCTTGTTCTGTTCTGGTTCATTGCGGATATGATCGGATGGATCCCCGGTATGGAGAACAGCGTTGACCGTGAGACCCAACCCGGTGTATCGGTGAATGTGGATTGCACGGAGCTCCTTGCAGATCCAACCCGACTGGACTTTACCAATATGGGACAGTCCCTGGAGCTGTGTATCAGCACAAACCTTACCTGTGAGGAAACGGTCTACTGCACCAGCGATGATCCGGCAATTGTGACCATTGCACAGAAGGCTGCTACCGCAGAGTCTGAGGAGACAAAGAACGTGACCTTTACCGTAACGGCCAAGGCGGAGGGAACCACCGTGATCTCCGTTTCCTGCGGCAAGCAGACCATTGGTGTTCCCGTTACGGTGGTGTCTGAGGGTGAACCCCAGGAGACTGACCATATGCCCGAGGCCTTCCTTCCCGAGCTGAACTGGCAGGAGGTGGAATTCACCACTGCGGAGGAGGCCGTGGAGCTTAAGGTCACCAATCTGCCCCAGGGAGCCACAGTGATCTGGATGAGCGGAGACGAGACCGTTGCTACGGTAGATGAGTCCGGTGTTGTCAGAGCTGTTGGCAGGGGAGAGACCACCGTTACCTGTGATGTAAACGGTGTCACGGCCTCTGTAAGGATCCACTGCGACCTCCAGGAGCCTACGGAGGATGACGACGGTGCCCACTTGGAAAGCACAGATGTTACCGTTAAGGTAGGGGACAAGTTCCCCCTGTTCCTCTATAACTCCGAGAGTGAGCATATTGATGACATTACTTACGTCGTGGACAATGCCGCTATTTGCGAGGTAGTGGATAACTATGTCAGAGCACTGTCCAGCGGAACCACAAAGGTCCGCGTCATTTACAAGGACAAGGAATATGTTTGTATCGTCCGTGTAGGATAATTGCGTTGGAACTGTTATGGGATGCGCTATTCATGCCTACTCTCGTTTCAGTTGAGCAAGGTCGGGGAGACAGAGAGATTGTAGGATCGCTGTGGGGATCTCCCTCGCTTTAGGGATCGTAATCATAATACAAATGAAATAGGGACTGCTCTTATGATGTGTTGCATCATTTTGAGACAGTCCCTAAACTTTCTTTATACCAAGTTTCTTTAAAAAGTAGGCATTGGAAATGGCTACTTTTTATACTTATTTCCAATAAAACGGGTTAACCGTTTTATTATGCCGCTCACAAGCGGCATGGCGGCAAAGCCGCCAAGAAATGCCGTGTAATACTGTTCTTGCCGCCATAGGCGGGGCAGGATATTCATCCTGCAATAAAATGGTTTTCAAACCATTTTATCAAGGAACAGTATTATTGCTCCTTTACGGCAGAGCAGAAAGGTAAGCGGCAATGGCCTTTAGAATTCTTTGGTCGTAGAGATAGCTGTCGTGGGCGGTGCCGTCTAATACCAAGATCTCAGGGCTGTTGGGGAAGGCCTCTGCCAGAGCAAGAGATAGGTCACAGGGGATGACCGCATCGTCACGGGAGGTAACGATCAGAGGAGAGATCTCAATTTCACGGGCATAGGAGGCAGAATCTAATTTGAAGCGAGCCATCCATGTCAGGGGCCCGTGGAAGATGTTTAGCGTATTGTTGTAGAGACTCAGCCCCTTATCATAGGGTGCAAGCAGCAGGAGCCCCTTGACCTCCCGTTGGGAGGCAAGGTAGGTTGCTACCCCTGTGCCGATGCTGTAGCCTAAGACGGAGATCCTATGGGGATCTACGACCTCCAGCTCTGCGGCGTAGTCATAGACCTCCAAGGCGGCGGCAAAGAGGGTCTTCTCGGTGGGACTCCCATCGCTGAGACCATAGCCGGGGTAATCTATAAACAGCACATGATGATTCGTGAAATAAGAAAAGCTTCCCGTGGCCTCCAGTAGCTGCATAGCGTTGGAGGAATTCTGCCCGTTACCTCCGAAAAACAGAAGCAGAGGAGCCTTCTCCTCCCCGGAATTGAGCCGGAGCCAGCCATGGAGGTACCCATCCCCGTGAGGGATCTGTACCTCTGTAAAATTCTTGTTTGCCCTCAGACTCTCACAGGAACTTTCGTCGTGCCAAGGATAGAAGAACATAGAAGGCTGAATAAGCAGTACCACAGCCACAATAAACAGCAATACTCCCAAAACGATCGGGATATACCAAAGCTTCTTCCTCACATTATTTACTCCTTTCCTTGAAACTGATTATAGTATATCAAGAAACACAAGGTGGAGTCAATACTCAAAATATGAGTCATTCTGCTCGGCACTTACACAAATAGCATCTATACCTCCCGGTGCAGATATAGATGCTATTCTTCTATAGATTCAATGATCTCCCTAATATCGCAGGAGAGGGCAGCACAAATACGGTCCAGAACAAAGCTATCATACCTTTTGACCTTGTTCTTATAGTAGTTGTCGATGATCTGGTATTGTATGCCGGTACGCTTTGCCAGCTCGTAGCGACTGATATGATACTTATCCAAAGCCTTGTCCAAACAAATCCTGACCATATCCATATACCTTTCTTGTTTTCAAATAATGTCTGCTGTGTTTTTCCAACGCGAGTATCTTGATACTCGTTGTTCAGCACACATTACTTATTATCCTTCAATCCAATCAGATAGTCTGCGGAAACACCGTAGAAGTGGCAGAGGAGGATCAGATCATCGATTTTTAGTTCTGCACGTCCTGATTCAATGTGGCTGTAGCCTTGTTGAGACTTGTTGATTACAGCACCAACCTGTGCCTGTGTCAAATCGCGATCCTCTCGCAGGTTCCGTAAACGCTCTCTGTATGTCATGAAATCCCACTCTCCTAAATTGCCTTTACATGATCGTATCATGCTCAGAATCTGAGTATTGACATTTACTCAAAGATTGAGTACAATATAGAAAAACGGGATAAGTGGGAGAAGAAGATGGAAAAGGACCTGTATTGGAAGATGTATGCTCGGCTATGTGCCGGAATATCCGATGCCATCGATTTACTAAAGGAGCCGAACAACACACTGTATGTTAGCTGTCTCCTTCAGAAAGCACTGGATGATGCAGAGGAGCTGTATTTAGCCGCTGATCCTGAGATCGACCGATCCTTTTGAAACACCCATAAAAGGAGCTGTCTCACGATCTATGTGCGACAGCCCCGTTGGCGTATCTTTATAAAATTCCGACTTATCGAGCTGTTTGAAGGACACGCAGGCACCAAAGCCTCCCTTGTGTAAAGGGAGGTGGGCCGCCCTTGGGCGGCTCGGAGGGATTGAAAATGTTACGAATTCGCCGTAATTCTCATAAATTACGAAAGATTTCCCTGCGACAATCCCTCAGGCACTTCGTGCCAGCTCCCTTTACACAAGGGAGCCTTTGGCCTCTACCATGCCTTTGGTTAGCTCGACAAATCGGAATTTGCAGAGAAATATGGGGCTGCTCTTATGATGCAAACCATCATAAGAGCAGCCCTTGCTATATGCTTAGGAAAGGGTGCGGTAGAGGAAGGTTACGATCTGACCACGGGTGCAGGTTTTGGTGGGGGAGAAGGTGGTTGCGGAGGTGCCGGTGGTAATGTTTTCTTCCGCTGCCCACAGGACGGGGGCGTAGAAGTAATCTGCTTCAGAAACGTCTGTGAAGGGATTTTCCGTGGTCTTGGGAGTGGGCCTACCCTGGGCACGCCACAGGAAGGTAACGGCCTGACCACGTGTGCAGGTCTTGTCGGGTGAGAAGGTGGTGGTAGAGGTGCCGGTGGTAATGCCATTCTCTACTGCCCACAGGACGGCCTTGTAATAATAGGCATTTGCCTCGATGTCCGTGAAGCTGTGAGTAGTATTGGTGGGCTCGGGAGAGCCGTAGGCACGCCACAGGAAGGTAACGATCTGACCACGGGTGCAATCCTTATCCGGGGAGAAGGTGGTAGCAGAGGTGCCGGTGGTAATGCCCTCTTCCACAGCCCAAACAACAGGCTCGTAGTAGTACATACCGGCGGAGACATCGGTGAAGGGAGTGGAGGGGACGGTGCCGATCACTGCCTTTTCGCAGAGCTCACAGTAGAAATAGGTGTTGTCGCCCTTAGTGACCCAGTGAGCCTCGGTGCCCTTGGCATCGTAGTGGATATGGGCAGAGGGGAGAATGCAGTACTTCTGCCAATCGGGAGCATTCGCTTCGCTGCCGGTGTAGACCACGTGCTTGAGACTCGTGCTGCCGATGAACATATCGACCCCCCATTTTGCTACAGCACCGGGGAGCGTGATGCTGACCAATTCTGGGCAATTTCTAAAGGCATATTCGCCGATTTGAACTACATTTTGGGGAACGGTAAGCTCCTTCAAGGAAGTGCAATCGCTAAATGCAGAAGCACCAATGGAGGTAATACCTTCGGGAAGGTCAATGGTTGTCAGGGAAGGACAAGAAACAAACATGGCGACGGGAATCTCTTTTAGGTTTTTGGACAGGGTGACCTCCTGCAAGCTATCGCAATCGAAAAATGCAAAGCTTCCTACAGTTTCCACTGTATCGGGCATATGGAGCTGTTCCAATTTGATACAGTGCTCGAAGGCTGCTTCACCAATGTGTTTAAGGCCTGTGGGAAGGGTGATGCGGGAAAGCTTCTGACACCAGGCGAAGACCTCCGTGCCGATGGTCTCCAAAGTAGAGGGAAAATGGACCTCCCTCAGCCCGGTGCAGCAATAGAAGACACTGTTGCCCAGGTCGGTGATCCCTTCGGGGATGGTGACCACATCAAGCTTGGTGCTGTATTCAAAGGCTCTGTCTGCAATTTCGGTTACAGTGTCGGGAATTACATAGGAACCCTCCCGTATGCTGGGATACACAAGCAGAGTGGTTTGATCCTTGTTAAAGAGTACGCCATGATCGTTGGTGGAGTAGACGGGATTGTTGCTGTCTACCTCAAATGCCAAAATACGGGAGAAGAAGAAAGCATCTTCTCCTATAGATACCAGTGTGGAGGGAAGCTGTACCTTTGCAATATCAGTATAATAATCGGTATAGCTGAAGGCGTTGCTGCCTAAAGTGGTGACGCCTTCTTCTACAATAATGGCTTGAATCTGATCATAATAGTCGAACCAAGGAGTGGCACGAGAATCGTAGTCTGCCATAGGACCGGTGCCGGAGATCGTGAGTGTTCCTGTGGATTCATCTAAGGTCCAGGTGAGATTTTCGCCGCAGGAGCCTGTGAGCTCGGCGGCAAAAGCACCCAGGGGCAGTAGGGACAGAAGTAGAACTGTACAAAGTAGGGTGGCAAGGAGTTTTTGTGCTGTGTGTTTCATGATAAATCGTTCCTTTCGTGTTATACTGATATCCAATTAAAAATATTGATTTTCCATATCATTATTTTTAATATGGATATCGTATGAGACGGGATTTCATGATTTTCTATATCAAAAATCATGAAATCGGCAACGCCGCTTGGCGGTGCCTTTCTCGATTAAAATCAATTATTTTAATCGAGAAATAGTATTAGTAATGGAGTCCCCGGAGGAGATGCTACCATTATATACCCAAAGGGAAGTTGTTACAAGGGTAGAAATTGCAAAAATCCATGTCTCATTTTGCTTAAATTGGGGATTGACAAGGGAGGATTGTTTTGATAAAATAATATAGACTATAGAATAATGCAATGACGGAGCCAAGCTATGGAGAGAGCCGATAGAGAGCAGGGGACGGTGGAAGCCCTGTGGCAGGAACATAGTCAGCCACTTCCGAGCAGCCCGTGAGGAGCGGGACGGCTGATCCACGACACAGGATCATAAGAGGTTCCCGGCCTGCCGGGGATGAATTAGGGTGGTACCGCGAGGAGATCTCGCCCCTATGTATAGGGGAGAGGTCTTTTTTTACCCGGAACAGAGCAATCATTTAGCATTCCGCCAAACTGTCCGCAGGACAATATCACTTTTGTCTTTATGGCAAAAATATCACTGCAAATAGTATTATTGATTTGGAGGTTTTTACTATGGCAAACAAAAAGTACGGAGTCAATGAGCTCCGAGAGATGTTCCTGTCCTTCTTTGAGAGCAAGGGACATCTGCGGCTGCCCAGCTTCTCTCTGATCCCTCAGAACGATGCATCCCTTCTGCTGATCAACTCCGGCATGGCTCCCATGAAGCCCTACTTCAAGGGTGAGGTCACCCCTCCCAGCCGCCGTGTCTGTACCTGTCAGAAGTGCATCCGCACCGGTGACATCGACAACATCGGCCACACCGCCCGTCACGGCACCTACTTCGAGATGCTGGGCAACTTCTCCTTCGGCGATTACTTCAAGAAGGAAGCGATTCAGTGGTGCTGGGAGTTCCTTACGGAGGTTTGCGGCATTGATGCAGACCGTCTGTACCCCTCTATCTACGAGAATGACGAAGAGGCCTTCGAGATCTGGAATAAGGACATGGGCATCCCTGCAGAGCGGATCTTCCGCTTCGGCAAGTCCGACAACTTCTGGGAGCACGGTTCCGGCCCCTGCGGCCCCTGCTCCGAGGTCTACTTTGACCGTGGTGAGAAGTATGGCTGCGGCAAGGAAGGCTGTACCGTAGGCTGTGACTGCGACCGCTATATGGAGGTTTGGAACAACGTATTCTCCCAGTTCGACAACGACGGACAGGGCAACTACACCGAGCTGGCACAGAAGAACATTGACACCGGCATGGGCTTGGAGCGTCTGGCTGTAGCTTGCCAGGATGTATATTCCCTCTTCGACGTTGACACTGTCATGAACATCACCAAGAAGGTCACGGAGCTTACCGGGGCCTCCTACGGTCAGAGCAAGGAGAAGGACGTGTCCCTCCGTGTCATTACCGACCATATCCGTTCCTCTACCTTTATGATCGCTGACGGCGTTCTCCCCTCCAACGAGGGCAGAGGCTACGTTCTCCGCCGTCTCCTCCGCCGTGCTGCCCGTCACGGCAAGCTCTTGGGGGTCAACAAGCCCTTCCTGTGCGAGGTGGTTGAGACCGTTATCCGTGAGAACGAGGGTCACTATCCCTACCTCCGTGAGCGTGACGAGTATATTACCCGCGTTATCCGTGTAGAAGAAGAGAACTTCGCCAAGACCATTGACGGCGGTATGCGGATCTTTGCCGAGATGCTCTCTCAGCATAAGGCAAACAACGAGACCGTATTCAGCGGTGAGGCTGCCTTTAAGCTCTACGACACCTACGGCTTCCCCATTGATCTGACCATTGAAATGGCCAAGGAAGAGGGCATGACCGTTGATGAGGCAGGCTTTAAGGCCTATATGCAGGAGCAGAAGGTACGTGCCCGCGAGGCTCGTAAGGCTCTTGGCGACCTGGGCTGGGCAGGCATCGACTTCGGCCAGGAAATGCCCTCCACTGAGTTCCTGGGCTACGACAACCGTAGCTGTGAGGCCAAGATCCTTGCCATCGTTGCAGAAGAAGAATTCCGTGACGAGATCGGCGAAGGTGTAGAGGCTATTATGGTCCTGGATCAGACTACCATGTATGCCGAAATGGGCGGTCAGGTGGCTGACCACGGTGAGATCACTTGCGGCGAATCCGTATTCAAGGTACACGATGTACAGAAGAACAAGGGCGGCAAGTATATGCACTACGGCAAGGTCCTTTCCGGCAATATGAAGGTGGGACAGACCGTTACCGCTACCTATGACGACGACCGCCGCAAGGCCATTCGCCGTGCCCATACTGCAACCCACCTCCTCCAGAGTGCACTGGCCCATGTCCTGGGTGACCACTGTCACCAGGCAGGCTCCCTGGTAGAGCCGGATCACCTCCGCTTCGATTTCACCCACTTCTCCGCTGTCACCAGCGAAGAGCTGGTGAACGTCAGTTCACAGGTCATGGACATGATCCTGAACGGTGCCGAGGTGGAGACCCTGGTCCTCCCCGTAGAGGAGGCCAAGAAGCTGGGTGCAACCGCCCTCTTCGGCGAGAAGTACGGCGATACCGTCCGCGTGGTCAAGATGGGTGAGGATTCCATGGAATTCTGCGGCGGTACTCACTGCGACAATACCGCCAAGGTAGGTCCTTTCCGTATTATTTCCGAGGCTTCCGTAGCTTCCGGTGTTCGTCGTATCGAGGCCTATACCGGCAAGACCGTCCTCCAACAGATGGAAAACGCCAACCGTATGCTGGTTCGGACGGCTGAGGAATTAAAGACCACTCCCAAGGATCTCCTGACCCGTGCCCACGGCATTATGACGGAGATAAAGGAGCTGAAGCAGGATATTGATAAGATGAAGGACAAGATCTTCTGCGGTGATATTGATCGCTGTCTCTTTGCGGCTCACGAGGTGGGCGGCTTGAAGGTCCTGACGGTCCTCCGCAGTGACATTGCTCCCAACGATTTGCGGAAGATGGGCGACTTCATCCGTGACCGTGAGCCCAAGGCTGTTGCAGTCCTGGCAAGTACCCAGGGGGACAAGATCACTCTCTTAGCTGTCTGCGGCAAGGAAGCCATTGCAGCGGGCATCAAGGCCGGTATGCTTATTAAGGAGATCTCTGCGGCCTGCGGCGGCTCCGGCGGCGGCAAGCCCGATTCCGCCATGGGCGGCGGCAAGGATCTGACCAAGCTGGACGATGCTCTGGCGCTGGTAGATAACTTCGTAGCAAGCTACGTATAACAGGAGGAACGACTATGGAAAACTGTATTTTCTGCAAGATCCTGAGAGGGGAGATCCCCTCCAAGAAGCTCTATGAGGACGAGCTGTGCCTGGCCTTCTATGATATCGCTCCCCTGGCACCCCAACACTTCCTGGTGATCCCCAAGGAGCATATTAAGGCCGCCAACCGTATCGACAAGACCAACGAGGCTGTGGTAGGCCACATCTTCTCCGTTATCGGCAATCTGACCTCCGTCCTGGGCTTCTCCGACGGCTACCGTGTAGTCACCAACTGCGGCAAGGACGCAGGCCAGACCGTAGAGCACCTCCACTTCCATGTCCTGGGTGGCAAGGCGCTGGGCTCCTTTAACTAAATCACACTTCCAAGGAAGCTGTCCCCAAAAGGATAGCTTCCTTTTGCATAATGGAAAGGTTCCCCGTTTTCATATGGAGGAACTCTTGACAGGGGAGCTTTTTTATGATAAAGTAGCGGTGAGCGAAAATGAGCGGATGGAGGAATAGATCGTGACCTACGCAGAACGTGAAAAGATATTGTTGGAGTATTTGGAGAAGAATGAGATCGTATCGCTGTCTATGGCTTGCACTTTGACAGGAGCCTCTGTTGCTACTATGCGACGGGACTTTGACACCCTGCAGGAAAAGACTCTTGCAGTACGGAGTCATGGAAGTCTGCGACTGGTACAGAAGAAGCGGAACAGCTTCTTCGGCGGTACGGAGATCCTGGACGACACAGACAGGGAGAAGGATGCCATTGCCGCAGAGGCAGCCAAATCCGTTATGCCGGGAGAATCCATCTTTATCGGGACGGGTAAGACCTGTAATATGCTGGCGGCCCGCTTGGGCTCTGTGGAGCGGCTTACTGTAGTTACCACCAGCATCACTGCAGTTTTAGAGCTGGTGGAGAAGCCCAATATCCATCTGACCCTCCTGGGCGGTGACGTCCATACGGGGAAGAACTATATTGAGACCATGGACAGCAATATCAGCCAGACTCTGCGGAACTTCTATTTCGACAAGGTGTTCATTACCATGGACGGGATCGACCTGGAACGAGGCTATACGGTGCAGGATAAAACGCGGATCGCTCTGTATACCCAGCTGTCCCGTATGACACGCCGCCTTTATATTTTGGTAGACAGCGGCAAGTTTGATCGCAGGGCTTTTGCTACCGTATTCCCACCGGATAAAACCTGTCGGATCATCTCCACTAAAAGGATGCCTCAGCCCTTTGTTTCCTACTACGGACAGAAGGGGATCCCCTGTACTATGGCAACGGTGGGTTGAGCGAAAATGAGCGAAATTTTACATAACAGCACTCATGTGATCCATGGGTGCTGTTTTAATGATTTGATATTTGTTACAATGTAGACAATTAGTTTGTAACCACTTTGTTTATTCTGCCGAAATTCTTCTGAGATTTTTTGAAGCTATTGACTTTTCCTCGGTTTTGTGGGATGATATGGGGGACAAAGTAGTATGTTTTTGCTTTGAGCGAAAATGAGCGAATACAAAATGGAGATTTTGATTATGAAAAATCAAGGAATTGTCGAATTATATCAGCCTCGTCACACCTTGATCGGTCGTGACGGCATCACCATGATCCCTCACTTCCTGGAGCGTATCAGCGCAGACCGTGTTCTGGTGGTGACGGACAAGGGCTTGATGAAGACCGGCATTGCAGGCAAGGTCACTGCCGTCCTGGACGAGGCCAATATCAACTACGTGATCTACGATGGTGTCGAGCCCAACCCCTCTGTTCGGATCATCAACGAGGCCTTCGCCTTCTACCAGGCACAGAACTGCGGAGCGGTCATTGCCATTGGCGGTGGCAGCCCCATCGACGTAGCCAAGGCGGTCAGCATCCTCTCTGCCAACGGCGGACGGATCCAGGATTACAACGGTGTCAACAAGTCCAAGAAGCACGGTGCCCCCATTATTGCGGTCAACACCACTGCAGGCACCGGCTCCGAGTGTACCCGTGCCTACGTGGTCACCGACGAGGAGGCCAAGAGCAAGCTCCTTATGGTAGATACCAACTGCCTGTCCCACCTGGCCCTTAACGACCCTATGCTTATGGTAGGCATGCCCCCCTCCCTTACGGCCTCCACAGGCATTGACGCACTGACCCACGCCATTGAGGCATACATTTGCAATACCCATACGCCTTACACCGATGCTCTGGCACTGGAATCCATTCGCCTGATCTCCGACTCCCTCCGTGAGGCTGTTCGGGACGGCTCCAACATGGATGCCCGTACAGATATGTGCTGGGCAGAATATATGGCAGGCTTGGCCTTCTCCAATGCAGGCCTGGGCCTGGTCCACGGCATTGCTCACCAGCTGGGCGGCTACTATAATATCCCCCACGGCCTTGCCAATGCCATTATGCTCCCCAGAGTCCTGGAGTTCAACCGCCCCTACTGCATGGGGCGTTTGGCAGAGGTCGCCCAGGCCATGGGCGAGAAGGTTGACCATCTGTCTGTAGATGCCGCCTCCAAGCAGTGCATCGAGGCAGTTCGCCGTCTCATTTCCGATGTCAAGATCTCGCCCCTCTGCGAGACCAAGTTCGATATGAAGGACCTGGACATTATTGCAGAGAATGCCCTTAAGGACACTGCAACAGCTACCAATGCGGTCCGTCCCACCCTGGACGACGTTAAGATCATTATTACCAAGACCTACTACGAGGGTCTGCTCCTCAAGGAGATGGCCAATAAGGAGAAGAACCATGGATAAAGCAGCAGTTCAGCGTCAGGTTCAGCTTTCCGTTGCGGAGTCTGTTTTTCGGAAGGAAGGCAAGCTCTTCGTCCCTGTTGCCGCCTCTGCAAGACACGTCCATCTGTGCCGTGCCGATGTAGAGAAGCTCTTCGGACCCGGTTATGAGCTACAGAAATTCAAGGACCTTGTTCAGCCCGGACAGTACGCCTGCAAGGAGCAGGTCACTGTGGCAGGCCCCAAGGGTCAGCTCCAGAGAGTCCGTGTCCTGGGCCCGGAGCGTAAGGACACTCAGATCGAGGTCGCTTTAACAGATACCTTCGCCCTGGGGCTCAAGGTTCCCATTCGTATGTCCGGCAAGGTAGACGGCACCCCCGGCTGCACTCTGATCGGACCCTACGGCTCGGCTGAGGTTCGGCAGGGCGTCATCGTCGCCGCAAGACACCTCCACGTATCCAAGGCACAGGCCGCTACCTTCGGTCTCAGGGACGGACAGACCGTCAGCCTCCGCTCCGGCGGTGAGAGATCCGTAGTATTCGAGAATGTCATTGTCCGTGCAGGTGACGGACATGATTTAGAGGTCCATCTGGACACCGATGAGGCCAATGCCGCCGCCATGGCCGGCAGCCCCATGATGGAAGTGATCAAGTAAACACTTCCAACCGTTCCGGCAGAGTGCCGGCATAAAGTAAGTTTAGGAAAGTTGATTGTGTAAGAGGTTAAGCTATGAATCAGGAGCTTTTACACAAGTTCATAGAAGCCATTGTGGCCGAGGTGGTCAGACGGGTGGCAATCTTAGAGCGGCAGAAGCAGCATCCCGAGGATGTCTTGGTGCTCATTGCCGCACCTACTGCCTACCCTGAGGAGCTGAAGGCACTGCTTAAGACCCAGTTCGGAGAGGGCTATACCCCCCTCTGCTTCCGGGAGAACTGTGAGCTGCCTCACGCCCTCTATGCAGAGCAGATGTCTCAGACACAGATCTTAGAGCAGATCACCAAGGCCAAGACCGTGATCCTCATTGCTCCCCGCTTGGAACAGCTGCAGGAGATCGCAGAGGGTAGGGATCAGGACTTCCTGTCCTATCTCATGATCCGCTCGGTGCTGTGGCGTAAGGATGTACGGCTGTACCTGGATTTTGAGCCTCCTCGATTCAAGAGGAACACCTTCTTGGAGGGTGTGAATTCCTGCTTGGATACCCTCAAGGATATGGGTGTCACCGTGAGCCCCTACTACACCGGGGATGCGGCAAGGCAGATCGGGGAGAGCCTGGTCACAGAGGCAGATGTTTTGGCCGCTTCCGAGAGGCCCGACAAGACCATCCGCTGTCGCATAGGTGCCATTATCACCCCGGCGGCACGGGATGCACTGGCTGTTCATGATGTAATTGTACACTATGAAGGAGAATGCGTATGAATTTAGGAAGAGTAAAGGGTACTGTCGTCAGCACCAATAAGGCAGAGAAGCTCCACGGCCTCAAGATGTTGATCGTCAAGCCCATTGATATCGAAACCTGGGAAGAAAAGGGCGGCCTTATTGTAGCCATTGATGCAGTAGGTGCCGGTGAGGGCGAGGTCGTCATGCTCTGTGGCGGCAGCTCCTCCCGTCAAACTGCCGCAACGGAGAATAAGCCCGTTGACCAGTCCATTGTTGCAATTATCGACTCCGTAGATGTGAACGGACGCCGTATTTTTGAAAAATTCAACCAAGAAAGTTGAGGTTAGCGTATGGCATTAACAAAAGAACAAATCCGACAAATCGCTGAACAGACCAGAAGCAGTGTCTTAGGCGGCGGCTGTGGCTCCACCTTCACTGCCGTAAGCGGGCAGTGCCTGTTCGATGATGTCCATGACGCCATCGACACTGCCATCCGTGCCCAGCAGAAGCTCATGGACATGAGCCTGGAGGAGAGAGGCAAGCTCATCGAAGCAATGCGTCAGACCGCCCGGGACCATGCCGAGGAGCTGGCCATTCTGGCTCACGAGGAGACCGGCTACGGCAAGGTCCACCACAAGATCGCCAAGAATCTGCTGGCCGCCAACAAGACCCCCGGCATCGAGGACCTCCATCCCACTGCATTCAGCGGCGATGACGGTCTGACCCTGGTGGAGACCGCTCCCTATGGAGTGATCGGTGCCATTACCCCCTCTACCAACCCCACCGCAACGGTCATTAACAACTCCATCAGCATGATCGCCGCAGGCAACGCTGTTGTCTACAACCCCCATCCCGCTGCCAAGCGTGCTTCTCAGAGAGCTATGGAGCTCCTGAACAATGCCATCATTGCCGCAGGCGGCCCCAACGGTCTGATCACTGCTCCCAAGGAGCCTACCATGGACACCTCTAAGGTCATTATGACCCACAAGGCCATTAAGATGCTGGCAGTTACCGGCGGCGAGGCTGTTGTTGAGGTTGCCATGAAGTCCGGCAAGAAGTGCGTAGCCGCAGGCCCCGGCAATCCCCCTGTTATCGTTGACGAGACCGCAGACATCCCTCAGACCGCCAAGCACATTGTAGACGGCGCAAGCTTCGACAACAATGTTCTCTGCGTAGCTGAGAAGGAAGTTTTCATGGTCAATTCCATTGCAGACGCTCTGATGAATACCATGCAGCAGCACGGTGCCTTCCGTGTCTACGGTGAGGATATCGACAAGATCGTCCGTACCGTCCTGGTCAACAAGGATGGCAAGTACGTCATCAACCGCAAGTTCGTCGGCCACGATGCTACCTACATCCTCCGTGAGAGCGGCGTTGCCTTTACCGGTGAGCCTGTCCTCATTATTGCAGATGTAGACCGCTACCATCCCTTCGTAGAGGTGGAAATGCTTATGCCTGTCCTGGGTATGGTCCGTGTAGCCAACTTCGAGGAGGCCCTCTCCGAGGCCTTCCGTGCAGAGCATGGTTGCCAGCACTCCGCTATGATCCACTCTACCAATATCCACAATATGTCCCGTGCGGCTCGCCGCATGAATACTACCATCTTTGTCAAGAACGCTCCTTCCTATTCCGGCCTGGGCTTCGGCGGTGAGGGCTACACCACCCTGACCATTGCCACTCCCACCGGCGAGGGCCTCACCAGTGCCAAGTCCTTCACCAGAGCAAGACGCTGTGTCCTCAAGGGCGACTTCCGCATTATTTAAGCCTATGGAGCTGACAAAGATCGTCTGTGACGCCGGTATCCTCGGCGCAGGCGGCGCAGGCTTCCCCACTCACGTAAAGATCAATTGCAAGGCAGAATACGTCCTTGCAAACGGAGCCGAGTGTGAGCCCCTTCTCCGGGTAGACCAGCAGGTCATGCAGGTCTATGCCGCAGATGTGGTCAAGGGCATACGGGCGGTAAAGGAGTTTACCGGTGCCAAGTATGCTGTCATCTGCCTCAAGGAGCATTACCATGATGCGGTCAAGGCTCTCAAGGCAGCTACCAAGGATGCAGAGGATGTGCAGATCCATCTCCTGGACGGATATTATCCCGCAGGTGACGAGCAGCAGATCGTTTACGATGTGACCGGCCGCGTGGTTCCTACCGGGGGCCTGCCCCTGGACGTGGGCTGTGTGGTCTGTAACGTCAGCACCCTGGTCAATATCGCAAATGCCATGGAAGGCAAGAAGGTCATTGAGAAGTATGTCACCGTAGGCGGTGCGGTCAAGAATCCCGTTACAGTCCGTGTTCCTGTAGGCATCTCCTTGAAGGAGGTTTTGGAAGCCGCCGGGGGCACCACCGAGGATTGCGACTACATCATCGGCGGTCCCTGTATGGGCCGTGTGGTAGATACCCTGGATATCCCTGTGACCAAGACCACAGGCGGCCTCCTGGCCATCCCCAAGGGACATCCTCTCTATGAATCCAAGTCAACTACCATCAACCTTAAGAAGATGATGGCTGTGTGCTGTCAGTGCTCCATGTGTACCCAGATGTGCCCCCGTAATGCATTGGGCCTCAATGTACAGCCTCACAAGGCTATGCGGTCCCTTGCCAGCGGAACGGATCTGCTGGGAGACATTAACGGCATCTTCTCCTGCTGTAATTGCGGTCTGTGTACCTACTATGCCTGCAATTTCGGCCTCAAGCCCTCTCAGGTCATGCAGACCCTCAAGTCTGCTATTGCCTCTCAGGGCACCCGGGCTCGCAAGGAGGTCTATACCACTGTAGACGGCGGCCTGGAGAACAAGAAGGTTCCCGTATCCCGTCTCATTGCCCGTATGGGCCTTAAGAAATACGATGTGCCTGCTCCTTTGGTAGACAAGGCACTGACCACCGACTGTGTCCGTATTGCCCTACGCATGGGCGTGGGTGCTCCCTCTGTTCCCAAGGTACAGGTAGGGGACAAGGTTCGTAAGAACCAGCTCATTGCCGACATTGCCGAAGGCAAGCTGGGTGTCAAGATGCATGCAAGCATCTCCGGCACCGTTACGGATATCAGTTCAGACTATATTGAAATCAGGAGGACGAGCAAATGAACGCACTTGGCATGATCGAAACTAACAGCATTCCCGTAGGGATCAATGCAGGGGATGCCATGCTGAAGGCAGCAACCGTAGAGCTCATTACCGCACAGCCTGTTTGTGCAGGTAAGTTCATCGTCCTGGTTTCCGGCGACGTTGCCGCGGTCAGAGAGAGCGTAGAGGCAGGCTGTGAGGCAGCCGGTCAGAGACTGGTTGACAGTGTAGTGATCTCCTCTGTCCACCCCCAAGTTCCCAAGGCTATCAACGCCTGCAATGATATCGGGCAGGTCACTGCTGTAGGTGTAATGGAGGCCTTCAGCCTCTGTGCTGCAGTTGTGGTAGCCGATGCAGCGGTCAAGGCCGCTGATGTGGACCTGATTGACGTACGCCTGGGCAGAGGCCTGGGTGGCAAGTCCTTCATCACCCTCACCGGTGAGGTTGCCGCAGTCCGTGCCGCCGTTGCCGCAGGTGAGGCTCTTCCCGAGGCCAAGGGTATGCTCTCCGAGAGCGTTGTGATCCCCTCTCCTCACCCCGATATCGTCAATTCCCTGTATTAATAAAAATTAAAATAAAAAAACACATTTGGAGGAAAACAAAATGAAGTTAGCACTTGGTATGATCGAGACCCGTGGCCTCATCGGCGCAATCGAAGCAGCAGACGCAATGGTCAAGGCCGCAAACGTCACCCTCATCGGCAAGGAGCAGATCGGTTCCGGCCTGGTTACCGTTATGGTCCGTGGCGATGTCGGTGCAGTTAAGGCTGCTGTTGACGCAGGCGCAACTGCCGCAAAGCGTGTTGGCGAGCTGTACGGCTGCCATGTTATCCCCTCTCCCGACAACGATGTCGAGGGTATTCTCCCCACTATGGGCTAAGCTGCCGAAATCCATCCATCATTTCCGTCTTAATTTGATCCGTCTTAATTTGAAAGGAGTATAACATTATGAAGTTAGCACTTGGTATGATCGAGACCCGCGGCCTCATCGGGGCCATCGAAGCAGCAGACGCAATGGTCAAGGCTGCAAACGTTCACCTCATCGGCAAGCAGCAGATCGGTTCCGGCCTGGTTACCGTTATGGTCCGTGGCGATGTCGGTGCAGTTAAGGCTGCTGTTGACGCAGGCGCAACTGCCGCAAAGCGTGTTGGCGAGCTGTACGGCTGCCATGTCATTCCCTCTCCCCACGAGGATGTTGAGGGCATTCTTCCCACCATCGGCTAAGCTATGTACATCGGAGAAGTCGTCGGCTGTGTAGTTGCCACCGTTAAGGAGTCGGGCTTGGATAACATCCCCTTCCTGGTAGTGCAGCTCATAGAAAAGGGTAAAAAAACCAAGATGATCGTGGCGGCGGATGCCACCAGACAAGCTGGTAGAGGCGACTTTGTCTATCTGATCGGCTCTAAGGAGGCCGGCCGTATGTTCCGCACCAAGCGGACTGCCGCCGATGCCGCCATAGTCGGATTTATCGACTCTTATAATGTTCAATTGACAGAATAATATCTAATTTGGAGGACAATACAATGAAGTTAGCACTTGGTATGATCGAGACCCGTGGCCTCATCGGCGCTGTTGAAGCTGCTGATGCAATGGTCAAGGCTGCAAACGTTACCCTCATCGGCAAGGAGCAGATCGGCTCCGGTCTGGTCACCGTTATGGTTCGCGGCGATGTCGGCGCTGTTAAGGCTGCTGTTGATGCAGGCACTACTGCTGCAAAGCGTGTCGGCGAGCTGTACGGCTGCCACGTCATTCCCTCTCCCCACGAGGATGTTGAGGGCATTCTGCCCAAGCTGGGATGAGACTGGCAAGAGTCGTCGGCAACGTAGTCTCCACCATTAAGGACGAGGGCTTTGCAGGACAGAAGCTCATGATCGTGGATTATATCGACGAGGATGGGAATCTCACCGGCAATCAAGCCATTTGCTTTGATGTGGCAGACGCAGGTGTCGGAGACACGGTTCTGGTCAATGTGGACGGCGGTGCCGCAGGGATGTTCTTAGGCCGCAAGGTCATTGCGGACCTGACCATCTGCGGTGTTATCGACCATGTGACCTATGATGGCGAAACAAGGGAGTATCACTGATATGGATATTGAAGCAATCCGCAAGGAAGTGGAACGGCAGGTCCTGGCCTACTTCCATATGGAAGCCGCTCCTGCACCCTATGCAGGACTGGTCACAGGTATGGATGTGGTGTCCCATTTGGAGCATTCCCTTCTGAATCCCGATACAACGGAGAGTAAGATCCGCACGGAGTGTGCCGTAGCACGGAAGTATTCTGTTGCGGCGGTCTGTGTGGCTCCTTACTACGTATCCGTTGCAAGAGAGGAGCTCTTGGGCAGTCCCGTTGCTGTGGGTACTGCCATCGGCTTCCCTCACGGCTGTATGTCCCAGGCCGCCAAGCTGGCAGAGCTCCGTGAATGTATGGCCAACGGTGCTACGGAGATCGACGTAGCCCTCAATGTCCTTGCCATTAAGTCCGGCAGATTGGATGTAGCCCGGCGTGAGCTGGAGGAGATCGTCCGCATGGCAGCAGGCAAGGCTAAGATCAAGGCGGTCTTTGAGCACAGCATCTATACCCCGGAGGAGAAGCGTGCAGTTCTTACCATGCTCCGCTCCGCAGGGGTAGACTTCGTCAAGATCCAGAATATGCTCAGCGGTCACGGTGCCCGTGTAGAGGACGTGAAGCTGGCTCATGAGATCCTGGGACGGAATGTTGGTATCAAGATCGACGGCGGCATCAAGACCCTGGCACAGGCAGAGCAGCTTATGGCCGCCGGTGCCACTAGACTGGGCCTGACCGCCACGGCAAAGATTGCCGAAGAAGCAAGAAAAGCCTAATCTCTGCGGCCTGAAATATAATCAACGGCCTTATGGGTCGTTGAGTGAATGGAAGGTTGCACTTAAAAATACGAAAGGAAGTAACCTTGAATGGATATTAATGAAATCATCAGACAAGTAACCGAGGAAATTTGCTCCAAGTACGGTCAGCAGGTTCCCGCTACCAATAACGGTCAGAGCCCTGCCGATATGGCAAGATACATTGACCACACCTTCCTCAAGCCCGAGGCTTCCGTAGCCGATGTTCGCAAGATCTGTGACGAGGCTAAGAAGTATCACTGCGCCAGCGTTTGTGTCAACCCCTCCTATATCCAGTATGTTGCTCAGCAGCTGGAAGGCAGCGGTGTCACCCCCTGCTGCGTTATTGCATTCCCCTTCGGCACCTGCACTCCCGAGACCAAGGCTTTCGAAGCCGCTGATGCAGCTACCAAGGGTGCTAAGGAAATCGACATGGTCATCAATGTTGGCGCTATCAAGTCCGGTGACTGGATGCTGGTGAAGCGTGACATCGAGGGCGTTGTTAATGCCGTTAAGGGCAGAGCTACCGTTAAGGTCATCATCGAGGCTTGCCTCCTGACCGACGAAGAGAAGGTCAAGGCTTGTACTGTTGCCAAGATCGCAGGTGCTCACTTCGTAAAGACCTCCACCGGTTACTCCACCGGCGGTGCTACTGTTGAGGATATCCGCCTCATGCGTGAGACCGTTGGTCCCGACATCGGCGTTAAGGCTTCCGGCGGCGTCCGTACCTATGATGATGCTGTTGCTATGATCAATGCAGGTGCAAGCCGTATTGGTGCTTCCTCCACCGGCAAGATCGTTTCCGGTGTAAAGAACGACGAGCACAAGTGCATCAACTGCGGCAACTGCAAGAACAAGTGCCCCAGCGGCAACGTGGAGATCCGCAAGACCCTGTATTGATTCTTACCGTAGGAGTCTGAGCAAAGGAGTCTTAATATGAGAAGACCTATGATCGCAGGCAACTGGAAGATGAACAAGACCCCTGCAGAAACCGTTGCCCTGCTCAATGAACTAAAGAAGATCCAGGTTCGTAACAAGGCCGAGGTTGTGGTCTGTCCCATGACGGTCAGCCTCTTCGCCGCCGGCCCCTGCCTTAAGGGTACGGACATCCGCCTGGGTGCCCAGAATGTCCACTTTGAGGACAAGGGTGCCTTTACAGGTGAGGCCAATGTGGCAAGCCTGAAGGAGCTGGGTGTAGAGTATGTCATTCTTGGACACTCTGAGCGTCGTCAGTATTTCGGCGAGACCGATGAGACCGTTAACAAGAAGACCCTTAAGTGCCTGGCTAACGGCCTCAAGCCTATTGTCTGCGTGGGCGAGAGCCTTGCCGAGAAGCAGAAGGGCATTACCAACGAGGTGGTCTGCCTCCAGACCAAGGCCGCACTCTGCGGGGTCAGCCGTATGCAGTTAGAGGACGTGGTCATTGCCTACGAGCCCATTTGGGCCATCGGTACCGGTATGACCGCTACCGCACAGGATGCCAATGCTACTATCGGTGCCATCCGTCGTGCCATCCGAGAGGTCTACGGAGACATGGCTGAGAAGATCCGCATCCTCTACGGCGGCTCCATGAACGACAAGAACGCCTCCGAGCTTATGAGCCAGCCCGAGATCGACGGCGGCCTCATCGGCGGTGCCAGCCTCATCCCCGAAAAATTCGAGAAGGTCATTAACTATTGATTTTCTCCATACAATGAACGCAACCCTCAAATGCTTCTTTACCTGAAGCATTTGAGGGTCGCTTTCGTTCTTTACACAAACAGATGCAAATATTCCGATTTATGGAGCTGTTGATTCTTTTGCGTCGATACAAATCCTCTTGGGGATTTTCCATATAGACTTCGCTTCGATATGTGCGTTGCACTCCATATGCCCTGCGGGGCAAGAAGGGATTTATATCATATCGAAACCTCTTGGGTTATATCGATTTCCCCGGGAAAATATCGAGCCGAAGGCATATCGACAAATGAGTTAATCAGCACGACAAATCGGAATTTGAAGATAAAAAAGCACCGGGAAGCAGAAGCCTGTTTCCCGGTGTGGTAGTGATTGGGGAATCAAACGTTAAAGAGGAAGTTGACGATGTCGCCGTCCTTCATGACGTATTCCTTGCCCTCGCTACGGAAGAGACCCTTGGCCTTGGCATTGGCGACGGTGCCGCAGGCTACCAGATCGTCGAAGGCTACGGTCTCTGCACGGATGAAGCCACGCTCAATGTCGCTGTGGATCTTGCCGGCGGCTCTGGGAGCCTTGGTGCCCTTGGTAATGGTCCATGCACGGACCTCGTCCTCACCGCCGGTGAGGAAGGAGATATAGCCCAGCAGGTCATAACTTGCGTGGATCAAGCGGTCCAGGCTCCGCTCCGTGAGTCCCAGCTCCTCCATGAACATGGCGGCATCCTCGTCCTCCATTTCCGCAATTTCTTCTTCGAACTTGGCGGCAACGGGGAGAACGGCGGCACCCTGGTCTGCGGCAATGGCGGCCAGAGCCTTGTACTGGGGATGACTCTCATACTCTGCCATATCATCCTCTGCCATGTTGGCAACATAGATCACGGGCTTAACGCTGAGGAGACCGCCGTCCTGTAGGATATCCTTGTCCTCCTCGGTGAACTCGTAGGTGGAAGCGGGCTTGCCCTCCATAAGGTGGTCGATAAGAGCCTGACACATTTCCATCTCACGCTTGGCCTTCTTGTCGCCGCTCTTAGCGGCCTTGGTGGCCTTGTCCAAGCGGCGTTCTACAACCTCGATATCTGCCAGGATCAGCTCTACAGCTAAGCTGTCTGCATCGCGGGCAGCATCTGCAGGCTCTGTGAACATCTCGTCATTCTCGAAGCAACGAACAATGTGTACCAGTGCATCTACCAGGCGGATGGTCTGTAAATAGGCGTTGCCTCTGCCACCGCCCTTCTTAATGCCTACCACGTCTACAAAGTCAATGGTGGCAGGGGTGGTCTTCTTGGGACGGTAATACTCCGTCAGCCAGTCCAGACGGGAATCGGGGACCTTGGCCTGTCCGATATTGGGCTTGGCGGCGGCATTGGAATATGCACCGGTCTCTGCATGGGAGCCGGTCAGAGCGTTAAACAGAGTAGACTTGCCAACATTGGGCAGTCCAACGATACCTAATTTCATAATATCTCTCCTTGTGTCCATGGAATCATGTCCTTTTTGCAAAGGCTCCTTATACAGAAGCCATTATATCACAAATCCCCCTATGAAACAAGCCCTATTTCCGCAGAATTCCGATTTGTCGAACAGACGACGGACAAAAGGCTGGCTGACACTTACGATTCGGTCGGGGACAGTATGCGTATGGTTATCATACATGTTAATTAACTTAAAATCAATGCCGCAAAAATATTTGGGGAACAATATTTCGTAAAAAAATTGCAAAAACCCGTTGCTATTATTTCTTAAAAGTGGTATGATAGCATTTAATATAAGATTTTAACGGAGGAAACTCATTATGGATTATATAAAAGTGGCAGAAGCGGCGGAAAAATGGGGTATTTCCCCTCGACGTGTTCGCGTGTTGTGTGCGGAAGGTAAGATTCCCGGTATGGTACGCCGTGGTAAGCTGTATATGATTCCTGCAAGCGCAGAGAAGCCCGCTGACGGGCGTACCAATCGTGCTACGCTCCTGACCGCCATTGATGCTAAAAAGGATCAGCTTGCCAAGATGCACCCCCTAACAGAGGGTGAGGTAGAGCGTCTTCGTGAAGAGTTTATGGTAGAGTTCACTTATAACTCTAACGCCATCGAAGGCAACACTCTTACGCTCAAGGAAACAGCAATGGTTTTGGAAGGTATGACCATCGACCAAAAGCCAATGAAGGATCACCTTGAAGCCGTAGGACACCGTGATGCTTTTATGTACGTGCAGGATATTGCAACCAAGGAAATTGATCTGACAGAGAGCGTCATTAAAAATATCCACTCTCTTGTGTTGGTAAACAGACCGCAGGATAAGGGCGTATACCGTGCCATTCCCGTG
>JAZNYV010000125.1:0-5068 GCA_045594585.1 Faecousia sp. | reverse complement strand
GGTCTTGCCGTAGGGGATGATCTCATCGAGGAGCAGACCCAGCTTCTCACGGAAGGTCTCGAAGGGAGGCAGAGTCTTCTCTGCTTCTTCTGCGATCTGCCAATCCTTGTAGACAGTGGGGTCCAGGGTCACACGACCGGTTTCGGGATCGGTGTACTTGCCGTTTACGAATTCGATTGCCATAGGTAATCCTCCTTAAAAAATTCTCTTTTCATTATAGCAACAGAGGGAAGTTTTGTCAATCCAAATTGCAGCTTTTCGGGGGTTTTCGGCCCCTTTGGATCGTTCTCCCATATTGTAGCATGGAAAAGAAAAAAATCAATCTTTTATTCATAGTTTATTTATAGTTTTAAACTATAAATGAAAAAACTTACAGTTTGCTCTTGATGGCACCGATGAGGAGGTCCCCTGCAACAACCCGATCCTCGGCGGAGAAGCCGGTCTCAAAGTTGTCCGTATACAGCAGCTGTGCATTGGGAGGGAACTCCTCGTCTCCTTCCCAAACCAGCATCCGCAGGCAGTAGTTGTTCGTGAGCTCAAATTCATAGCCTGCATCCCCATGGGATAGGGGCAGACCGCCCATAGCCTCCGCAGCCTTGCGGAATCTCTCGATCCGGGTGCCGAAGGTAAAGGCGGCCCGTGTCAACACTCTCCCTGTAAAGGGCTGGATGTACAGCTCCCCCCAGGGCATTTCCCGGAAGGTCTTAAAGTTCTGAGAAGGAGAACCCTTTTTTCCTTCCAACAGGAACCGCAGCAGGAAGGTCTGCAGAGGCAGAGGGGCATTACTCGGCTCCAAGCTGTACTCGGGATGGGTAATGGTATACACCGTCCCCAACAGAGTCAGGCTAAAAGCCTTCCCATCCCACTTGGCACCGCTCCGCTGTGCCATCTCCACAGGCTCCGCAGCCCGAAATTTCTCACAATAATAGCTAAAAGGAACTTCTTCCTTGTGATTTTCTACTTGCATATTTTTCACTCCAGTCTTAAAAGATAGCGTAATGGATTGGTTTCTACATATTGGATTTTGGTGATCAGATCCTCTTCTGAACGGATCACATGATCATTGTATCGGGGCTGCCACAGAGTCTCGCGGATCTCACGGTTGGTAACACGCTTTAAGCTTTTTTTATAATAGTGGAAATATTAGTAGCAGATCCTTGGGTGAGTGCTTCTTGTGTGGAATCGTCACAGCCGATCCCTAATACCAGATGAACATGAGCCGGCATGATAATATAGGAAAACAGAGTTACATCGGGGTAAACTTTGGGGATCCGAAGAATTGTTCGTTCTACGGAAAGTCCCTACGATGAAAGTCGTACCAGCGCCTCTCCTGCAGGTGATTTATGGATTTGGGATAGTACAGGGCGTCTGTCTTTGACACAAACGGTTAGGTAGTATGCTCCCTGAGAAGAATAGTCGAACTCAGGCAAGCGGATTCGTTTGCGCTGTGGATGAGCACTGTTGCCCATATGGACGAGATGTCAAAAATCATATCTGTTCGATTCATTACTACTGCACCTCCATGATAAAGTTTCAATTTTTCCCACCAATATCAATAAATTAAGGGAAAAATCACCAAGCTAAGGAAATCATTCCACGGCGAAGCGGCTTGCGTCGGTGTGGGGGAGGAAGCAGGCGGCGACGAAGGAGTCCATGTAGCCGGGGTGAGTGGACAGCTCCATGTAGGTCATGTTGCGGGCTACTTCCTCGGTTTTGGCGTTGGCTTCGTCGGAGAGGGCCATGGTGTAGGCACCTGCCAGGGAGGAGTTGCCGATGTAGTGGAACAGCTCCATGGGGACGTTGGGGAACATACCGATGCGGACGGCGTTCTTCATATTGATGCCGCTGCCGATGCCGCCGGCTACATAGATACCTTCTAAAACGGAGTCGTCCATGTCCATGGCAGACAGAAGGGTGTCGATGGCGGAGTAAATAGCACCCTTGGCACGGATGAAGTTGTCGATGTCTACCTCGTTCAGAGCGATCTCACGACCGGTTTCGGACTCCTCGGCATGGGCAAGGATGTATCTGCCGATGCCGTGCTTGTCGTGGGCAACACGATCTCCCTCACGGACGAAGATGCCCTTGGCGTTAATGATGCCGCAGCGGAACAGCTCGGCGATCAGGTCAATGATGCCGCTGCCGCAGAGACCTACGGCCTTGCCGCCGCCGATAATATCGAAGGTAGGCTCCATGGTGTCCTTGTCAATGGTACAGGCCTGGATGGCACCGTCCGTTGCACGCATACCGCAGGAAATGTCACCGCCCTCAAAGGCAGGACCTGCAGAGCAGGCACAGGAAACCAAGAAGTCTGCATTACCGAAAACGATCTCGCCATTGGTGCCCAGGTCAATGAACAGGGACAGCTCCTCCTTGTTCCAGATCATACCTGCAAAGGTGCCGGCAGTAATGTCACCTCCCACATAGGAGCCGATGTTGGGAGCAATGCGGACCTGTGCATTGGGATGGATGGGCAGACCAAGGTCTGCTGCCCTTAGCTCCCCGTAGCTGAAGAAGGCGGGGATATAAGGCTCCGTGCGGATGGGATCGGACTCCACCCCCAGGAGCAGGTGATTCATAGTGGTATTGGAACCGATGGCAAGGCGGAGGATCCGATGGGCAGGGACCTTAGCCTCCTTGCTCAGGGTATTGAACAGGGGGACCACGGTCTCTTCAATAATGGCCTTTTGCAGCTTTTCTCTGCCACCGGCCTTGCCCTGCTCGATGATACGGTTGATAACGTCTGCACCGTAGCGGATCTGTCCGTTACCGCCGGAGGCCTTGGCAAGGAGCTTGCCGTCCCTCAGATCGAAGAGAACGGCGGAAACCGTAGTGGTGCCGATATCCATACCGATACCGCAGACGGGGCTCCCGTCTCCGTAGGGCAGGAAGGTGTAGACCGTAAAGCGGCCCTCCTTTTCCTCACCCCAAACACGGATGCGGAAGCTGTTCTCTCGCAGTGCGGTAGGCAGCCCCCGCAGAGCGGCAAAGGGGATGGAGATCTCACAGCCCGTAGCCTCTGCCAAGGCCCGTTCCAGCCGCTCGTTATCCGGCATAGTGTCCTCCAGAGTAGGCTCCTCCAGCACGAGATCCACAGAGCGGAAGCTGTTGCCTAAGGAGATCCCGGCATCCTTTACCCCCTCTAAGAGCTCAGTAAAAATAGCGACTTCCTTACCGCCGGACAGGTCAGCGGTCTTCATACGGCTGCGGTAAGCAGAGGCGATGTCCGGGACCAGAATCTCCAAGTCGGATACAGGCTTGCAGCAGCAGGACAGCCGCCAGCCCTCGGCAAATTCCTCGTCGGAAATGTGGGAGGTCTGCAGACCCTCTGTCTCGCCCTTTAAGAGCTTGACACGGCACTTGCCGCAGGAACCGTTGCCGGAGCAGGGAGCATCAATGGCTACGTTGACCCGTCGGGCGGTCTCTAAAATATTCTCCCCGTCTACCCACTGAGCGATCACAGGGCTGTCACCGTTCTCGAATCGGAATGTCAGTTCGTACATACAGAAATACCTTCTTTCTATCCTATTTAACCACCATAATCATATCACAAAAATAGAAAAAAGAAAAGCCCCCGAGAGAGCTTTGTAAAGCAAAATTCCGATTTGTCGCTCCGATCCGTATTTACGTAGACCAATGTAGGGGCGGCTATTAGCCGCCGGCAAGGTTTCGAGTTCGTAGGCATTTTCGTAAAATTGATAACATTTACCCTATCGATGGTGCACAGGCGGATGATATCCGCCCCTACAGCTACAGGTACGAAACTACTTGATAAAACGGAATTTGGGGTACGTGATTTTACTATCGTCTATTAGTTGCTGTAGGATGTTATTAAAACACTCTGAAATACTTGAAAATAAAGGTTTTTTCTCAGACAACTCTCATCGTTTCTGTTTATATGATTTCACTCTATAGTATCCTTGTATCGGTCGATTATATGGGCAAATACAAGGGAAAAATTATCTGATATAGGATATAATAATGTTTTGCAATCGGGATACTGTGACTATTGTGTGGTGAAATATGATATATAATAAATCATAAGCGTAAAATGCAGGTGAAACACCTAACCTGTATTTTACGCTTACATTTCTTACCTAGGGAAAATCTCATATAAGACTAACCGAGATCTATGTGTTATAAATTGTTTCATCAAGAGATGCATAAAGCTTTTTTTAGTTCAGTACGAAGCATTTGCATCATTTGGTTCCACTCCAATCGATATCTAATTTATAGAACATCCCATATAGACTTCCTGCGGAATCGGTAAGGCATAAGTGGGGCAACGAGAAATCTCCACCCAACTCATGATCCGTTACAAGGAAGCCCAAGGTATAGGTAATGGATTCTCCCGGAGCTAATCGAAATGCTAAAGGATGTTCACTACGTTGATTGAGAAGACTAAAATATGCAGGGTCCGCATACCATAATCGATCGCCAATCCACTTGGTGCCGGAAATATCTGTCAAAACAGGAACGCCAGCTGCCCAAAAAATATATGGATCGTCATATTCACCTCTTGGGCGACCATCGGAATAGTGATCGGCTGTGGTATAATTTTCTGCTCCCACATTAGTCGCTGTTACATCTACCAAGATCAAGTAGGCACCGTCTCCGAAATATCCATCATCCTCTGTCCAATTGGGATAAACATATCTAACCTTCCAGGTTTTCCCTTCGAGGAGACGAACGCTTTCTGCATTGAGAAAATCTTCCGCACTGTACTGTGATGCATCATAGGAGTAGCGGCGACTGCATCGGGAAGGATCTATACATTCTTCCTTCACATCTGATCTATGATTCACCGCACGAGCGTTGTCAAATCTAAACTCCAGATGACCGACCTTTTGTGCTAAGTAGATCAACTTATCCGAGGTTCGCAGTTCCACGCCGGAAGGACCTATGAGAGCCTCTGTTTCTTGAGGATCGGATTCTGTGGGATCTGCCGTCGATCCTTCCGCATCTGCTGTTGATGGCGTACTTTCGGTAGGTTCTACCGTTCCTTCTATCATATTTCCCCCGGGGGTCTTCCCGTCAGGGGGCGTGTTCTCAACTCTCTCGGTACAAC
>JAZNYV010000124.1:0-29025 GCA_045594585.1 Faecousia sp. | reverse complement strand
TTATGCCGCTGGTAAGCGGCATGGCGGCAAAGCCGCCAAGAAATAACCTGTAATACTGTTCTTGCCGCCGAAGGCTAAGCAGGATATTCATCCTGCAATAAAATGGTTTTCAAACCATTTTATCAAGAAACAGTATTATACAAAAAAGACTCCTGCGAGCATCGTTCCCTATGGGATCCTGCTGCAGGAGTCTTTTTTTACATTTCAATCAGTTTTCCATCTGCTTCCCTAAGAAGCCTGCTACAGTCTGTGCCAGCTTCTGCTCAGACTCCGTGGGCTCATTATCGTTCTCATTGAGAAGCAGCATCACACAGCCCATGAGATCCCCCTCTGCAATAATGGGAGCGGCAACACCCAAATGATAGCGATCCACCGCCTCCGCAGGCCGCAGGCGGGCCTCACCGCTGCGATAGCGATAGTTCTTCCTCTGCTCCATAAGCTGCTCCAGCTCCGGGGAATTCCGCTTCTCCAGCAGCTCACGCTTGGGAGCCCCGGCTACGGCAATAATACTGTCCCGATCTGCCACCGCCGCAATATGCCCCGTATTCTTCCCAATAGAATCACACAACTGTGCCGCAAAATCCTGCAGATCCCCCATAGGGGAATACTTCTTAAAAATAACCTCCCCATCCTTCTCCGTGTAGATCTCCAAGGGGTCTCCGCCACTGATAACATTGACAGCATAGACCTTGTCCCTGCGGTGAAAACTGCTCTGGACTAAGGCGGTCCTTAAGATATCCATACTGCCTTGCTCAAAATTTACAACGCTCTCCATACAATCGCAGCGGATCAGCCGGTCGATATCAGATCGCAGTTCAATTTCTAAGCGATCCTCATACACACGAATCCTTTGAATGATCAGCTCCAGGTCATTTCGCTCCAAAGCTTCCTTATCCAAAATATCTTGAAAGACATCCATGGCAAGCTTTGCTGCCCGATTGACCCGAAGGATGGTATTGCGTTTATCGGCAAGCATGTCGATTTGATGACGGATGCCCTCGATCTTCTTTTGCAGATCTCCCTCCAGCTCGTCATAGGTTTCTTGAATCAGATCCTCGTCCTCCGGGTGCTTCATCAGTTCCCGAATGCGCTGGCGTTTGGTGACCTTCAATTCTGCAACATAGTCTTCCATAACTGCAGCTAAATTGTCAGCAGATACTTCCGTTTCCTGCACAGTTTCCTGCTCCTTTGCCAAATCGCTGTTTAGCTGCTCCAGCATAGAAGCAGAATTTTGCATAACCCTTTCCACATACATTTTCAGCAGAAAGTCCAGCCGATCCACTCGGATGTGATGGCTGGTGCAGCCGTTCTTGCCACGGCGGTGGTAAGTGCCGCAGGTATAGGCAGGCTTCAAATCAGAACGGCTCATGGAGAACATAGGACTGCCGCAATCACCGCACTGCAAGAAGCCGGAATAGGCATTGTCATATTTCTTGACACCACGGTAGTTGGTCTTGGACCGCAACTCCCGAAGTCGCCGGGTGGTTGCAAAGGTGCGGTAATCAATGATAGGCTGATGGTGGTTCTCAATGACCACATTGTCTTCTGCATCCAGCTTCCTATCTTTCCCGTTGATCTTCCTACGGGTGTACTTCCGTGATCGCAGAGTGCCGATATAGAAATCATTGTCCAGAATGCCCTGTACGGAAACGATACTCCATTGTGCTTTCGCTCTGATTTTGTTTTCCTTTCCAATGGCATCCAAGCGTTGCTTTTCGGACATACGGGGCGTGGGAATACCTTCCTCTGTCAAGTAGTTAGCGATCCGCTTATAGCCCCAGCCCTCCTCGTTGTACAGTCGGAATACCGTCCGCACCACATCCGCTTCGGTGGGAACTACCTCAAATTCCTGTCTCAGATTGATGATGTAGCCATAAGGGGCAGCACAGATCCACTTACCATCCTCCTGCCGTCTGCGGATCACATTGCGTACCTTTTTGCTTGTATCGGTGACCGGCATTTCGTTGATCAGAAATTGGAACTGAATTTTCAGCCAATCATCATCGTTAGGATAGTCAATGCCGTCTCCGATGGAAATAATGCGGATTCCCGCATCTCGCAGGTCTTCCAGCTCCACCAAGCCACGGCTGTTCCGTCTGGAAAAACGGGAAAAGTCCTTGACCACCAAAATGTCGATTTTGTGGGACATCATGGCCTTTCGCATTCGCTGATAGTCCTCACGGGTTTCAAAGGTGTAGCCGCTTCGGTCTCGGTCTTCATAGAAGGTCAAACGAGAGCCGGGAAACTTATGCCTTACAAAATCCTCAATGATGGCTTTTTGGTTCTCAATAGAGGTGTTGTCCTTGTCTTTCGAGTCATCATCCTCAAAGGAAATTCGGGTGTATCCCGCAATGTCAAATATTTCTACCAATGTTCATCTCTCCTTATTTGTATATCGTTAACATTGTATAATCGGTCTGCTTGACTGTCTACCGGAATGATTTGGCTCTATTGCCTGCTTCTCCCTCTGTACCGCAAGTTCCTCAATTCGCTTTCGGTTGTGCACCAACAGGTCGCGAGTATTGGCATACAGATCCTCTGTCCCGGAATGGAACTGTGCCACCATATATTTTTTCGCTCCATAGTAGGCATAAAGCTCCTTCAACTGTGTCCGGACAGCTTCGTCTTCCTGCTCCCTACGGGTCAACCAAAGAGTTACCAGCTTCATATCGTCTCTTACTTCAATCTCCAAATACAATCCCTCATTTCGTATCGCTTCCTATATTTTCCACAAAAAACTTTTCTTCTATACATTCGTCCGATTCCCTTGCTGTTGTATTTGGATTTCCGCTTCCATAGCTTTTTACGATAAGCTCAGCGAAGATATGAACAAAGCATTCCATGCACTAAAGAATTTTGTCTCCAACATAGAGGATGCCGATCATTTTGACGAAGAGAATTTGCTGCCCCTTGCTTTAGAGTTCTTCGGGCAAACATCTTTCTCGGTCAAAACAGAATATGTGGGCCTAAAGAAATCTCCACGGAGCACGCGGTGTACTGTTGCAAGGCGACTGTATTTCGACAGCTATTTGGGATTCATTCTGACAGACTTTTTTGAAGGGCTACACTACGGGCACTACCCAAAGCGGTGCCAGGTTTGCAAGCAATATTTCCTGATGTCTTCTGCCCGAAAGCAGATCTACTGCGATGGTCTCTCCGGTTACGAGTACAACGGAAAAGAGCTAACTTGCAGACAGTACGCAGCATTCGTAGGACAAAAAGAACTTGCAGAAGCCCATCCGGTGATGGATATCTACCGGAGAAGATGTAGCTGCATTCGCGCAGAACAGTCCAAAGGCACCATTACAAAAGAGTTCGCCACCATGGCCAAGGAAATTGCAAAGGAGCTGAAAACGAAAGTTATCCAGGGCAATGGCTACACGATACAAGACTTCGAGCAGGACATGACAAGAGAACGGTTATACGCTCTCACTGACCAACGACTCAAAGATCAATCATAACAAAGGAGGTGAAGCCCATGAAAGAATGGCAGAAAGAATTATATCAATACCGCCTATCTCCCACACCGCCCAAGAAAGACTTACAGGAATACATTGATATATACCTTGCTGAAAAAGAAGAATACTATCTTTCGTGCTTCCTCCACTATTACGAGCCAATTCTAAACACAACCGTCATGGGCATCGTCCAAAGATACTCCATGTACGGTCACTTCCTCGATCTCAAGGAAGCCTGCATTCTCGGAATCCTCCGAGCATTGGAATCCTACGATCCCCAAAGCAAGGTCCCTTTTGTCACATACAAAACCCGTATCATGTGGGAAGAGATCCACAACTACATCCGCACCATGCGAACCGGCTTCACCGTCCAAAGCGAACACGAATACCTCAACCTACGGAACATCATGCACCTGTATACCCTATACCAAAACAAAAGCGATCCCCAAACGATCCAAGAGATTGCCCAAGAGGTAGGCATCTCCGAGAAAACCACCAAAGAAATTCTTCAAAGCGGTTTACATAATCTCCAATTCATTGACTTCTACCGCAGCTATGCCGATGAAGAAACCGAAGAATATAGAATTATTTTTCGCCACCCACAACACCGGAGATGAATCCAATTGAGCGGATATGGAAAGAAATCAGGAAGAGAGGTTTCCGTAACACATAGCAACAAGCTGCGATTGGTCGGTGCGAGTTAAAATAATAAAGGGGCCCTGTTAAGGAGGAAATTCTTCCCTACAGGGCCCCTGTTTTTTGGATTTCTCTTCAATTATTGGTTAAAAAACGCCTTTGCACTGTCGGAGTATGCCATGAGAGCTCTGCACAGGTCTCCCAAGGTCCCGGTCTTGTTAGCACCGTAGGTGTCTACGCTGTAGATCAATGTATCGGATACCTGCGTTTCGTCTATATATACAGCGGTATAGAGTATCGTCCGTAACTCGGCGGCAAGAAGACCGTCAAAACCGAAGCTATAATGACCTGCTTCGGTACCATAAGGCTGTGCATTCTTCACAACAGCTTCCTGCTCCACCCCACTGTAGTCGGTGTATCGGATGCGTAGGGTCAGGTTCTCTGCATCTACAGAAGGATCCGTAATATCCACCACATAGCGGACAGTGACCTTGGAATCCAGTATCAGGGCCTTCCCCACCCAAGTGGCCTTAGGATTGGCGATCTCCGGCAGTACCCGGTTGTTCATACCAAAGGTAACAGCAGACAGATCGGACAGGAGCAGCTTCTGGGCCTCGGTCATACTGCGGTCTGCAAGTACATCTGTACGGTAGCCCTTAAAGATCTGTGCCTTGGCACCGTAGCGGAGAAGCTCTGCACAGAGCACCTTCAGCTCTGAGGAGTTCTCCTGCTTGGAGAGTTGAGAGTAGGCATAGGTAGTGATGCTGTAATTGTCTGTGGGAGAATAGTATTCCCGCCCACCCTTCCTTCCGTATAGGACAGCAGTCAGCTCATTGGTCATATGGACTGCGGTAAGACCATCTAAAGTGAAGTAGTAATAATTCTCCTTCAATACAGGGGAAATGGTACGAGTGATCTCCTCAACAGTACCCGCCGATCTGTAATCGGGGTATGTGCATTGCAAGGATACGGTTTGTATATCGAAGCCTTCCAGTGCTGACGCAGGAATCGCATAATTCACGCTGATGTCACTTGCCAGATTCAAGCTATGGTAGAGCTTCAGATCCGGATCCAGCCGGGGCTCAGCATCTCGGACAGAGGGTGCATCCTCTTTGGATCCGATGTAAACATAGTCTACAGAAACAGAAGCTTCTTGGGAAGGGTCGATGAGGGTCAGATTGTGGAATGCGGGACGGATACCGGTAATGAGGTCACAGCTGCTGAAGGTCTGTGTGGGAGTTTGGTTCCCGGCTGTCAGGGCAGCAATCTCCGATGCAGTGAACAGGTCTACAGTAATGGTCATGTATGTACCGTCGGAAACAAAATCCTTGCCTAAATAATAGTCCTTTTCATAGGTGTAGATATCTTCTGCACCATTGTTTTTATAGTACCACAGACGGAAATAGGAATTCTTCCCTTTTGCGGTTTTCAGGTTATCCATTTTAAAGCGGACTTCAACCACTTCACTGTCCTTGGGGACGAATTTCAGAGGCGTGTTACCTGTGGCGTAGGTGCGGAAGGAAAGATTACGGCATCCGCTGTCATTATCTGCGGTATAGATCCGCAGGACTCCTTCTTCCCGGTCAACAAATCCTGTTGTGGTGCTGTTGACCTTGTTATCTGCGTGGTACTGGAGAAAGTCCCAACGGGAGGTTGCATCGAAATTGAACTCGCTGTACTGGGTGCGGTACTTATATTTTATACGGGATTCCGTACCGTCATCGTAATCAAAGAACAACTGCCTAGACTCCGGAAGGGCGGCAGAATTTTCTACATGTACGGTAACAGAACCCAACTCCAGCACGGTACCGGAGGCATTCTTATACTTGATGACCATAGGGTAATCTCCGGGGGTGCCGGAATCGTAGCCATTGGTGAACTCTACCCAATAGGTACCTTCCTTTTCCCCCTTCCAGCCGTCGTAGAAGATCTCCCCGGAGCCGGAGAAGGTTTTAAACCGATACAGGATCCGCAGATCAGCAGTAACCAAGGAAATCATATCATTCTGAGGCGTTCCCATATCCGTATAGTAATCCTTGTGGCCCGTCCAGTACAGGAGCATGGTGTCAGGAGTCTCGTTATAGGCATAGATCCGATGACGGAGGAAATCGGATTGTGCACTGATCTTAGCCCGGGTCACCTTGGCAGAACCCCATCCGTTGTGGATAGTGGTAACATTGCCGTTGCCGTCACGATAGAGGGGATAGTAGCTGCCACCGGTATAACGATAGATAAGGAAATAGCCCCCCTCCAGCAGATCCATCCACAACTCTTTGGATGCACTTTCCATCATATTGGACATACTTGTAAAGGAACTGTACATACCCTTGGACTCGAAGGTGTCTCCATTGGCAATGGCAAGGTAGCGCCCCTTGGTGGGAGTACCCCAATAGTCGCCCGTTCCTTTATAAACGGGAACGGTGCCGTAGTAGGTGGTTGAGCCCGTAACAGCCTGCCCGGATTTTACTCCGGAGGAGGAATAGCTCATGAGCCAATTGACCTTCCGTCGTTGAGAGGCGGCAAAGTAGTATTCATCCCCACTTTTAAAGACGGGATTTGCGTTCCCAAGGTCACCGGTGGTGGCATCGTAGGACAGGACTCTTCCCACCTTATCGTCTACGATAGCGTATGCACTGTCTGTTTTGGTTAGGGCAGTAACGCGGGTATAGCGGTAGAAGGCCTCCGGGTCTGCAATGGGTTCTGAACTGCCGTCATAGGCATTTTCCTCTCGAATGGGGTAGGTCCGGGCCTTCCAATCCAGATAGTCCACAGAGGTGAAGTGCTCGTCATAGAAGATCCCACTATCTGCGGCATAGCCTACGGTGCGGTCGCCACAATAACAAATCGTGCCTGCATAGGGCTTCCATGCGGCAGTATTGTCGTAGGTGTCCTTTCGGTTCATAATGGCGGTTTCCGCCTGATTCACGAAGGATACTGTGGGGGCTACGGTTTTGACCAGGGTTGCATGATCATCGAAACCGTGGTGAGGGATCTGTAGGAGGTCGCATTTTAAGTCTACAGCAGGATACATTTTCATGAGACGGGCATCCGCCTTTTCCAGGTCTCCTGTCAGGAGCATGGTTTTCCCGTCAAAGCTCATGCGCATCGCGGTAGAAATATTGTTCTCTTCTGCATAATCTCCCAGACAGGAAGCATCATTCAGGAGTAATTTGTTATTGCTGTTGGGAGTGTAGCGATCCTCTACCGTGTAGAGAATGTCGAATTTGACCCCAACGATTGTGAAGCTTTCACCGGTGTGCTGTTTGTAGTATTTGGCATTGGGGAACAACTGCGCAGCACGGCGAATATATTTCTGAGAAGAACCCTCGATATCGAAATTGTACATGATATTCAGAAGCTCCAGCTCGGTGCTGTACTTGTGGAGGAAACGGGGGAATCCTGATACATGATCGAAATGGGTGTGGGAAATAAACCAGGTGTTGATGATCATTTTTTCTCCTTGTGGAGTGCCGGTAATCATACGGAGAAAGTCGTAAAGCTGCTCGCAATCACGGTCTCCCATTTGCTGGGAGCTGCCGCCGTCAATGATGAACAGGGAATCATCCGCCATTTTCACGATCATCAGAGTACCAGCATTATTCCGCCGTTCTGTATTTGCAGAACTGGTATCCCGGTGACCATCGGTGGCAAATTGGAGGGAGTAGGAATAGACTTCTGTCCGCCCCTTGCCGTCCCAGCCGGGATCGGGGGTGTAGTCGAAGATTCGGAAGGTATCTACATGGGTGTCTACAATGATACGAACTTCCTTAGCAGCCGGAGTCCAGTAGGAATAGAGAACATATGCACCATCGGGGGATAGGTGCTTGTCGTGGCGATTGGTGCCGCTTTGGGCAGGTGCAGTACGACCGAAGAGCTTGATATAGCCATTTTTCTCTAGCGTGGTAAGATAGGTGGAGTACTGGGCAGTGGTAGTGCCGGTGACGATCCGCATCTTGGATTGGGCCCCGGTGTTACCAATGGCGGTACCTAATCCCCCGTCATAGATCATCCAATCAGAGGAAGTACCTCCGGAATAGTCCGGAACAGAAATGGAAGAAACAGAAACCGCTTTCGTTGCAGTCTTTTCCTCCGTCAGTGCAGAAGTCCCCGTCACAGACATAGGGAACAAAGACAGTACTACACTGCAAAGCAATAGGAATGCAATCATTTTATTCCATTTTAACATATATTCAGTCTCCTTGGCATATGATTTTAGATAATCATACCACATTTTTCTCCTAAAAACAACCTGTGCACAGCACAAAAAGAAACGAATTGACACAGGTCGATTGTGGTGATATAATATTTCCATCAAGTTGAAAGGAGCGAAAAGAATATGCTGTATGGTTTCTCTACGAATCGTTATTTGCTTGTTTGCATCGCTCCTTGTGTGCCTGTTTGATGGGATCATCAGTGATAGGCATATCCATATAAAAGGAAGAACGCTGCAGGCATGGGGTCTGCAGCGTTTTTCATTGGTAGAATACGGCAGCCTGATTGTGGTATGAAATTACAGTCGATATATGAAAAAATGAGACACAGTCTTACGCCCCCACATGGATATAAACTTGAAAGGAATAAACTCGAAATGGATAAAAAACTTTCCTGTATATTCGGACTCTTCTTTGACACATTGCCCTGTTCCTATGAAATCAAAGGCACCTGTCGCGGTGAATCGGACTTCAGAGAGGCAATCATAGCAAAATGGCCTTCGGGTGAAAAGTATGTGTTCAAGATTTCAGACAACGATTTTACATTCCCTGCAAAAATATGGATTTGGAAACGCTGTGCAGAAGAATATCGGAAATTGGGATATTACTGTCCTATGATACTTCCTTCCAAGCATGGGGATTTCCCCATAGTTCAGTACAAGGATCACAACTGTACGGTTTATGTGGAAGAGTTTTGCAAATACAACATTGTAAAGGATCGGTTCGACCCAAACGCCTACGAAACAGAAGTTTTTAATCTGACTTGTGCCGACGCAGCGTGGATGATGACTGCAAAAGTAGCGGCAAAACGGTTTGACTTTAGTCCATATCCTTCCGGGTACTGCCTTTTCGAGACCTTCTGTCCAAGTGATGAAACAGACGAAGTCATGGAAAATGCGTTGAAATGGAAGAACTATGCAGATACTCTGCCTGAAAAATTTCAACTACAAATACAAAGAATTTGGAACCGATGGGTGAACAACCGCAGTGCCTTAGAGCAGATTTATCCCCAATTGCCTACTTCCGTATTTCAAGCTGATTTGAACCCGACCAATCTTTTGGTGGATGAGAACGGAGCCTTTGTTGGTGTCTTTGATTTCAATTTGTGCGGTCGGGATGTGTTCTTGAATTACTTATTTCGGGAGATCCATTTCCAATATGATGATCAATATTTGCTGGAGACATTAAAAAAGGTCAGCCATGTGTATTGCTTCTCAAGTTTGGAGATCCGGGCAGCACCTTTGCTGTATCGCTGTATAAAGCCCCTCTGGTTTACGGAGATTGAAAAGCTGAAAGAAGCAGGAACAGACGCGCCTTCCATCCAAGCCTGTTTAGACCAGACTGAAGAACTACAGACAAAGGAAATCCCTTTTGCCATATATATGGGTAGGAAGTAAGGAACTATTAACGGAGGTGCTATGATGGTACGAATTGCAACAGTACAAGATGCAGAGCAATTAGAGACAATGAATAATGAATTTAACGGTGAGGGCGAAACAACCTTGGAAAATATCAAGAGTTCCCTGACCAACAACAAGCAAGAGGTCATAGTTGTCCATGAGCAGAACGGAGAACTGACCGGATTCGTATGTGTTCAGATGAAAAAGTCTTTTTGTTATGATGACTATATGCCGGGGATCACAGAGGTCTATGTAAAATCACAGTACAGACGAAATGGTATCGCACGCGCAATGATCACCTACGCTGAGGAATACTGCAAAAGACATTACCCGCTTCATAAGTTTGAATTACTTACCGGTGCAGAGAACGAAGTAGCTCGGATTGCATACGCAAAGCTGGGTTATTACGAAGATGGTGAATTGCATTTGGCTAAAAGATTTCGGAGAGAATCTAATGACAGATAATATATTTAACAAAAACTTTTACTATATTGAAGGAGAGCACATCGAACTTCGTCTGATAGATACATACGATAGCGAAGACGGAGAGTTACCATTCTATTGGTGGGATATTATCCTAAAGCAAAATCACATTGCTATTGGCAAGATCAGCTTCAGAATTGGTCACAACTACCATTCCTATTATAATGGCAACATTGGCTATGAGATCGATGAGGAATATCGGGGTCACCAATATGCACTGCTGGCCTGTCAGCTTGTACTGCGAGTTGCACAGTATCATAAAATGGATAGGATTTACTTGACCTGTGATTACGATAATGTTGCATCCTTCAAAACCATCGAAAAACTCGGGGCAAAATTTATAGAAGAAGTTCTCCCACCTAAAGATTGGATATTTTACTATGACGAAGTTCCGCCACACAAAATATACGAACTAAGTGTGGAGTAAGGAATGCAAGGAGCAGATCCTATATGGTTGATTGGAAAAGCCTCAAGAAGATTGATGCCCATATTCACATTCTCCCGGATGCAGTACACGAAGCAAATCCAGATTCTGAGGATGTTTGGGTCTACGCCGATCTCCACAAGTATCGGTCAATGATGGACAAGCTGGGAATCGAAAAGGCAGTCATTATGCCTTTGAACGATCCTTGGCTTATGTCTATGGAATTTACAGTAGATGCCGTCCATCGAAACCTATATGAAATGAAAAAGCAGTATCCCGGCAAGTTCTATGCCTTCGCTGACGTTGACACACGAAATACCCCGGCTGAATCTGTGGAAGCTATCCGCAAGGCCATTGAGGAATACGGACTTGACGGTATCAAGATCCATCCCAATAACACTGGGATATATCCGGACAGCGAGTATAACCAACCAATTTTTGACTTTGCACAGGAGCACAATATTCCTGTGGCAATCCATTCCTATCCCAATTCCGAAGGTGACCGAAGTGCAGCCTATCGGACAGCAAAGGTATTGGAGCAATACCCAAACTTGACTGCAATCGTATCCCACATGGGTGCCTATCAATGGGAACTGTTATTGCCTACTCGTGCTTATGTGGACTTTTCCTCGATTCTGCCGGACTATGTACGTACATACGGTGTTCATAAAACAAACGAGATCCTACGAAGGTTCGGTACAGACAGATTGATCTTTGCTACCGACTACCCGGACAGCCGTTTCCTGAAGCCGGAGGAGATCTATGATTCCTACTTTCACATTCTGAATCAAATGGACTTTACGCAAGAGGAAGCAGAAAAGATTGCCTACTGCAATATAGTAAAAATTTTGAAAAGGTGATGTATATGGAACAATTTGAACTGTACATACCCAAGTTAGAAGATTTATGGTTCTATCAAAAAATGATGTCCGATCCGGAAACCATGTCTTACAACGCAGGATGGGATGTAGATTATGACGGCTACCATAAAGATACCGGATGCATTGACTATCCGGACGAGGTGTTGCCCGACTGGCACGAAAACTGGGTAGGACAGGAGCCGGAGCGTTTCTATGCCTACATTCAGCGTTGCTCCGATGGAGCATGGATCGGAGATGTGAACTTCCACTATACCTCCGAAAAGGATTGGTGGGATATGGGCATCGTGATCTATGCTCCCTACCGAGGAAAGGGCTATGCTGTCCCTGCATTAAGGCTGCTATTAGAACGAGCATTCCATGTTTGCGGCATTTCCCGACTTCATAACGATTTTGAAACCGGCAGGGATGCCGCATGGGCGATACACCGCAAGGTAGGATTTAAGGAAATGAGCGTGAAGGACGGTTTTCTCCATCTCATACTTACAAAAGAGAATTATTTGAATCAAACTCCCTAATTCAGAAAGGAAAATTATGGTTATTGGAATTTTTGGCGAAAGCTGTACGGGGAAGTCTACTCTTGCAGAGAAAATTGCTGCCGGCTTCCCCTGTGAAGTATTTACCGGCAAGGACTATCTACGCCTTGCCAAAAATGAGAACATCGCAAAAGCAATGTTCCAAAAGAAATTGAATGCCGCTGTGAACGGCGAGAACATCATCTATGTAATCTCAGAAACAGAGCATCTTCCGCTGCTTCCGGAGGGATCGTTGCGGATTCTTGTAACAGCGGATTTGGAGCTGATCAAGTCTCGCTTTGCCCAACGGATGCGTGGCAATCTCCCGGCCCCCGTGGCAACCATGCTGGAAAAGAAACACGGTTGTTTCGATTCCCAGTCCCATGACATCCATGTAATATCGGAAGAAACGGATTTGGATGCCATTGTGGCACAGATCCACAGGAAACCGGAATGAAAAAGATAAAAATTGAAATCAACCCCACCGAGTTCCCGGACGCAATTAGACACTTAATCAGGGGCGCAACGGTATACGACAGCAGCTGTAGCTCGAAAGCCTCTGTTTACTATCTGGACACCGGCTATTATATAAAGGCTGCCCCCTTAAACAGCTTGACACAAGAGGCAAATCTCACAAGACTGTTTTCCGCAATGGGTCTCGGCGTTGAGGTAATGTCCTACATCTCCTCTGACCGGGATTATCTGATTACCAGAAGTGCCGAGGGAGAAGACCTGACTCACTACCTTACCGATCCCGAAAAGCTGTGCAAGCTGTTGGCATCGGCATTGCGAAGGCTCCATTCCCAGCCTATCTGCGGAGTTCCCGTTTCTTTGGGATATCAACGCTATATGGATTCAGCCAATGGAGATTTTTCCGGAGGCTCCTATGATGAGTCCGTTCTCATGGATCCCTACAGAATCCAATCAAAAGAAGAAGCTTGGGCAATCATGCAAGCAAACAAGCATCTGTTGTCTGCCGACACCCTGATTCACGGAGATCCCTGTTTGCCGAATGTCATTCAGAAAAACGGTTCTTTTACTTCCTTTATTGATTTCGATATGTCAGGCGTGGGAGACAAGCACATAGATCTATAACCTACGATGTTGACACGGAGCTGAACAACATTCTAACTGCTTATCAGCAGTATTACCGTGATGTCTTTTATCTCTGCATAGCCAACGAGCAGGCAGAAAACAAGTTAAAAGAACGATTGGCGAAGCTGTTGGGCATCACAGATGAGCATATAGAATTATGGCAGGTGGAGGAAAACCATCTTTGTGATCTGTTTAAAAGCCATGGATTGCATTTTCTTGGAGGAAGAACAAGCGGATATCGCGGCCCTTATATTTGGAGAACGACTGAAACAGTTTCCTATGATGTTGAGTTGCCTGACAGCATCCAAAACTATTCCGTAAAATTACTGGACGGCTTTGTTACGCGCAGTTGGATCGATTATTTGTCCTTTGGCGAAATCGGAACCCGCGGTTGGGCTAACGGAGACGGGTATATTAACTGCGTAAAATCTGCATGGGACTTTGAAAGCGAGAGTTTCCGTGTGTCTCTTCTGAAACACGAAGCGCAACACGCAAATGATTTGGAAATGGACAAGGATATGTCCTCTGAAAATTTGGAGTACCGGGCCAAACTGGTGGAGCTGATTTATTCCAAAGAAAGAAACCTGCTGCAAAAATTTGCCGGGGAGGCTGACGATTCCCACAAGGACAACGGCCATGCCATGGCAGCATATCGAATTATGAACGGGTTTGCAGATGCGCTTGGAGTAGAGGAAATCCAACCGGCAATGGTTTCGATCGATCAAATACAAACCATAGCAAAAGTACTATTTGAAGATAGTATAAAAGAATGTGTTAACGATAATGCGAGGTAACGATATGAGTAGAAGTTTTACTGTACGAGGATTTCAAGAAAGCGATGCCAATGAGGTATCCGCATTGATCATCAAAGCTCTGAGGATCACAAACAGCAAAGATTATTCATCGGAATACATTGAGAATGATGTAAGGAAGTTCACTCCTGAGGCTGTGATCAAAAGAGCCGGTTGGACACATTTTTATGTAATTTGTGATAAAAACTTGATTGTAGGCTGCGAAGCAATCGGCCCTTATTGGGACAAAGAGGATGAAAGCAGCTTCTTTACGATCTTCGTTTTGCCCGAATATCAGGGTAAGGGTGTTGGAAGGAAGATCATCGAAGCATTAGAAAAAGATGAGTACTATTTAAGAGCAAAGCGTATTGAGATTCCATCATCCATTACGGCTTGTGGATTTTATCAGAAAATGGGATATACATATAAGAATGGCGTTGATGTTGTGGATGGAGAACAACTATTTCGCTTGGAAAAATTCAGATAGAGGAGTGATATAGCATGAACACAGACCTAATTGCAAGAACAGAAGTCTTTTTGAAGGAAACCTTCGCTGCAAGTACATATTTAGAGGCCAACTCTGCGCAGCGGGATTACCGTTTAGAGCATTCCTACCGTGTGGCAAATATTGCAAAGACGATTGCAGAGGCAGAGGGCTTTGATGTAACCTATGCTGTAATTGCCGGTCTGCTTCACGACATTGCCTACTGCGAGGAAATGGCTACCCGTGAGGATTGGAAAAACCACGGCCGTCGCAGTGCAGCCATTGCAAGGCCATTTCTGGAAAGCCTCGGACTTTCTTCTGATGCTGTGAACGAGATCTGTTATGGTATCGCCATCCATGTAGATGATGAATCGGATTTCCCATGGGAGCGAAGCCCGTTTTCCGAAACCGTAGGCGATGCGGATAACATTGACCGCTTCGATGCCTACCGAATTTATGAAACCTTAGAACACAACAAGTTCAGCGAAATGAGCTTGGAGAACAAAAAAGAAACGGTAGCCTCCACCATAGAAAAGCTGACCCGTTTCAAGAATATGAAATTCGGAACCCAGACCGCTACTTTGCTTTGGCAACAACGGCTGGATTACTACATTGACTTCTATAAAAGGCTCCGGGCACAATTAGACCTCAGTAGCTCTGTGCTCTTCCTTTTCTATGACACATACGATTTGAGGGATCATGAAATCTATCTTCGCTTGAACCGCACTTGTCAGGCAGATCCACAGAGGAAATGGCTGCCGGCATATTATTTTGATATCTGCCTTTTAGGGGGAGAAAAAATCGGCTACTGTGATCTGCGAATTGGTCACAACGAAAAGACATACATCGGGGGCAATATTGGCTATGGTATTGATGAATCATATCGTGGCAACCACTATGCAGCCAAGGCTTGCAAACTGCTTTTCAATCTTGCCAAAAAGCATAGAATGGAATATCTAATCATCACCTGCGTACCGGAAAACCTTGCTTCTGCCAAGACCTGCCGTGCTGCCGGAGGAGAATTCATAGAAAGGGTTCCCATCCCCGAGGACAACGAAATGTACACTGAAGGAAAGCGAGAGGTATTGGTTTATCGGTTTGATCTCAAAGAATAAAAAACGAGGTGCAATATGGCTTCCGGTAAAGAATATTTAGCATTTATCTTAGACCAACTATCCGGATTAGAGGAAATCACATATAGAGCAATGATGGGCGAGTACATCATCTACTATGGCGGCAAAATCATCGGTGGGATTTATGATGATAGGTTCCTTGTAAAGCCTGTGAAATCAGCCATCTCCCTTATGCCTAACGCGAGATACGAATTGCCTTATGATGGAGCAAACGAAATGCTGTTGGTCGATGATGTAGACAATAAAGACTTTTTGAGCAAGCTTTTCAAGGCGATGTACGAGGAACTCCCTACGCCAAAGAAAAAGAAATAACCAAATTCCGGTTTTTGCACCGCCTTACACAACAAGTTTACTGTATTGAACGCTTTGCCACAATTGGACTGGAGAGAAATATATGAACCATATTATATTGAACACCAAACGAACAGAAATGAAGTTCCCCCTGCATTTTCTCACGCCGCAGATGATCGCTGAAACAATCGGAGATCGGGAAACCATTCAATTCATGTCCGCAATCCCCACTATGGATTATACCGAAGAAGATGCAAGAGGTTTTATGGACTTTCTGAAATACACAGAAAGTTCCGACGAAGATTTAGAATTGGGAATTTTCAGCAAGGAAACGGGTACCTTTATGGGGATGTGTGCTTTGGAGAACATCAATCAAGAATATGCTGTGTGCGAACTTGGGTATTGGCTTGGAAAAGCCTATGTGGGTAAGGGTTACATGACCGAGTGTGCCAATGCATTGGTTCAATACGCCATCAATGAGTTGGGTATGAAATATATCAATGCGTTCGTTGTCACAGAGCATAAGAAATCCATTGCCCTCTTGGAACGACTTGGCTTCATCAGACGGGAATTGCTGAAAAATGATACCGAAAACAAGGGCGTCCTTGTGGATCGGTATTGGTATCAGCTCATTCCCCAATAATTCAGTCTTTCCTTTCATGAAATTCAAGAAATACAATTGGAGGAAGCATGGCAATCAAAGGAGTGGAACAACCTGAGTTGATACAGATCGATGAGTCTCTACGCCTTCGCAAATTTGACGGAGTGTACGCCTTCGCATTGGAATGGTATCAGGATTTAGAACTGGTATGGATGGTGGATGGGGACAGAGTTCCCTACACGCCGGAGCTACTGACAAAGATGTATACATGGTTAGACAATGAGGGAGAGCTGTACTTTATCGAAGCATTGGAAAACAGCATATATAAACCCATCGGGGATGTGACCTTCTGGCAAGAAGATATGCCTATTGTCATAGCCGATCCCAAATACAGACGCAAAGGGATAGGAAGAAAGATAATTTTAGCCCTTGTTCAGCGAGGGAAAGACCTTGGCTATGACCACCTGTGCGTTGAAGAAATCTACGATTGGAACGAAGCCTCCAAACGCTGCTTCGAAAGTGTGGGCTTCCGCCCGGACAAGAAAACAGAAAAAGGTATGTCCTACAGACTGACACTTTGAATCGGAGGAAAAATAATGATCCAAATAATCAAATCCTATGGCAAGTGCCGAGATTTTGTATCCGGCTTTCAAAGAGACACCAACTTTGCAGATCCCATGCTGTGCAATGAAGAACAGGTGCATTGTAATCTGGTTAAGGCCATAGAAAACCCGGACAGTCATTGTGTTCTTGGATGCTACCGTGAGGATCAGCTGATCGGTCTATTTGCATTTCTTGTTCTTCGGGACGAACAGTACATCGAAATGCTGGTGGGTCTGTCTCGTGAAAAGGCCGCCTATGGGGAGGCATTCCACTACTTGGAGCAGCATTATCCCGGTTACAGTGTGGACTTTGTATTCAATCCCTCTAACCATGTCCTAAAAGAGCAGTTGGAGCTGCGTAATGCAGAGTTTGAACCGGAACAGCAGAAGATGGTACTTGTCACACCTGTACTTGGTCCGGACACAACCGGTGTAGAAATGCTGTCTGAAAAATATATCGGGCAGTATTGTGCAATCCACAGCACGGACATGTACTGGACCGGAGAGAAGGTAGTCCGGGCCCAAGACCGCTTCCGCACGCTCCTTGTGATCCGGGATGATAAGGTCATCGGCTACATAGATATGACCTGTAATTTTGAAGAAAATGAGGTCTATGACCTGCTTGTTCTGAAGGAATATCGCCGGATGGGGTATGGCAAAAAGCTCTTGACAAAAGCTTTGGAGATGAATCAACCCAACGGCATGATGCTGCTGGTCGATATAGACAATGACCCGGCAATCTCTTTGTATGAGTCCATGGGCTTTGCAAAAGCACAGGGGCAAAACACTATGACGGCACATTGGACGGTGCCCAAAATTAAGAGGTAACTACAATGATTCACTTAGTCGATATTGATCCCGGCAACTGGCGGCTAAAATTGGAGGTTTCTGAGTCTCAGAAGCACTATGTTGCCAATTCCACGGTAATGCTGGCAAGAGCCTACTCTTACCGGGAGCACCGAAGCAGAGCATTTATCATCTACCATGATGAAACCCCGGTTGGCATGGGAATGTACCACGATTGCCCAGAGTTGGATGCCTATGATCTTAGCCAACCTTTCATTGACGAGAGGTATCAGGGGAAAGGCTATGGCAAAGCTGCAACGGAAACGGTGCTGGACGCAATGAAAAAGGACGAAAAATACAACAATATCATCCTGTGCTACATCGAGGGCAACGAGGCTGCTAAGAAGCTCTATGAGAGCTTTGGTTTCCGTGAAACCGACCGTGATGAAGATGAAATTATCATGGAACTGGAACTACTCTAATCAATAGTATCAGCACAGCGATTGTTGTCTGAATACAAATATTTTGCTGAAGGGTGTGGTTTTTTATGAAGATGAATCGTGTATGGAGGGTTCACGCTTCCTAACCCTCCGAATCAAATTTTGGAGGAAACAAAATGAATAAACAAATTACCATCCGTGAAGCAGTCACGGAAAATGATGTTGCGCTCTTTTGGGAGCAGCTTCATACCTACCACAAACGGGATATTTTCTGCGCACCTAATGACGAAGACTTGGAATATTTTCTTGGTTCCGAGTATCACGATCACATGATGATGGTACACAGAAGAAAGCAAGATCAGGCCTATTTTCTCTTCTTTCAGAGGAACGGAAAGGATATTGGCTTCGCAATGCCGGTAATTTTCACCTCTGAGGATGGGAAATGCTTCATTATGGAATTTTGCGTTTTCCCGGAGTTCCGGGGAAACGGCACAGGTAAAGAATGTGCCAAAGCTCTATTGCGTTGGGCAAAGGAACACGGAGCACTATACGCTGAGCTGAATTATGGCAGTAATGAACGGCGTCTTCGTTTTTGGAAAAGCATAGGATTCATGGAAAACGGAGTGGACGAATGGGGCGAACCGTTGATGCTCCTGCCTCCCGAAAAGGAAACACCTTTCACCGTGGAAGTTTTACAGGACCCAACAGATTGGCAACTTCTCAAACTGCAAAACGGCTTCAAAAGAGAGATCGGCGAAGAAGCTCTGTCCGAGGAACAACAAAGGCAGCTTCAGGAAGCAGTACGAGAAGAAAAAATTACATTCTTTCTTGCCAAGCTGGGCTACCGTGCCGTAGGAATGTGCAGTGTTACAAAAGTCTTTTCTACCTTTACCTGCCGGGATACGGGCATCTGTGAGGACTTTTATGTTGAGCCTGTCTTTCGTAAGAAAGGCGTCGCACGAATGTTGGCACAAGCAGTGCAGGAATGGAGCAAAGAAAACGACCTTGCCAGCCTAACTGTCTGCTGTGCGCCCTGTGACGAGAGATTATATCAATCACTTGGATTTGATGTTCCCTTGGGATTGTCTTTCGCACATATAGCAGAATCATCGGATTGATCCCGTAACAAAGTAAAAACCACGCCCCACAGGAGGTTAAATTCCTGTGGGGTTTTGTGGTTTGCGCATATCTATCATTGAAAAAACATTTCCTGCTCGCAAAACCAAATCACATTTTTTACGGGATATATAGTGTAGGATCCTATGACATAAGAGAAAGGCGTGGTGACCATTGGATGAGAAAATTGTTTCCCTGTTTTGGGATCGGAACGAAGAGGCCATAAAGCAGACGGAACATGTCTACGGTGCATATTTGCAGAAAATCGCATGCAACATTCTTGCAGATCAGGAAGACAGCAAGGAGTGCGTGAATGATGCCTGTCTTGCAGCATGGCGTTCCATTCCCCCTCATCGCCCCAAAGTTCTGCGTAGCTATCTTGCAAAGATCACTCGTCAGCTTGCCATTGACCGTCTGCGAGGCAGAAAGAGTATAAAACGAAAAGCCTCGGAATACAATCTATCTCTTTCAGAATTGTCTGACACCTTCTCTGACGGAGACAGCGTGGAGGGAATGTTCAACGCTGAACTTCTGCGAGAGGCAATTGCTCGCTTTCTCCGTACGCTTCCAAAGGAAACACAGCTTGCTTTTCTCGGTCGCTATTATTATTTCGATTCTCTAAAGGAAGTGGCGGCTTACTGCGGTATGAAGGAAGGTAAGCTGAAAAGCCTGCTGTACCGCACCCGTCAAGCCCTGAGAAGCTATCTGATTAAGGAGGGATTTGATCTATGAACACCCAACAAATTTTGCATGCCTTAGATGCCGCCGATGAAAATTTACTTCAGGAAATCGACACCATCCGTTGTGCTCATGAAAAGAAACCAAGAACAGGATACAAATGGCTATGGATTGCTGCTTGCCTGTGCGTATCGTGTATCAGTGTATGGGGGCTTGCCAATTCCAATCAAAGGGACACACCCCTCATAGAGACACAAATTTTGTCGCCAAGCATCCAGACTCATAATACCGAGCCATCCCTTGTTCCCACGATCCCAGCAGACTCCAAAGACTCTGATATGTACCCGGAAGCAGTGTTGTATTGGGAGCCTTACTACAACGATGTAGATATGGTAATTGCAGACGGAGCTTTGCGACAGGATGTGTTTCTTTTTGGTGAGGACCTTAATACGACCGAATTGGAAAGCATGACCCCAGAAAATATGCCCCAATGGATGACCCTTTCCGGCTATGGACTTTTTCTGGGAGATGGAACCCTGAATCGGATTCATCTGTCAGCCACAACATCCATGGTTGACACACCCGTAACCATTACCGTTGGAGAGGAGAGGCCATTTTCTTGTTATATCTTGCCTGAAAAGGCTGAGGCATCCGATTGCAGAGGTGTAGAGGTGATGCTTTCACGGTATATCGCACCGGATGGAAGCGTAGAGCTATTTGCCGAAACAGAAATCAACGATTGTTTTTTCGCCTTTTCCATGCACTGCACGGAGGATGCTCTCATTGAAAATGAAATAGACTTTGCCTCTGTGATACAGATCTTTGCCGAAAGTCATATTGGTTTGGATGCACTATCCTCTGTCCATGCAGATCATATTCCGGAGATGTTTGACCGCAAGCTATCCCATGAAGAAGCTCTGGACTTGGAAACCTACGGCAGCTATTTCCTCTCGCAAACTCCCATGGGATTTGCTCAGGAATCCATTCATCATTATAAGAGTCAGAATGAAGAGTATCTTTCGGGTCTCTGGACAAAGGGTTTAGATGAACTGTATTGGGAGGTTTCTGTTTTAACAGAGGAGGACTATGCCCGTCTGACTCATGGGAAAGAAACAGACCGTTATGATCTATCCCTCTATCCCATTCCCCGTGCCGATTCGGTGCCGGAAGAGCTTAGGGAGGTAGTGGATAATCCCATTTTCTACGCAGAGGAACTGACTCCTGAACTTGTTTGGGCAAGAGCCTACAAGTTCGATGAGCAAAGCGACAGTAGTGGCTGGCGTATGTCTTTCTCCGTTCTCTATGGCGATGTGATCATCAAAGTTCGCAGCAAAGGCATAGATCCTGATTGGCTTTATGAACAGTTAGTTAGTTTCTTCTCTTAAAAAACAAGATCAAGTAGTTAAAAAGCTCCACTCTGCCTTTCACAAGTGAAGGAGAGTGGAGCTTTTTTGAGTGTGGTGTTGTTTCGTGGGCACTGGGTCATCATTTTAAACGAACTGACCGCATTTCTTTTCATCAAATTCCGAAAACTGTTGTGAAACCATTTTTGCAACATATTTTTTCTATCGGCATAAGCTGATATGAGGTGATTCTATGCAGTGTTGCAATAAAAAACCGGATGCAGTTGCACAAATCTTAGGAAGTTTCGAAGCGCCGCAGTTGTCCGGATGCATTCGGTTTTATCAGGAAAAGGGACGGGTTTTGATCGTGGCGCATATATGCGGTCTGCCGCAAAATAGCGAGACGGGATTCTTTGGTTTTCACATTCACGAGGGAGAATCCTGCTCGGGTGTCTCTTTTCCCGAAACAAGAAGCCATTACTCTCCCACTTCTATGCCACATCCAAAACACGCAGGTGACCTTCCGCCATTATTGATGTGCCAAGGCAACGCATATTTGGCATTCCGAACAGATCGCTTTACCGTCAAGGAGGTTCTTGGGCGAACCGTGGTTATTCACAGTGATCCTGATGACTTCCGATCTCAACCTGCCGGAAATGCAGGGAAGAAGATTGCTTGCGGTGTGATCCGCAAAGCAGTATCGTAAACTTTGTAAAGAAACAGAAGGCTGAATGTGATCATTCGCAGAATAAGCCTCGTGGGAAATACTTTTAGCCATTGTTAGCTTCAAGGGTAAGCTCACAAATCAGTAATATCTTAATAACATTGCTCCACAACGATCGTCTACTGGCTGCCAGTCATGAACTTTGACAAAGCCTTCATAGAAACAGGAAATCCGAACGCTGCTCCGATTGGAACAAAGTTCGGATTATTTCTGTTTGGTGGAGCAAATGCTTATAAAAATTTTCGTAATAACACTTGCTAATTTGGCTTATTTTTTGTATAACAGGAATATGGGGATACCCCCTTGGTAGATTGTACTTCATCCCGAAGGCATACAGCAAAATCAATCTCATTCCCATATTTGTGGAAATCTAATGCAAGAAACTATAAACGCATAGAAAAGTGGTGAATTCCTAATGATCTTAGAGGAATATTGCAAACAACTGGAACAGCGGATCTCAGATTTGGAAAAAGAAAATGCCCGATTGCGCGACTTGCTGGGTCTTGATGCACCGAAGCACGCAGAAGGTATTCCCGTTATGTCACATAGCGATCCTGCCCATGCCTCTAATATGACGAAAGAGATGGTCGACCCATTATTCCAGCCAAGCACCACCTCCGGAGTGCACAAGTTCAGTTCTCCTGAGGAAAAGATTCGACTGTTTCGCAGTATGTTCCGTGGCCGAGAGGATGTGTTTGCAAAGCGATGGTACAGCCTTACCAAGGAAAAGGGCGGCTACTCCCCGGTTTGCGGTAACGAGTGGAAAGATGGTGTCTGCCCAAAGCCCAAAAGCAGCTGCTCCAAATGTGACCATCGGCTATCCGTTGCCCTTAGTAACGAGGCCATTTTTCAGCATCTCAGCGGAAAGGATCCTTACGGACGGGATGTTGTAGGTATCTTCCCCATTTTACAGGACGACACCTGCCACTTTCTCGCCATTGACTTTGATGATGGGCAGTGGCAAGACCATGTGACAGAGATCCGTCTTACCTGTGAGGATTGGGAGCTCCCCTGTGCTGTTGAACGATCTCGCAGCGGAGAAGGCGCACATGTATGGTTCTTCTTTTCCTCCCCTATTCCCTGTTCTACCGCCCGTCGATTGGGAACTGCCATCTTAACTGCTACTATGGAAAGAAGCGGCAAGCTGAAGCTGGATTCTTACGATCGTATGTTCCCCAATCAAGACGGCTTGCCAAAGGGAGGCTTCGGCAATTTGATTGCTCTACCTCTTCAGGGGCAAGCACGGAAGAACGGAAACAGCTCCTTTGTAGATCAGAACTATATTCCATATAAAGACCAGTGGGCTTATTTATCCCAAATGCCCACCATTTCTCCTGAGACGGTTGATGATCTGCTACGCATCCATTCCAAAGGAGATGCTCTCGGTCCTCTGATTCCCCAAGAGGAGGACGCACCAAAGCCCTGGCAGCGGCAAGTGCAAATCAAGCTGCCCCAAATCGAGCTACAAGAACCATTACAGATCGTTCGCTCCAATTTGCTCTATATTCCGGAAGCTTCCCTTCTCCCACGAACAAAAAACAGACTGCTCCGTTTGGCAGCCTTTAAGAATCCGGATTTTCATAAATCCCAGGCAATGCGGCTCCCCATCTACAACAAGCCCCGTGTGATCTGCACAGCTGAGGAACGGGATGGCTATCTCGCCCTGCCCAGAGGCTGTGAGGATGCATTAACGGAGCTGTTGCAGGAAAGCAGTGCCCCTTATGAGATCACCGATGAAACCTATGCAGGCCGAGGAATTCAAGTGGAATTCCAAGGCTCACTCCGCCCGGAGCAACAGCCCGCTGCGGAGGCTCTCCTGGAACATCCCATAGGCATTCTTTCCGCAACCACCGGCTTCGGCAAGACCGTCCTGGCCGCCTATCTGATTTCTCAGCGAAAGGTTAATACCCTGATCCTCGTGCATACCCAAGCCCTTTTGGACCAATGGAAATCCGCCCTGCAGGAGTTTCTGTTGATTCGCGAAGCTCTCCCGGAGCTTCCCAAGAAAAGAGGCAGGAGAAAGGAACGACCCTTGATCGGTCAATTGGGTGGAAATAAGGACACCCTTTCCGGTTTGGTGGACATTGCCATTCTTCCATCCTTGATCCACGGCACGGAAGTAAAGGATATCGTAAAGAACTATGGCATGGTCATTGTAGACGAATGTCACCATGTCTCTGCCCTCAGCTTCGAGAGTGTGCTGAAAGAGGTTCCTGCACGCTATGTCTACGGCTTGACCGCTACCCCCAGCCGTCAGGACGGTCATCAGCCCATTATTTATATGCAGTGCGGCCCCATTCGTTACCGCGTAGATGCCCGAGAGCAGGCAGAGAAGCGACGCTTCGATCATTATTTGATCCCCCGATTTACAAGCTACCTTTCCTCCGATCCGGAGAAAACCATCACCGATTACTATCGGGATCTGGTGAATCACGAAGCACGAAACGAGTGGATCATACAGGATATCCGCCAAGCTCTTGAACAGGGACGGACTCCTTTGGTATTGACCGAACGGAGAGAGCACATTCAGCTTCTTGCCGGAAGGCTTTCCTCTTTCTGCAAGAATATCATCCTTCTTTTCGGTGCCGCCTCCCAAAAGGAACGGCGAGAAACTCTGGAGCGACTCCACGCTACCCCGGATACAGAGCCTCTGCTGATCATTGCCACGGGGAAATATGTGGGAGAAGGCTTTGACTATCCAAGATTGGATACATTATTCCTGACTCTCCCCATTTCATGGAAGGGCAAGGTTGCCCAATATGCAGGCCGTCTCCATCGAAATTACCCCGACAAGAAAGACGTACAGATCTACGACTATGTAGATCTCCATGTTCCCATGCTGGAAACCATGTACCAAAGACGACTAAAAGGCTATGCAGCCATCGGCTACAAGCTAAAAACCGATTCTGCCAACGATACAGCACCGGATCTGATCTATGATGGCAAGAGCTTTTTCCCGGTATATTGTCAAGATTTACGAAATGCCATGCAAAGCATCCGGATTCTCAGTCCCTTCCTAAAGAAGGCACGAGTTCGTGAAATCGCAAAATCCCTTACAGACCCCCTATCAAAAGGAGCCACCGTCACGGTGATCACACGGCCTCCCGAGGATTTCCCCGAAAAGAATCGAGGTGCAGTTATAGAATCCACAGACTTGCTCCGAAAAATAGGGGTACAAGTTCAATATCGTTCTGCCTTTCATCAGAAATTTACAATTATGGATGGTCGAACCGTCTGGTATGGAAGCATCAACTTCCTCAGCTTCGGTGCTTCAGAGGAAAGCATTATGCGATTCACAAACCGCGACATCGCTCTGCAGCTTGAAGAAAGCATCTCTGCACACAAAAGCAGAGAATAATCTAAAATTCAACAGCACAAAGAGGGTTATTATCATGAAGTGGAAGCACTTATTTGATTACAATATTTTAGACCGGGGGATGGATTACTTTGAGGATGACCGTGTAACGGTAAAAGAAATCTCAGAGAATCAAATCCTTGCTGATGTAGAAGGCTCGGAAGACTACAATATCCGCATTCGGTTGGAGAATGGAGAAATTGCAGCCATGAGCTGCGATTGTCCCTATGCCACAGGTGGCGCCAAATGCAAGCACATGGCTGCAGTCCTGTATGCCGCAGCACGGAAATACAAAACCCTACCCCAATCTACCGAAGATGCGGAAGCCCTTCCTGAAGCGATTGCAGCTCTGCCGAGAGAAATGATAGAAACATTACTTCTGGAGTTGGCAGAGAATAACCATAAGCTCCGTGAACGGATCATTCTCATAGCAACCAAAAAGCTCCCGAGAAATTATCGTTCTGTCTGGCAGGAGGAAATCTCCGCAATACTGGAATTGGATTCTTTTTATGAGACAGGAGATTATGACGAGATCTACGAACACTTCTGCAACTTGACTGCACATTTGGAAGAATCAGCCGACAGTCTCATAAAAAGCGGCTTGCTTTGGGAAGCATTTGAGCTGGTTTCCATGGCATATCAGTCTGTAACGAATGCAGAAGAATACGATTGGGACAACATCCTGGACGAGATGACAGATCTTTGCAATTCCCTATGGACCAAGCTGTACGAGGAGGCAAACATAGAGCTTCGCCGGAGGATGTTCAGAGGACTCTGGCAAATGTCTATGGACACAGATCAATTTATGGAAAGTGACACAGCAGACGCCCTTGTAAATATTTTTGAAGAGCCGGAATTTGCACAGGAGCTTCTTGCAGAAGTGGATGCTGTCTTGCAAAAAGCAAAGGGGGAAAACACAGATTACCACATCAATCAGCGCATGACCCTTATGAAGCATTTGGGAGCATCCCTCCGGGAACAGATCGATTTTCTCCAATCCTATTTCAACCGCCCCCATGCCCGGCAATTACAGATCGATCTTCTAATCGCAGAAGGACTGAATCATGAAGCTATCTCCCTCCTGAACGCAAGCAAGGATATGGATGCCGAAAACAAGTATCTTGTTTCCGGCTATTGCCGAAAGCTGATCCTGCTATATCAAAGGACCGAACAGATTCAGGAGCTGCGAGAAGAACTCACCCATTATGTACTATGCTATGAACAAAAAGATCTGGACTATATCCGTCAGTTGAAGAAAGCAACTCCGCCAGAAGAATGGGGCGAGTTATCCCTAAAAATTCAGCTTTCCAAATCCACGCAGGGAATTTTAGATCAATTCCTTGCCGCAGAAGGCATGTGGCAGAACTTGATGCAAAAAATCGCGGTTTCCGAAAGCACCTTCCTTTTGGAAAAACACGAAGAGGAATTAGGCTCTCACTTTCCGGAGCAAGTCCGCGATTTCTGGCTTGCCAGGGCACAACAATTCATTCTTCACGCAAACGATCGTGGAGCGTACCGATATGCTGCAAATCTTCTGAAAAAAGCTATGACCTACTCCGGTGGGAAAGAGAAAGCCTTCACAATTGCCTGCCAATGGAAAACCACCTACTACCGTCGCACTGCCCTCAAGGAAGAGCTGGGCAAGATTGGTCTATAATCCTAAAAACAGCACCAAGATTTATGAAAGACAAGCTATTTTATACCCTTCAGGGTATAATTCCTATTGCAGAAACATATTTACAACCCTATCATTAGAGAAGCATGGTTGACCCTTGTATTGGGAAGGATCTTCTGCTATAATACAGTTAGACAAACTTGAATTTGGCTAACGGTTATGCACCGCACAAAAGCCTCCCTTGTGTAAAGGGAGGAGGGCAAAATCTTTGATTTTGCTCGGAGGGGTTGGCAATCCCTCAGTCAGCTTCGCTGACAGCTCCCTTTACACAAGGGAGCCTTAGGCGCTCCCGCGCCAGCGCATCAAACCAAAATTACGAAGGAGGTATACACATGATTTTATATCGTCCTGTTGGCCAGGCTGAATATGAATTGATTGCTCAATCAGAGTTTACCGCTTACCCACCCAGATTGCCAGAACAACCTATCTTCTATCCCGTATTGAATGAGCAGTATGCTAGAGAAATTGCAGAAAAATGGAATCGGCGGTATCCCGATTCTCAATATACTGGTTATGTTACCACTTTTGAAATTGACGATGTATACATTTCCCAATTTCCTGTGCAAACTGTTGGCGCAAGCTATCATCAAGAACTTTGGATTCCAGCAGAAGAATTAGAAAATTTCAATCGGCACATTATTGGAAGAATACTAATTATTTAGTTAGCCAAATTCCAATTTGACGAGGTGATTCAGATGATAGATATGGATGCCTGGATGAAAAATTTCTTGCAGACATTAAACGAGACATTCGCAAACCGTGTATGGTTTGTTGGTCTGCAAGGCAGTTATGGCCGTGGTGAAGCAACAAAAACAAGCGACATTGACATTGTTGTAATTTTGGATGAATTATCTGCTTTGGACATTCAAACTTATAATAACATGTTGGACACACTGTCTCATAGGGAACTGATTTGCGGTTTCCTTTCAGGGAAAAAGGAAATTTTGAATTGGGAGCCGGCTGACCTGTTCCAGTTTTGTCATGACACTACACCATTCAAGGGAAGTCTTGGCGAAGTGTTGGCTGTTGTTGACAGCAATGCTGTTAACAGAGCAATCAAAATCGGGGCTTGCAATATTTATCACGGCTGTGTGCACAACATGCTGCACGAAAAAAGTGAAGACATTTTGAAAGGATTATACAAATCCGCTTCCTTCGTAGTGCAGGCCATTGCATTCAAGGAAACGAGAAACTATATAAAACATCTTAGTGAATTACGGAATGTCGTTACTCATGAGGAACGGACGATCATTGAAATATTCCTGAACTTAAAAAATGGTGGAACGGTGGATTTTCATTTGATGTCCGAGGCATTGTTTGCTTGGTCAAGAAAATGGATCCTTAAAGGTAGTGCTCTATAAGATTAAACTCCCGGAGTTGCAGAATTGCAGTTCCGGGAGTTGTCATAGGATTCTTTTTATTTGCGGATCAGGTGGTATCGACCCATGACCAGATCTACGATGGTCCGGGTTTTGACACGCATGCCGATTTTGGTGATCGTGTTTCGAAGGGTCTCCTCTGTGAGTTCGGGGATATATTTGCGATATTCGGGATATTCGTCCAAAAGGGCATTGAACAGAGAGATCAGAAGGTCTCCCGCTTTAGGCTTGGAAGGATATCCGCGAGAGATTAACGCCATATTGTTATCGTAATTAGGCGCGAATCCCAGAAATTTTCCCGTGTTGGTGTCACGGAGAAGTCCGAAATTATTGGTATGTCGGTCGGGATTGGCACAGACCGTGTCCATAAAGAGTAAACGGATATAGTCAGCAATCGCCTCAGGGCACAGTTTTTTCAAAGCTTCCAACACATCCGGATATTCTTCGTTATCTCCCATAAAGGCAGAAGCGGGTTCAAAATTGACCGTGGCAGAATTCGTAAAATCCAAAGATTTGATGCATCCGTC
>JAZNYV010000123.1:0-1697 GCA_045594585.1 Faecousia sp. | reverse complement strand
GTGAGAAGCTCATAGCAGAAGAGGCAAAGGCAGCCGAGGCAAAGCGGCAAATGGAGCAGGCTAAGTCCAAGGCTGCGGAGCTGATGGACCAAATGGATGAGCTCCGAAAGAAGGCGAAACAGGCAGAAGCGGCAGAGCAGGCGGCTTTAGCCAAGTTAGAGGAGTTAAAAAAGAACCCTGTGATCCCCAAGGCTATGAAGGACAAGCTGAAGGCAGAGGCAAATGAGGAGGCTCGGAAGGCTGCCGAGAAGACTCTGGAGGCAGAAAGAGCTAAGGCTGCAGAGCTGGATCGGCAGATCCGGGAGGCCGGGGAGGCCCGGAAGCGGGCAGAGGCTGAGGCAGAGCGGATCCGGAAGGAGCTTGCTACCTCTGCACCGGAGCTGGTGCGATTCAAACTGTATTTCAAGGGTTTTCAAGAGCAATTCATGGAGGCGCAGGAAGCTCTACGAGAGGTGGCTCAGAGAGATCCGGATACCGCCGGGAAGTTGCAGAAGGCGATGCTGGCGGCCTTGAATAACTGCATTGCAGGGGTAAAGGAGGTAGGAGGATGAAGATCCGGTATACATTCGATGTAAAAATCCCCGGAGAGGACTATAAGCGGGCAATGGATCTCCATGTCCAGCCCCAGGGAGCCCTGGCAGAGGTACTCCAAGATGAGGGACTAACCACAGACGGGTTAAAACTTAAGAGGATTGATGCCGTAGATCCGACTGCACCCAAGGCGAAGGCAGAGGGCTCTATGGGGTCTCTGATGGGATGGATCGGTGAAAAGACAAAGGAGGGAACATAGGCATGGTATCTGAAGGAGGACTGGTAAAAGCCATGAACAAGGCCTACGGCGGTACTGCAGGCTATACTGTTGCAATGGTGGGGAATCTGTCATACATTCAGACGGAGGAATGGGAGGTGTTGATCCGCATGGAGAAGCTCCCTCGAAAGGCTCTTGCACTGTGTGTGGAGCATATAGGCAGTATTCCCAAGGATGGGGAAGCCTACAAATGCAGCAAGAAGGGCGGAGCACAGTTGGTAGCAGTAAGCGTTCTGTGGGAGCAGATACAGGAATTGATGGAATTTGAACCTGAGAAAGAGGTTGTGAAAACAAATTTCCTTTGGGAAGGAAACGAAGTTTGGCAGGAAGCCGACACCCTTGGGATCGTAGGTCTGAGACCGGAATACACCGGGATCATAGACAAGAAGGAGTCGGGAACGGCGTATCGTTGGCGGCAATCTGTGCTGTGGGAGGACGGTGCCAGGGTACATGTCGGCGGTGTGAGGCTGCCTCCTGCAGTGGAACAGCATCTATCCGCTGTGCAGTGGATAGGGGGCAAGGACTGATGGGGAGACGCAAACTGAGACGGTGTGCGAGCTGCGGAAAGGTGCTGCCTTCTACCTGTGTGCAGTTGTGTGAAAGCTGTCAAGCATTGGGCATGGGACGGTACCTCAATCTGCAGTGTCGGGATCCTATGGAGGTTTTAGAGGTAGCAAAGGAGCGAGAGGCTATGGGTCTAAATCCTATGAACAATATGAGTATGGAGGACATCGCTGCCCTGGCTAAATGCTACAAGTCCCCCTACAATACATATGGGAAGCTGCGGAGTTATGTGGAGCAGACGAAGAAGCTGCCTCCACAGTCATTCGAAAGGAGTAGAGATGAAATCTTTTAGATGGGGTGTGACCCTGGATGGACGGACGGTGGA
>JAZNYV010000122.1:0-4416 GCA_045594585.1 Faecousia sp. | reverse complement strand
ATTATGCCGCTGGTAAGCGGCATGGCGGCAAAGCCGCCAAGAAATGCCGTGTAATACTGTTCTTGCCGCCGAAGGCTAAGCAGGATATTCATCCTGCAATAAAATGGTTTTCAAACCATTTTATCAAGAAACAGTATTATAGTGTTTTGTATTGACAAAAACAGGAAAATGTAGTATAACTATAGTATCGTACAAGCTTGTTATATAACAGCCTTGGACGTCCGGCAGAGGATCTCTGCCCTTGGTTCCGTAGCCTTGACCCTCTTTTCGGAGCCTACATGATATAGATATATGCCGAAACAGAAAGGAGCTCGCCCCATGCCGCCTAAATCCAGAATCTCCCGACAGATGATATTAGACGCAGGCTTACAGATCGTCCGTGAAGAGGGGATCCATGCCCTCAACGTCCGTGCCGCCGCTTCCCGTCTCCACTGCTCTACCCAGCCCATTATGTATCACTTCGCCACCATGAAGGATCTGAAGGACGAGATCTACACCATTGCCAACACCATGCACACCGATGCCATCCTTAAGGTGGATTTTGAGCAGGATCCCGAGCCCATTGTGACCATCAGCAGGAACTACATCCGATTCGCTGTAGAGGAGTCCCACCTGTTCCGCTTCCTGTTCCAGACCGACCGCTTTGCCAAAAGCAGCCTGCGTACCATCCTGGATCATCCACAGCTTGCTCCTGTCTTTGCCGCCATGGCCGAGAAGGTAGGCCTTACCGCCGCTGAGGCACGGGATGCCTTTGCCTCCGCTTTCTTTGCCCTCCACGGCATCGCCAGCCTCCTGGCAAACAACTCCCTGAACTACGATCCCCAATACTACGACAGGGTCATCGCAGGCACCTTCTGCGGCTCCATCGCCTTCCTCAAAAAAGGCCCCGACATCTGCCAATAACCCCCCACGGGAGCTGTCTCACGAGACAGCTCCCGTTCTCTATCCCAAATGATCATCAAATTCCCGATTTATGGAGCTGTTTGAAAACGTACAAACTACAGAATGGTACGCAATTTGGGAGTTTGTGCGGTTTCAAACAGCTCGACAAATCGGGATTTGGTCCATGGCCCGGGCTCGCTCCCTTGGGGATGATCCTCGGAATATCATTGTGTAGAGATCCCGGGAGGGACAGGCCATGGCTCCGATCCTTGACCGAAGGGAGTTGTGATGGAAAGTACCGCACAAGAACATTTGTTCGATCCCCCTTGGCAAGACATAGTATAGCACATATGTGACCCGTTGTCAAGGGACCTTTGGCAAAAATTGAAAAAAATTTTTAAATCAGATTTTCCAGTGATATTAGCGTGATTTCTTTGTTTTTAAACAAACGGTTGTTTGATTATCTCCTCTTTTTCTCTTTTTTGTCTCTCTGCAATGCAAAAATATGTTTGACAATGTATCACCGATATGGTATCATATGATCACACAAATTTATGAATGGAGGTATTTTTATGATCGATCCCAAGGATCGCATTCGTGAGAGACGGGAGGCACTGCGGCTGTCCCAGCTGGATCTGTCCCAGCGGTTGGGGTACACAGACCGTTCCACCATTGCCAAGTTAGAATCCGGCGTCAATCATGTCAACACCAAGAAGCTCCCTGCTCTTGCACGGGCGCTGGAGACTACGGTCTCCTATCTCATGGGTGAGACGGATGATTACTACGACTACGACACAGACCCGGAGGACCGTAGGATCCGCATCCCCAGAGAGATCTACGACAACCTCTACAAGGCCTATGACGGCAATTTCCGCGGCATTTGGTACGGCTATGAGCGTGGTGAGGGCCATCCCAAGGAAGGGATCCCTGCGGAGGAGATCAAGTTCGCCCTCTTCGGTGGCAACGAGGATATCACCGACGAGATGTACGAGGAAGTGGTACAATTCGCCCACTTCGTCAAGGATCGGGAGGCACGCAAACGGGCCTCTACCTAATACTGCCTACGAATAGATATGTCTATTCGTAGGGCTGAGGATAAGGAGTGGCAATGAACAAGCTGAGATCCCTATATACCCGTGCAGAACAAGAGAATATACAGATCCTCCCCTATTCCCTGCCTCAGACCGGCTCCCTGTCCCTGGAGTCTGAGGGCAAATGCTATATCGGTATGGACTACCGTTGCATCCGGGACCCCCGTGAGCTCCTGGTCCGTCTGGGACACGAGATGGGGCACTGCGTGTGCGGTGCCTTCTATAATCGGTATGCCAAGATGGACCTACGGCAACGGCAGGAGCTTAAGGCTGACAAATGGGCCATCCATGAGCTGATCCCTATGGAGGCCTTAGACGACGCCATTGCCGCAGGGTATACGGAATTCTGGGAGCTTGCAGAGCACTTCGGCGTTACCGAGGAGTTCATCCGCAAGGCCGTATGCCTGTATACCCACGGGAATTTAGAGGCAGATCTGTATTTTTAGGAGTAAGTTTTGAATTTTTTAGAAACACGGGTAAAATCCCTTTACTTTTCCCCTGTTTTCGGTTATGATTATACAAAGACGCAAAGGAGGTCGGCCCTATGGACCACAACACCATTAAGTTCAGCACCGTTGTAGACAATTCCGATGAGATGAAGCAGATCCTGACCCAGGTCTACCGTTCCCTGACGGAAAAGGGCTACAACCCCATCAACCAGATCGTAGGCTATATTCTCTCCGAGGACCCCACCTACATCACCAACCACAACAACGCCCGTGCCTTGATCTGTAAGCTGGATCGGGACGAGCTGCTCCAGGAACTGGTCCGCAACTATCTGTTCCCCTAAGGAGCCCTTCATACCCTCCCCTTTTATTACAACTTCCAACCCATTGCGATACGAGCCTATTGCCACTGGCATATCTTGTTATTGACAAAAGTGTGTCTATGTGTTACAATATGGTTACATTTTTCTTAGGAGGTTTCTATGTCCGAAAAAAATGAAGTCCTGATGTACAAGGGCAAGCCCTTAATCCGTAAGGACAATATGGTATACTACGGTTCCATGTCTGACGAGTACATCGTCCAAATGCAGATCCTGGAGACTACGGATCTGCAGGATCTTAAGATGGCCACCAAGGTCTCTGTACAGATCCAGCGTACCGATCCCAATGCCCGTAGCAAGGATCGGGTCCTTAAGAAGAGCGAATACGACGGCTTCTACGCAGCATTGGAAGTTGGCTGCATTTGGCTGTCTCGCTACACCGGCAAGAAATAACTTGCAACTCAGGGGAGGTTCCTATGAAACGAATAACCATTCAAGCAACAGCATTCCTGTTGGCGGCAGTCATTATGATTGCCCTGATCCTGTCGGCTACAGCGGCACCTATGGCGACCCATATCGGCATCGTCAAGGCCCGTGGAGGTCTACGCCTACGCAGTGAGGCTACTACCTCCTCTCAGATCCTGGACACTGCTCGCTACGGCGACAGCGTCGTGGTCTTAGAGAAGAAGGGTGGCTGGTACAAGGTCAACTACAACCTGCAGATCGGCTACATGAGCGGCGAATATCTGACCCTTAAGGAACGTGAGAACGTGGACTTAGGCAGAGGCTCCATTGACGGCTCCGTGGTCAATATGCGTAGCGGCCCCTCTACAGGGACCAAGATCGTGACCCAGCTCCGACGGGACAACACCGTGGAGATCTTCGGCTTCAACTGCGGCTGGTTCAAGGTACGCACTGCAGCCAATCAGATCGGCTATATCCGATCCGACCTTTTAGAGCTGTTGGATAAGCCTGCAGAGAATTACGGCTCTGCCTTCAACGGCGGCAGCAACAACAGCAACGGCTCCTCCTCCCTCTCCGCAGGTGAGAAGCTGGCAGCCTACGCCAAGACCTTCGTGGGCTATTCCTACGTATACGGCGGCTCATCTCCCGATGGCTTCGATTGCTCCGGCTTTACCCAGTACTGTGCCCGTCAGATGGGCTATACCATCAAGCGTACCGCCACAGCCCAGCTCTCCAACGGCACCCCGGTGTCCCGTGAGAACCTGCAGCCCGGCGACCTGGTGTTCTTCGGCTACGGCAGCACCGCCAGCCACGTAGGCATCTATATCGGCGACGGCAAGTTCGTCCACGCCCAGAACTCTTCCACAGGTGTGGTCATCACTTCCCTGTCCCAGAGCTACTACGACAGCCGTTACTTAACCGCAAGACGAATCACAGATTGATTATTTGGGAACCGCCCTACGGGCGGTTCCCAAAACTTTTTTTCCGAAGGCAAAATATCACTTCACCCCACAGCGAAACATCACTTCGCCCCCCTGCCCCCACTATCACAACCACCGATTTTCAAACCCATCCCCTATTTCACCTTAGGGACGATGGTTCTCACGAGAAATTCCGATTTATACTAATTCTCGATAAAAAGCCGCAAAAGGCTTTTTATAGCGCCGACGGCGCGTCGAGAATGTATGAGACGGGATTTTGCAATTTTCTATT
>JAZNYV010000121.1:0-17224 GCA_045594585.1 Faecousia sp. | reverse complement strand
CCTATGACGAGGATCTGTATGGAAAGGGGGGATGGGTATTTACGGGTCTCTATGGAGGGGCACGCAGGCTATGGTGCCTATGGGGTGGATCCTGTTTGCGGCGGGCTGTCGGCCTTGGCCTACACCGGGGCAAGGATGCTGGAAGAGCTGGATGCTGAGGGAAGGCTGGCGGCTAAGCCTCTGATCTCCATGGAGCCGGGCATGGCTCTCTTAGAGGCACGGGCAAAGGAAGAGGGAAAGGAGGGACTTGCATATTTGGGACGGTTTTTAGAGGGAGGCTTCTGCCTCCTGGCACACAGCTTCCCCCTGGCCGTATCCCTAAGTAAAGCATGAAATGAATGAAAGGAGAAAAGAAGTATGGATCTGAATGTACAGTTGTTCGCACAGGAGGTGCCTGTGGAGGAGGTGCCTAAGGAGGTTCCTAAGGAGACTGCCTTGGAGGACCGTATGGCAAAGCTGGAGGAGCAGCTTGCGGCTCTGCAGCAGGCACCTCAGCAGGCCCCCTCCTACGTAGAGGAGCTGAAGGCCAAGGAGGAGGAGCTCCGCCGTGCCAATGGCAAGGCTATCCTTGCCAAGCTCCGTCAGCAGGAGGCAGAGGCACGGGAGCTGTATCCCAAGCTGAGCCTCAAGGAGGAATTGAAGGACCCCCGGTTCTGTGAGCTCGTTCGTTGCGGTGTAGATGTCCGTTCCGCCTTCGAGGTGGTACACAAGGACGAGATCATCTCTGCCTCTATGGAGTATGCCGCCCGTGAGGTGGAGCGGCTCATGACCAACAAGCTCCTGGCAGAGGGGAACCGCCCCACGGAGAACGGTGGCCATCACGGCCCCGCCGTTTCCAAGACCGATGTAAAGGCCATGTCCCGTCAGGACCGCAAGGATATTATCCGCCGTGTCCGTATGGGCGAAAAGATCAGCTTCTGATGAAAGAAAGGAGAATGCATATGACTAAGATGATGAACATTCAGCTTTTTGCAACCCAGGTGACTACCCAGGAGAGCCTGACCCCGGAGATGAAGACCTTCTATGACATGAACCTCATTGACGAGGCGTCCCCCAACCTGGTCCACGACCAGTTCGGGCAGAAGCGTCCCATTCCCGCAAACGGTGGCAAGACCATCGAATTCCGCAAGTTCTCCCCCCTGCCTAAGGCCACTGCTCCCTTGACCGAGGGCGTGACCCCCAACGGCAATAATCTCAACGTCTCCACCGTTACCGCAACGGTGAATCAGTACGGTGATTACATCGTTCAGTCTGACGTCCTGGAGCTGACTGCCCTGGATAATACCATCCTGGAGGCGGCGAAGCTCCTGGGCAGACAGGCAGGAGTGACCCTGGACACGGTGGTCCGTAACGTCCTGCACACCGGAACCAATGTGACCTACTGCCCTAAGAAGGCTGCTGACGGCACCGAGACGGAGGTCACCTCCCGTGGGGACCTGGACGAGACTGCTGTGCTCACCGTAGATGTGGTCAACCAGGTGGTGGCCAAGCTCCGTGCTCAGAACGCTCCCACCATCGACGGCAAGTACATTGCCATTATCCATCCCTATGTGGCATACGACCTCATGCGTGACCCCGAGTGGATCGACGCTCACAAGTACGCCGCCGCAGAGTGCCTCTACGAGGGGGAGATCGGCGAAATGGGCGGTGTTCGCTTCGTCCAGACCACAGAGGCCAAGGTCTATGCCGGTGAGGGCTGTCCCAACGGCTTGGCAGTGTTCGGCTCCCTGTTCTTCGGTGACGGGGCCTACGGTGTCACGGAGATCCAGGGCGGCGGCCTGGAGACCATCGTCAAGCAGAAGGGCTCCGGCGGTACCTCCGACCCCCTGGATCAGCGCAGCTCCGTTGGCTGGAAGGCCCTCAAGACCGCCGAGCTCCTGATCCCCAACTACCTGGTCCGCGTAGAGTCCTGCTCCAAGCGCTTCTCCGCCACCGCCGCCGCAAATTGATCCCTTTCCCCATTGGGGAGAATGTAGATAAGTTCCCGATTTATGGAGCTGTTGATTTTTTGCGTCGATATAAACCCCCTTGGGGATTTTCGATATAGGCTTCCCTTCCATATGTGCGTTGCACCTCATATGCCCTTGGGGGCAAAAGGGGATCTATACCATATCGAAACCCCTGGGTTATATCGATTTCCGTAGGAAGCTATGGAGCCGAAGGCATATCGACAACTAAGATGATCAGCTCGATAAATTGGAATTGTGCGAATCAGTTCAACTTTTAATTTCATCTATGGAGGTATGATATGGAGAAAACCAAGGCAAAGACGGTGGCCATTCGGCTGCCTAAGACTAAGGAATTGCAGGAGGATGTGTTCGTGTCTGTGAATCAGCGGTCCTGGCTGATCCGTCGGGGGGAGACAGTGGAGGTGCCTGCCTGTGTTGCGGAGGTGCTGAAGCACTCTGAGGATATGGCACAGGAGGCCCTGGCCTATGAGTCCCGTATGGGACAGTGAGGCCATGGAGTATCTGACCGTAGAGGAGGTCCTTGAGGCTACGGACAGCCTGAAGCCCAACAGCTTCTGCCGTGGAGAGAAGATCGCTTGGCTCAGCTCCTTGGACGGACAGCTCTACAATGAGCTGGTTCCCACACACAAGGGGCTTTGGGAGGCCTTTTCTCCCTACGGCATTGGGGACGGGGCAAGGCGGCTCTTCGTCCCTCAGCCCTATGGCAGGGAGCTGTATCTGGCATGGCTGGAGAGCCGCATGGACCACTACAACGGGGACACGGTGCGATATAACAACGCCATGGACCGTTTCGCCTTAGCCTACAGAGACTTTACCCGTTGGTTCAACCGCACCTACAGCCCTGTAGATCATAGGCGGAAATACTGGTAGTGACAGGAGGTTATTGTGGATTTTACGAAAGAGAGGCGGATCTATAGATCCACTATGGTCCAGAGGGGCTTCCTGGGCTATCACCCGGAGATGCGGATCGGCAACGGGGAATGGTTCCATGAGGAGAATCTCAGCAGCCGCGCCTTCCCCCTCCTGTGTCCCAGGGAGCCTCGCAGGAGGCTCCTTGAGGGAGAGCTCTGTGGTCTGGGCAGTCTCAACGGCTTGTGCTATATCCAAGGCTCCACCCTCCGTTACGGTGACAGATCCATGGATCTGCCCCTTACGGAGGGAGAGAAGGAGCTGATCTCCTTCGGTGCTCTGCTGATCGTCGTGCCGGACATGATATGGGTCAACACTGTAGACCACAGCTATGACTACTGTCAAAAGGGAGAGCGGTTCAGCGGTGACATGGGGATCTGCTGGTGTGATCCCTGCGGGGAGCAGATTGAGCCGGTGGTTGACGGCACTCAGGCACCGGAGAACCCGGAGCAATACTGGCTGGATACCGGTTCTTCCCCTCCTGTACTTAAGGCGTATTCCGTGGACACGGGGCTGTGGTACGAGCTCCCCGATCCCTGCCTGCGGATCGTTGCCGACGGGATCGGTGCAGACTTCCCGGAGGGGAGTCGGATCCTGATCCGCGGAGATGAGGAGTTAGAGTGGCTCCTTGGCACGGGTCTGCATCAGGTCCTGTGCAGCGGTCGGGACTATCTTGTCATAGAGGGCAGGATCCCTGCCATCCGCATGGAGCTGCAGAACAAGCAGTGGGAGCTGTGCTGTCCCGTGCCTAAGATGGACTTCCTCCTCCACCACGAGAATCGACTGTGGGGCTGCCGCTACGGCACGGATCACAACGGCAACTTCGTCAACGAGATCTATGCCTCCGCACTGGGGGACGCTACGGCATGGTACAGCTTCCGGGGTATTGCCTCGGACAGCTACGTTGCGTCCTTAGGTGCAGAGGGACCCTTTACGGGGGCGGCAGTGGTGGGAGGCTACCCTGTGTTCTTTAAGGAGAACAGCCTCCACAGGATCTATGGAAGCAGACCCTCCTCCTTCCGCATTCAATCTGCTCCCTGTGTGGGAGTGGCACGGGGCAGTGAGAGGAGTACGGCGAGCATTGACAACGGGCTGATGTATTTGGGACGGGACGGCTTCTATATCTACGACGGGTCCCTGCCTGTTAAGGTCAGCTCCGATTTGGACAGCAGGTGCTACAGCAGGGCTGTGGCAGGAGTCCGAGGGCGGCTGTACTATGCAGATGTCTTAGAGGACGGGGTCCCCGTGACCCTGTGCTACGACAGGGAGCACAAGCTGTGGCACAGGGAATCCCCCATGGAGGCCCGTGCCATGGTCACTGTTGGGCAGACCCTGTATTACCTGTGTCCCCGTGGACTCTGCGCCGTAGGCACTGCAGAGGGTGTCCCCATAGATGCCCCGGTACAATGGGAGGCTGTTACGGGCATCCTCCGTGAGGAGGAGCCTAGGGAGGGCTACGTGGCGGCCCTGCGGCTCCGTCTGACTATGGAGCCGGGGAGCAGTCTGTCCGTCTACGGGGAATACGATTCCTCCGGGGTGTGGGAGCCCTTAGGCACCTTCCGTACCAGGCGGCTGAGCAGTGAGGAGGTCCCCCTGCGGGTCAAGCGGTGCGACCACCTCCGCCTGGGGCTAAAAGGGCGGGGGCAGGTCACGGTCCACACACTTATCATATGTATGGAGGGATAGTATGAAGCTGGAAAAGCCGCAGCTCCACAGCAACGGAGATCTGCAGGAACGGGTTAACGCCTTAGAGCGGTATCTCTACCGCCTGGTATGGGACCTGGAAGGAATCATTGAGGAATTGGAGGAAAAGAATGGGAAAGACCTATGATGCATCTGTGGATTATATGAAGAAGATCCAACAGGCAGAGGAACGGGGAGACCTGGAACAGGCTGCCTATTATGAGGAAAAGCGGAACGAGAAGATCTTAGGGGAGGGCTTGAGCCAGTACGCCCTGACCCACAAGTACGAGGCATACCTGCCCAAGACCACGGCACAGAAGATGGAGCAGGTATTAGCCAAGCTTAACAGCCGTGAGCCCTTCTCCTACGATCTTGCAGGGGACAAGCTCTATGCCCGTTATAAGGAGCAGTACACCAAGGCAGGACAGCTTGCCCGTGAGGATGCGGCGGCACAGGCGGCGTCCCTCACCGGGGGCTACGGAAATTCCTACGGACAGGCCGCAGGACAGAGTGCCTACGACAAGACCATGGACAGGCTCACGGAGCTGGTGCCGGAGCTGTACGACAGAGCACGGGAGGCCTACGATCAGGAGGGGAAGGACATCCTTGCCCAATATGACCGCCTTGCTAAGGACTTAGACCGTCAGCAGGAGGAGGCGGCTCGCCTGGATCAGGAGGAGTATGAACGTCAGCTTGCCAAGGAGGAGCAGGAGTATGAGCGGCAGAAGGCAGAACAGGACAAGGCCTACTCCCTGGCACTGTCTATGCTGAAGGAGGGCCTCATGCCCTCCCAGGATATTCTGGGCAAGTCCGGCATTGATCCTACGGACGCAGAGAAGCTCTACGGAGCCTATCAGCCCAAGGACAAGACCACCTCCACCGGCTCCTCGGGAGGCAAGACAGGGACTACGACCAATAAGGAAAGCAGTTCCCAGACCAAGGAGGACACAGGCAAAACCCTCAGCAATACCCTGTGGGAGAAGCTCCTGTCTGCCTATCAGAAGGGTGCCAAGGCAGAGGATCTGACCAACTTCCAGCAGCTGCGGAGTATGCTGGAGGCACAGGGCTATGATGTAGGGGCCTTTGACCGCTGGGCAAGGAACACCTTCGGCAATACCTACAGCTCCGGAGGCAAGAAGCTCATTGACGAGAAGAACGTCCTGTCCCTGGGTTACGGCCCTGTTACCGAGGACCGCCTTGCAGACCTGGTAGCACAGGGCAAGATCGGCTACTATACCCGGGGAGACTATATCTACTACTTTAAGCTCAACCAATCCACCCACCCCACCCCGGGGAAGTAAAAATCGGCAAATTTCGATTTATACTTATTTCTAATAAAACGGATTGACCGTTTTATTATGCCGCTAATAAGCGGCATGGCGGCATGGCCGCCAAGAAATGCCCTGTAATACTGTTTCTTCCGCCTAAGGCGGTGCAGGATATTTATCCTGCGATAAAATGGTTTTCTAACCATTTTATCAAGAAACAGTATTATCGAGCTATTTGAAAAAACACAAACCACCAAATCACGCACTATCCCGTAGGGCAGCTTGCCCTACGACAGCCTTGTACGATGATATGTTGCATGGTACGGGAATCGAATAGCTCCATAAATCGGAATTTAAACTTTGATCATTGGGAGGTTTTATGAATTATTCCGACTATCATGTTTCCTTGGATCTTCTGGCAGGGGACTCGCAGGGGATGCTCTGTGTGAAGAGGGGAGACACCGCAAGGGGGATCCTTTTCAGTCTGCGGCAGAGGGGGCGGCCTTATGAGGTGAGCTCGGAGCTTCGGGCAGTTCTTACAGGGCGGAAGGCTGATGGAAACATTATTTTTAACCAATGCGAGCTTCGGCAGGAGGGGATCTATGCCCCCTTTACCTCCCAGCTTACTGCGGTGCCCGGGGAGGTGCTGTGTGAGCTTCGCCTCTACGGCAGGGAGGATCAGCTGTTGACCTGCCCCCGTTTTTCTATCCTGGTATCGGATCGGATCGTAGAGGACGGAGAGATCGTAGGATCATCCCCGGAATTTACTGCCCTGTCACAGCTCATAGAGGAGACAGAGGAGATCCGCCGTGCTTGGCAGGCTCTGCTGGAGGGTGGGGAATCTGCCCTGACCATGAGTGAGAGCCTGCGAGCCTTTGATCAAGCTCTACAGAGCCGAGAACCCCAGGATCCTCCCGGGCTCCCTGTTGCAGACCCTGAGACAGGCTTCCGTTCTATGGAGATCTGCCATGAGCCGGAGGAGAAGAACGGTGCCTTACGGATCCCCACCATAGGCACGGTTCGTAAGCTCTTGGAGGAGAAAACAGAGGGCCTTTCCTTTGACGGAGGCTATGTAGATGAGGATGGGTATGTCCATCTGACCCTTGGAGGAGTGGAGATCGAGGACTTCGAGCCCTTCTACATCGGTTCTGCTTCCGAGACACCCCAGGATCTCCTTTTGGAGGGGGATCGGCTGTATCTCAGCAAGGACGGGGAGCCTATGGGGGAGGGTGTGACTCTCCCAGCAGGAGGCGGTGGCAGCGGTACCGGCTCTACCATGAAGCTTCTGAGCAGGAATCCCAACAGCTCCTTCTCCGTTATGGATACCGCTAAAGAGGCACTGATCCTCTATTCCTGGTCCTCTGTGGACTCTGAGGACGGGAGCCCTACGGGGAAGGGCTCTGCCTCCTGGTACATAGGGGACAAGCGTGTGGCAACTCAGACCGTGGACCAGGGAGAGGGGAGCTTTGACATCCTGCCCTACTTAGAGGTGGGTGTGTCCAATACGGTCAAGCTGACCATGGAGGATGCCTACGGCACGGTACGGAGTCGTATCTGGACCGTGACGGTGATCTCCTTCGGTCTGAGCTGGGACTTAGACCAAATGTCCTCCCACCCCTCACAGCCTATGACCATTCGACTGATCCCTACGGGCATGGGGGACAAGGTCCTGACCGTGACTGTAGACGGACAGACTCTATCTACACAGACCGTTGCCACCACAGGGAGAACGGTGACCGTGGACCTGCCTCCTCTGTCTCACGGAGCACACCGGATCCAGGCGACCCTGGAGCTGGTAGCCGACGGGCAGACCGTTTCTACAGAGCCTCTGCGGCACGTGGGGATCTGGTATGAGGAAGGCAATACGGAGCCTGTAGCCGCCTTCTATGATACCGCTGTGCAGGTGGCTCAATATGCTACGGCATCCATTGCCTACTTGGTCTACGATCCCTTGACGGAGAATGCAGGAATAGAGCTGTATGAGGGAGACCGCCTTCTGCACACCCTTTCCGTAGGCCGGGGACTGCAGGTGTGGGCATACCGTCCCACGGAGCAGGGACAGAAAACTCTGAGGCTCTCCGTTGCGGAGACGGATGCGGCAGCCATCCTGCCTGTGACGGTCACCGCCTTAGGCTATGACATTGCTCCCGTCACCGCAGGACTGGTGATGGAATGCTCCCCTGCAGGTCACTCCAACAGCGAAAGCGGACGGGAGACCTTCGGCTACACAGACGGGAACGGAGTCAATCATCCCTTCCTGTACTCCGAGGGCTTTGATTGGGCCAACGGCGGCTTCCGACAGGATCCGGAAGGGGTCACGGCCCTGGTCATTAAGAGAGGGAGCACCCTTACCTTGGATGACAGCTTCTTCCGTGGGGACGGAACCTCCAAGGGAAAGGCACTCAAGCTGATCCTAAAGGTCACCAACTGCAAGGACTACGGAGCCACCTTCCTCTCTGCCGCAGACCAGACAGTGGGTCTGACCCTTAAGGCCCAGGAGGGGATCCTGTCCTCGGAATCTCAGAGCCTGGTCTTCCCCTACTGCGAGGAGGAGAAGCTGGAGCTGGATGTGAATATTCACAGTGCCTCCGAGGGCTCCCTGGCTACGGTGTGGTTGGGAGGCATTCCCTCCGGAGTCTTTGCCTACGCGGCTACAGATACCTGGGCACAGGGAAGCCCCGTCCCCGTGGTCATCGGCTCCGAGGACTGTGACGTTTGGCTCTACGGAATGCGGATGTACGGCAACAGCCTTACAAGGTACGACATCTTAGCAAACTACATCGCAGACGCCGGTACCACGGAGGAAATGATCGCCCGTTATGAGCGGAACGACATTTATAACACCAATGGCACCATCAGTCTGACCAAGCTGAGGGAAGCCAACCCCGACCTGCGGATCCTCCATATCTCTGCCGGGGATATGACCACGGGGAAGAGCCACGAGGTATCCTGCTCTGTGGACTTAAGTCATAAGAAGGGCAAGGGCTTTACTGCATCGGGGGTCATTATGAAGGCCCAGGGTACCTCCTCCCTGGAGTACGGCCTTGCGGCACTGAATTTGGACCTGGATTTTTCCGAGGCAGTGTGGACGGACGAGACGGGGGAAGCCATTACGGCCTTCTCCATGACAGAGGGCAGCATCCCCGTCAACTACTTTAATATCAAGCTCAATGTAGCCTCCTCGGAGAATGCCAACAACGTGTGCCTTGCAGAGGAGTACAACAGCTTGAATCCCTACCGCTCTATGCCCCGACGGGATAAGGAAGCCATCCGTGATACTGTAGAGGGCCATCCCTGTGCCGTGTTCCTGACCAACACAGGCCGTAGCACCATTGCAGTGGGAGCACGGAGCTTAGGACCCGGAGAGACCATGCTCTACGGATGCGGAGATATGAATAACTCAAAGAAGAACTTTGCGGTCTTCGGCCAGGATAACAGCCTGTATCCCAATCAGTGCTGTGTGGAGATCCTCAACAATAACAACGATCCCTGCCGCTTTAAGTCCGACGATCTGACCACGGAAACCTGGGACGGGGCTGAGGGGACCAGCAACTTTGAGTTCCGCTATCCCAAGAGCCCTACGGATGCCATGAAGGAGGCCTTCCGACAGATGCTGTCCTGGGTGGTGTCTACGGATCCTGCACAGGCTACAGGGGCGGCACTGACCCGACCTGCCCGGTGGGAGGGGGTCACCTACAACAATGATACCCCTGCCTACCGTTTGGCAAAGTTCAAGGCAGAGGCAGGGGACCATTTCAGCGTAGAGTCCCTGCTGTTCCACTATTTGTTTACGGAGTACCATCTCATGGTAGACAACCGTGCCAAGAACACCTTTGTCTCCTACGAGTGGGACCCGGAGGCAGGAGGGTATCGGTGGAACTTCAACAAGGACTATGACAACGACACTGCCGCAGGTACGGACAATGCAGGGGGCTTGACCTTCCGCTACGGCTTGGAGGACACGGACAGCATCGGTGTCCAAAAGGTCTATAATGCCTCTGACTCGGTTCTGTGGTGCAACGTGCGGGATGCCCTAAGTGAGGAGCTTAAGGCCATGTTCCACAGCCTGGAGTCTCAAAAGGCCTGGGACACGGAGCGGATCCTGGAGCATTTCCGCAGCTACCAAAGTGCCAGACCTGAGACCCTGGTGGCAGAGGATATGTGGGCAAAGTATTTTATGCCCTACTTAAATAAGGGGGAGAAGCGATACCTGGAAATGGCACAGGGCACCAAGGCCTACCAGCGGGCAGGCTTCTACCGTTATCAGCGGCCCTATGTCAGCTCCAAGTATCAGAGCCCCTACGCCACCTCCGACTCTCTGTCCCTCCGCATTAACGCTGTCAGCGACTTTTCTGTTACGCCCTATTCCGATATGTACGCCTGTGTCAAATTCGGCAACGCAGCCCTGGTGAAGGTCAGAGGCAAACGAGGGGAGCAGATCCCCATCGTCTGTAAGGCGGACACCACCAACGACTTAGAGACCTACCTGTACTGTGCAGGAAGTATCTCCCGTTTAGGAGATCTCAGCGGTCTGCAGGCCAGTGAGATCGAGCTGAACTCTGCAGTCAAGCTGCGGAATCTGCCCCTGGGCTCTCAGACGGTGGGCTATGAGAATAAGGATCTGACCCAGCTCAGCTTCGGTACCATTTCCAATTTGGAGAGCATAGACCTTAGCGGGATATCTGCCTTAACAGGAACCTTGGATCTGACCCAATTCGACAGTCTCAGGGAGCTGTACGCAGCCGGAAGCGGCATCAGCGGCGTGATCTTCTGTCCCAATGCCCCTGTGGTCACAGCCATTCTGCCTCAGGTGGGGACTCTGATCCTACGGGGACAGAAGAGGCTGGAGACCTTAAGCATAGACGGTAGGAAGCTGCTGAACCTTAGGATCGAGGACTGTCCCCAAATCCACAGCCTCTCCATGGTACGCTCTGCAACGGGTCTGCAACGGGGACGGTTGACGGGGGTCCGGTGGCAGGACGGAGATACAGACACCCTCCTGCGCTTATCCAAGCTGAAAGGCTACGATGGGGAGAACAAGCCTACAGACACCTTCGTTCTCACGGGCTCTGCCCATGTGCCTACCATTGCTCAGGAGGAGTTAGAGGCACTGCGACAGAGCTTCCCCAACTTAGAGCTGACCTACGGGGAGCTTGTGCCCTACTACACCCTGACCTTCCTGCAGGAGGACGGAACGGTGTTGTACACTCAGAGAGTCCGACAGGGCGGCTCCGGTGTGGAGCCTGTTGCGGCAGGACTGATCCCCACTCCCACCAAGGAGCCTACCGTAGGGGAGACCTTCCGCTTTGCAGGATGGGACCTTTCACTGGACAATATCACCGGGGACAGAGTGGTGACGGCCATCTATGCCTCCTCTGTGCGGTGCTATACCGTCCGCTGGTTTGACGGCTCCCGCCTGTTGCAAACAGACACCGTAGAGGCTTATGACTCCGTGAGCTACAAAGGAAGTGACCTTTGCTCCACAGAGGCAGATGTGCTGTGGATCGGTTGGGACAGAACAGACGGGGAGCTTGGGTCTGTGGACAAGGACATGGACGTCTATGCCGCCTACCTGGCACCTCAGCTTCCCACTGCAGTTGCAACAGACTTTGACTATCTCTATTCCGATGATCCCAATGACAAGAGCGGATACACCCCGGGAGAATTCTACGGCATCATCCACAGCGGCAAGGCCAAGGAGTATTTTCAGGTGGGGGATGAGATCAAGATCTGTGTCAAGTCCTCTGTGTTTACGGATACGGAGCTGGTCCTGCAGGTCTACGGCTTCCATCATTATAAATTGGCAGACGGCAGCGGTGACTTTGCCAAGGTGGTATTCGGTATGAAAGGCCTAATGAATGCCGGCCGAAGTATGAATTCTACGAATGCAGGAGGCTGGGCTGCGTCGTCTATGAGGGAATACCTGAATGACAGCGTTTTTCCCGCTCTCCCCCGGAGATGGAAGGCCATGATCAAAACCGTGGAGGTACTGTCCTCCGCAGGAGGGGCTTCTGCAGAGATCGTCAGTGCAGAGGATAAGCTGTTCCTGTTCTCTCAGGCAGAGGTTGGCTTTAGCACAACGGTGGTGCCGTACAGTAATGAGGTAGATGCAGAAGGGGAAACAGTCATTTTTCCGATCTTTACAAATAATGCAAGCCGGGTCAAGAAGAGATTTAACGGAACGGGGGAAGCCGATCTCTGGTGGTTGCGTTCTCCTCTTGCTACCGGCGACAGCGCCTTCTGCGGTATCTACGCAGACGGCCGCAGCTGCACCAGCTACACATCCGGCTACGCTCTGGGCGTGTCCTTTGGATTCTGTATTTAGGAGGTGACATGATGATCTATCTGAATATAGGTGAGAGCTATGCTGCAATAGAATCTCCCGTTTATGTGCGGCGGCAACGCAATGGGGTCATTGTCCGATGCCAAAGTGCCGCCCTTGCCCGTGGAGTGGTAAGCCCCGACGGCAGCGAGATCTGGCAGCTTGCGGATCGGGAGTCCTTAGGGGAGGGCTATGCCGTAGCCCGTCAGGTAACCATGGAGGAATATGACCGTTGGGTGGCGAGCCAAGAACAAACAGAGGAGCCGGACCCGGAGGACACAGACCCCGTGATCCCCGAGGGGACGGACCCTGCTGTGATCCTGACCCGTGCGGAGCTGACGGAGCGAGTCAATGAGCTGGACGAGGCTATGGAGCTTCTGCTATCGGGGGTGACGGAGGATGCATAAGGAGCTGCGGCAGAGGATCCTGGCCTTTAACCGCCTTAGGAAGCTGGAGGGAGAGAAGGCCACGGATATGGACATTCTGGTTACAGATCTTCTCAAGCTCCCTCCCGGTCAGCTTAAGAAGATCATGACAGAAGACGTATTGGCGGTCCTCTCAAAATACGGTTACGAAGGAGGTGATACCGATGGATCATGATCTCGTTGCTGCCTTCCTGTCTCTTGCAGGCTCCTTAGTGGGCACCCTTGCAGGCATCCTGGCAAGCACCAAGCTCACCAACTTCCGACTTAAGCAGTTGGAGACCCGAGTCCAGGCCCATAACAGCCTCATCGAGCGAACCTACAAGCTGGAGGGAGAAATGACCGAGTGCAAGCACGACATCCGAGACCTCAAATCCCTCTTCAGACCCTAAATTATTTGAAAAAGGAGAATGAACTATGACATATTGGAAACGTTGGTTACAGGCTGCGTCGATCCGTGCCCTTAAGACCTTTGCACAGACCATGGTTGGTGTCATCGGAGCCTCTGCTCTGATCACGGAGGTCAACTGGCAGGCAGTCCTCAGTGCCGGTGCATTGGCGGCACTTCTCAGCCTCCTTACCAGTGTGGCTGGCCTCCCCGAGGTAAAGGAGGGCTAAATGTCTGTTATCTATATTGACAAGCCCATCAAGAATAATCCCTCCTACATCAAGAACCTGGAGGCTGCCGACGACCGCTATAAGGAATTCCTGGCACGCGGCCCTCTGGGTGCAGTGCTCCATTCCATCGGCACGCCTCAGCCTAAGGGTCTGCCCATTGCGAACTATTTCGACAGCTCTGAGGTTGAAGCCTCCGTCCATATGGTGCTGCAGCCCGATGGCATCTGCTACCGCCTTGCCCCGGACAACTTCCGTCTGTGGCACGGAGGAGGTGCTGTGAACAATACCCACATGGGTATCGAAATGACGGAGCCCGGGGAGATCGCCTATGATCCCTCACGGGGCTATGCGGTCACCATCCTTAATAAGGAGGCGGCCCTGGCTCATGTTCGACAGACCTACGATAGGGCAGTGGAGCTCTTTGCCTCTCTGTGCCGAACCTACGGCTGGGACCCCCTAAAGGACGGGGTGATCCTCAGTCATAAGGAGTGCCACAAACGGGGCATCGGCAGTAACCACGGGGATCCGGAGCACCTGTGGCAGGCTCTGGGCACAGGCTACACTATGGATACCTTCCGCTGTGATGTTGCCAGGGCACTCCATACCAAGGAGGGGACCACAGCCTCCAAGGAGGTCCGCTTCCGCACCCTCAGAGATCTGAAGGCTCACCCCAACAGCAAGCACTACCTCCCCACCGTAGAGAAGCTCTTAGACCTGGGCTTCCTATTCGGCAAGGGCGGCAAGGGCGACGACCTGATCTTAGACTTCTCCGAGGATTCCCTGCGTATCCTCACCCTCTTAGACCGCAACGGCACCTTCGACGATCCCCAATAGATATAACAGTTGACTAAATTCCGATTTATGGAGCTGTTCGATTCCCGTACTATGCAACATATTATCGTACAAGGCTGTCGTAGGGCAAGCTGAGGGCAGCTTGCCCTCCGGGATAGTGCGTGATTTGGTGGTTTGTGTTTTTTCAAATAGCTCGATAAATCGGAATTTTGTTCACTAAAAAATCGTATCACACGAAAATAACCTCCCGTGGCATCTGCCACGGGAGGAGCTGTGTGTATGGGAATTATTCTGCCTCGGGGGTCTTGAACTTCATCCCCGTTGCGGCGGCGTAGTCGGCTGCTACGGAGTCGGCATTGCCGTAGAGGGTTGCCTTGGGGCAGCCTGCAAAAGCATCAGCACCGATTTTCTCCAGAGACAGGGGAGTGGTGACGGCGCGCAGAGCACTGCAGCCCTTAAAGGCCTCTTCCTCAAGGACCTTGACGCCCTCGGGGAGGGTCAGAGTCTTAAGGGCGGTACAGCCCATAAAGCTGCGGACATCCAGCTTGCTGTTGTTCTGGGTCAGACGGAGGTTTGCCAGAGCGGTACAGCCTGCAAAGGCCTCCTCGCCAATCTCGCCGCTGCCTGCACCGAAGGACAGGAACTTAAGAGCGGTGCAATCTGCAAAGGCACGGGCCTCGACCTTCTCTACAGACTTGGGGATAGAGATCTTGGTCAGAGCGGTACAGCCCTCGAAGGCGTTATTCCAAATCATATTGACGCTGTTAGGCAGGTTCACGGTCTCCAGGGCGGTACAGCCTGCAAAGGCCCTCTCGTCGATCTCCTCAAGACCCTTGCGGACGACCAGCTTCTTCATAGCGGTACAGCCTGCGAAGGCCTCCATGCCTAAGATCCTGATACCCTTGGGGATCTCGATAAAGGACTCTGCCTCCTCGGCCTCATACTGGTCTGCCTTGGGCATCTGCAGGGAGGTGAGGGCAGTGCAGTTGCGGAAGGCACCTGCGTCCAAACGGCTGAGATTCTTGGGCAGGACTACGGTCTGCAGAGCGGTGCAGTCTGCAAAGGCTCCTGCCCAGATCTCTGTCAGATTCTGCGGGAGCTGGATCTCCTTGAGCTTGTCACAGCCTGCAAAGGCGTGGGAGCCGATCTTGCTGACCCACTGGGGAATGGGAGCCAGGTTGCCCTCTTGGTCGAAGGCACGGTCCTCGTCGTAGCGGATGAGGGTATCCTCTAAGAAGTAGAAGCCGCCCTCCTCACGGACGCAGGGACAGTCGGAGAAGATCTCCGGGGTCTCCAGCTCGTAGGAGATGGGGAGGCTCAGACTGGTAATGCCTACACAGCCCTCGAAGGCGAGAGAGCCGATGGTGACTCGGCGGCAACGCATATCCAGCTCACGCAGACGTGCACAATCCTTGAACACGGCACGACCCAGCTCACGGACCGAGGCAGGGATCACCATCTCCTGGAGGCTCCAGCAGTGCTCGAAGCAGGAGGCTCCGATGGTCTCCAGCTCCTGGGGCAGGACCATGTCACGGAGGCTGGTGCAACGCTGGAATACGCAGGCACCCAGGTGCTCTAACTGGGTAGGCAGCTTGACCTTCTTAAGGTTGGAGCAGCTACGGAAGGCACCGGTGCCCAGCTCCGTCAGACTCTCGGGGAGGGCGACCTCCTTGAGGCCGATACAGCCCTCGAAGGCACCTGCACCCAGGGAACGGACCCCGTCCTGGACATTGAGTGTGACCATGGCTAAGCAATCTGCGAAGCAGTATGCCCCGACAGTCTGTGCGGTCTTGGGAACGGAGATCATAGCAATGGAGCTGCACCCACGGAAGCATTCCTCCGTCAGCTCTGTCAGACTCTGAGGCAGACCCATGACCTTAACGGCGGAGCAGCCGTAGAAGCAGCGGCGGCCCATATGCTCCGTGGTCTTGGGGATATTGATGCTCATAAGGTTGGAACAGCCCTCAAAGGCACCCTCGCCCATAGAAACCAGGCCCTCGGGCAGCATGGCGGCCTGCAGGGCGGTGCAGTTACGGAAGGCGTGATCCCCCAGAGTCTCGAAGCCCTCGGGGAGGATCAGACTTACGGGCATAGAAGCCCCGGCGAAGGCATCGGCACCAATGACTCTCAGTCCGGCAGGTATTGCCAGCTCCTCAAGGGAGGAACAGCCCCGGAAAGCCCCTGCACCGATCTCCGTAACGGAATCGGGTATGGAGATACGCTTGAGTCCTGTGCAATCTGCGAAGGCGGAATCGCCGATCCGGGTCAGACCCTCCGGCAGGACCACTTGACTCAGGTCCTTGCGACCGCGGCAAGCCCCGTCGGGGATCTCGAGGGTGCCCTCCGCAGGGGCGTACAGGGAGGGGTCCTCTACGTATTGGATCTCGCCCAGGGAGTCACAGCCCTCGAATGCATCGGGAGCCACATCCACTCCTATGGGGAGGGAAACAGCAGTTAACTTACCACAGCCCCGGAAGGCACCGGAAAGAATGCCCTCTAAGCCTGCAGGGAAGGTGACGGAGCTCAGCTCCGTACAATCGGCAAAGGCCATAACACCGATACGGACCAACCCCTGGGGAAGGACCACGCTCCGCAGGGACTTCTTCTCAGCGAAGGCACCCCAACCGATGGACCATACCTCCTCGGGGATCACCACCTCGGCACCTCTGCCCTTATACTTTATAAGGACGCCGTCCAGGATATCAAAATTAGACTGATTCAAGCTCATATACCTGCCTCCTTCTGTCTATTTATAAGAATGAATTTTAACCTACACTATAATATAACACAGAATTCCCCAATTGTACAGCATAACTTTCCCAAAAACCAAAAATTTTTCAGCAACCGCTCATATAATTAAATCCCCGCTTTATTGAGCTGTTTGAGAAAGCACAAACCACCAAATCACGCACTATCCCGTAGGGCAGCTTGCCCTACGGTGAAAGCACTTTCGGTATTCGATATACCACAATATCTGCACCCTTGCTTGCTAAGGTACATAACCTAAATCGGAATTTGCTCTTCAGAAAGTCCGAAATTACTATTGCTATGGGGATCTCATCCATGCCTAAAAAAATTTTTTCATTTTTTTGAAAAAAAGACTTGCTTTTTTCCAAACTATCTGCTATAATACTTCATGCAAGCGGCGGTGCCGTGAATATGGGGGTATAGCTCAGCTGGGAGAGCGCTTGAATGGCATTCAAGAGGTCAGCGGTTCGATCCCGCTTATCTCCACCAAAA
>JAZNYV010000120.1:0-12117 GCA_045594585.1 Faecousia sp. | reverse complement strand
ACCGATACCAGCACCGATGGGGCCTCCGAGGGAACCGATGATAGCACCGATACCGGCACCGGCAGCAGTAGCACCGGCGGCGATCAAAGTGCCATTCAGCCAGTCAAGACCCTCCGTGAGAGCCTTATACAAGCCTGTGATAAAGGTGGGAACGCCGGTGATGATACCCGCAAGTCCGCCTAAAACTGCCGCAGGGATACCAGCGAAGAACCCGGCAATAGCCGCTCCTGCTTTAGAGAGGGTTGCACCAACACTTGCCAACCAACCACTTATTTTAGGGAACATAGCCGCCAAAAGGCCAACTTCAGGAGCCATAGCCTTGACTGCTGCAACATAGGTTTTAATGCCTGTGACAATGGCACCAATACCCTTTACAGCACCCTTCAGCGTAGTCCACGCAGAGCAAATTACCTGAATGCCCGTAATGACACCAGAGCCGATCTTCCATGCGAGGAATGCAAGACCAATGGCTTCTGCAACTTTGAGAATTTCATCGAGATGTTCCTTAATCCAGGTGATGGTGGGTTCAAGCTGCTTTCTGATTTCCTCCACACGGGTGTTGACCGCATCGGAGAGGAAGTCATAAGTGGGCAACTCAAACTCGAAACCGGCACCGCCAGAGGGGGTGTTTGCCGCCCCGGTGTCGGTGTCCTGAGAGATAATGTTCAGCTCGTCAAAACCCGCCGTAGCATTCTTCAGCTTTTTCATAGCGGCAGCGGTGTCTTCAACCGCCCCCGTAGCATCTTCAGCTCCACTTGCGAGATCACCAACGCCAGAGTAATCAACCTCGGTCAGTTTGAAGCCAAACAGCTCGGCGATTGCATCTGCGATCTCACGGATGGCCTGAATCACCGCAATAGCGTAGGGCAAAATTGCATTCAAAGCAGGAATGAAAATATTACCGATAGAACGGGCGCACATTTCCAACTGGGCGGTCAAAACACGAAGCTGGTTTGCGGGAGCCTGTAAGGTTCTCGCCATGTCGCCCTGAGCCGTAGTGACCTGAGTCATGATGGCATAGTAGCGAAGCTCGGCCTTTTCAGCCTGAGTCATCGAAGATACAGCCTTATCAATGCCCAAGGAGAGAGCTACGGCTTCCAGTCTTGCTTGGGAGAGGTCATAGCCCAATCTACGAAGGGGTTCCAACTCACCAGAGATACCAGACTGTAACTTCTGCATTGTATCAGCAACAGAAATGTTGAAGAAAGAAGCAAGGTCGTAACCAAGCTGAGTCAGGTTGGTGGACATGATGTACGCTCTGTTTGCAACATTACCGAAGCCCGTTAGCAGAGTGTTGAAAACACCTTGCGCCCGCATCCACTCACCGGGGTCAATACCCATTGCATCACTTATCTTTTCGGCGTAAGCCTGAGCTTCCTCAGCGTACTTACTCAAGGCCACGGTGAACAGGTTCAAATCTTCCTGATAACTGTTGGACTTCTCGATGCAGTCTGCAATCAGGGTGGCGACTCTACGCAAGGCCGTAATGATGCTTGCCCAGCTCAGAGCTTTCATGGCCCTACCCCACGAATTTGTGCGAGTAGTAGCCTTTTTCACCACATTGTTGTACTGCTCGGTACTGGTGATAAGCCGCTGAATACGGGAAGGGAATGCGGCGAACCCGGAAGCAACCTTAGCCATTTCGTCCGCAAAGGGCTTCATGGCGGCAGCGAGGTCTTCCATCTGGTGAGTGAACTTGGTCAAATCAACCTTGTCCAGCTCACGAATGAGATCGGGCAACTTGTGGAGCTGATTGATAAGAGGGGTCAGGTGCGCTCGACCAATGTCAGCCAGGGGTTTCAGCGCACCGGCGAGAGTGGTCAGCTTGTTTGCATGAGATACATCCAAACCGTCCAGAGCGGGCTTCAGGGCGGCAAGCTGGGCGGCAATGGTGGAGGAAATCTTTACCTGACCAATGGCACCGAGAGCCGCCATGCCCCCGGCAAGGGACTTCAGCTTATCCCCGTCAGAAACATTGAACCCCGAAAGAGAGGTCTTCAGCTCTGCAATTCTCTTGGAAACGGTGGTGGGCAGTTTTACCTTACCAACAGTGCCAAGAGCATTCAAGCCCGCAGCAATGTCCTTCATGGCTGTGACTTTTTGGTTGTCGAAGCCATCCAAAGCAATCTTTAGAGCGGTGATCTGCTTGGCGGTAGTACGGATGCCGCTGACACCGCCCTTAACCGCTGTCTTCAGATCGACCAGGGTTTCCTTCAGCTTATTCAGACTATCTTCAGCACTTACGCTGTCACCGATGATCTGAAACTCCAACCCCTGAATTTCCACATTATCAGACATTCACGCCACCACCTTTCTCCTTGAATTTGCGATTGTGTTCGATAGCAAACGCTTCCATCATAGCTCTCGCCTTGTTATCGCTGGCTTGTTCCTTCGCTTTCTTCCGTTCCTTATCACTCACATAGAGATCGAGAGGTTCAGAACGATACGGCTCCGGCTTCGATGCACCCAGGGAACGAAATGCCGGAGAAGCCTTGCACAGAGCTTCATAGAAATACAAACCCTGAAGCCACATATCCTGATTTCGGAGATCACGATTGATCTTTGCAGCCTTGCGGTAGAACTTGACCAACTCACAGTCCTGTTCCCAGAACTGCTCATAGGTCATGCCGATGGAAAGGTAGTATGGAAACACTTCCTCGAACTTTTGGGTGTAAGCGTAAAGAGGAGTGGGGCGCACATCCCCACCCCTCTCGGTTTTTTCGGGCGGGTGGTCGCTTACCAGCCAGCCGTCCAGCTCATGTTTCCCTCAGCGTTCTCGTCAGGCTCGTCCAGCAGAGCCTCGATGGGTTCGTTGTACATCTCAACCAGCCGACCGATCAGATCGTGCTTGTTGGGAAGACGGGAGTAGATTTTCTCGATTTCATCGGGCTTGATGTTCCGATGATGGGCCATAAAGGCACCGGCGAACAGAGTGGGCAGATAGGTCACGGGCTGCTTGGAAACCTGCTCAGGCTCAAAGCCCTGACGCTCCATCATCTTGACGGTCTGCCGGGTAAATTCCAGGGTATAGACTTTACCCTCGTTGTTCTTGATAGTAAGCTGCTTTGCCATTGCTCAAATCCTCCTTACTCGAACTCGATGGGGGTGGAAGGAGCAACGGTGACGGTCATACCGACCACCTCGTTGACACCGCCGCCTGTAACCCTGGCAAACAGCTCGCCGCCAAAGGAGAACTTGCCCTCGGAGCCATCGGGGGTGACAACACCATCGGCTTCGGTGCCACCGAACCACACAGCGAACTCATGCTGCTTACCTTCCATTGCCTTCAGCTCGGCGAACTTAGCCTTGTCGTAGTTAGCAGGAAAGGCCAAACCGCCGGCGGTCTGAATGCCCATGATGAAGGTCTGCATCTTGTCGGACAAGGTGGTGGTTTCCAGCAGCTCGGGCTCGTCACCCAGATCGGGGAACTCTTTGATATCCAATAGCTTGGTGTAGGTGCTGCCGCCGCTGGCCTTATGCATCAGGAATACCTTGTAGGTAGAAATAGACATTTCGATTTACCTCCTGTAAATTCTCGTTCCGTCCGTTTCGGCCCTATAACGAGCCGTCAGACGGTCAATAGTAGTGTCCTTCATGTTGGGGACAGGGGTGAGAGAAAGGCGGGTGAAATTCTTCTTGTACATCAGATCGTCAATGACTTTCATGATGCTGCGAGCTTCAGTCTTACGACCAATGCCTTTATTGGAATACACATCCACCTGATACATCAAAGTGGCGACTTTCTCAGTGTCGCCGCTGTCTGCGTGCGCTGTGGAGAGGTAGTTATCCTGCTCCACAATGCTCGCATGGGGGAACGAAGGCGGTGCCAGGGTGTAGTCACCGCTGACATTTATGCCGGGGAAAGCCGCACGAAGGGCTTCCGCAATCGGTGTATAGATTTGACTCTCCACATCAATCATGAGAAGACCTCCTTTGCGATCTGTCCCAAGCGGTTCTCCAGATCCTTTATCGCTTCGTACATAGCCATATTTGCCGGGTTGCCACGAGACTTTTTACCGTGGGCGTAATACCATCCGTTTGGGTCTTGCCAGTGACCCTTACCGTTGGGGCCGTCAGACCAGCTGCCACGCTCTAACCCTTCCGGGGTTTCGGGGTGGAGGGGACTGATGACACCCGAACCGAACTCTATGAAAAGCGCCGCACGACCAAGAGCTACAACCGCTCTCACAGTTTCTCCTCGCTCCTCTACGGACACTTTTACATCGTTCTCACCGTCATACACTGCCGACTGGAAACCCGCCTGAGCGACCTGCCAGCCCTCCTCAGCAAGCCTGTTGAGGAGCAGTTTGGTGCGCTCTTTGAGCCAGCGTTGGTATTCCTCCACTTCCTTAATCGCCTGTGCGATCCCGGCTTCAGATAGGCGAAACGCAATCTTCTTCAAGACACGCTCACCTTCTCCACCGCATAGGAAATGGAATTGATGCTCGTAGCCACACGCTTTACACGGTAGTCATAGAGCGGAGAACCATCCTTGGCATATTCAGGTGCTTTGTCGATGAACAGAACGGTGTTCTCGTCCATGGGACAAGTCAGGTCTTCGGTGACAATGACCTTGTCGTATGAAGCCAAATTACCGAACTGCTCAACCTGGGCCGTGCCGCTTGCAGCAGACACATTGGCCCTCATACTGACCGCAGCCTTATACTTCACTCGCTTCTCACCGGTTTCAAAGCCCAGGGCATCACGCACCGGTTCCTTGCCGTCATAGAGGAGATAGTAGAAGGTGGATTTGTTACGCTCCATTGTCTTCATCGGCGGTTTCCTCCGTAGAAATCACGCTGGCACAGGGTACAATTTCCCGTAGCAGAGAGGGCGGCACATCCCCGTCCTCATAGGAACGGGAAATGCCATTCTCACTGTGAGTGGTTTGACCCTCTGCACCACGCTTATTCAGCAGAAAACAGGCAATTTCAACCTGATTAAGAGCGTATCGGTCAGGAACGGTGGTCACAGAGGTGCCGAAGGGATAGAGCCGTTTCAACACCTTGTTACCGGCAATGGTGAGATAGGTGGAAAGCACATCCTCATTCTGTTCGCCGGTCATGGTCTTGACCATTTTCAACTTATCAGCTTCATTCATGCTCTCCACCTCCCTTCATTACTCCTGAGCCTGATTCTCGGCAGGAGCCTCGGTCTGCTCAGGGGCAGGAGCGGCAGGAGCCTCGTCAGGAACTTCCTTCAGATAAACCTTGCCGTTCGGGTTGGTGCCGTTCAGCAGCTCCTTGATACGGGCTTTGGTGGGCTTTTCCCCCTTGGCGGGGTACACATTACCGACCCGGTACAGACGATGATCGTCAGTCTTATCACGGAACGCTCTGATTACTTCGTACTTCATGATGAACCTCCTCAGACAGCCTCGGCCACGGTGATCTTGACTGCCTTGGATTCATCGGTCAGGGCCGCAATGTAATACTTGCGGGAGAAGACACTGTTCTTACGAATATTCGCATCCTCAGCGGACCGATTAGCCTGAGAACTCTGCTCCACCTCGGTACCCTTCTTGATGAACAGGGTGACGGCTTCCTTGGTAGCGATGACGATGGTGCCGGGGACAGCATCCTTCTTGGTGTACAGATTCACACCGGCGACAGTGCCGACATAACCATGCCGGGCAAAGGCCTCCACATACTTCAGGTCTTCCTTCAGGGCCTTGCGGACCTCGCCCATGTCACTGGGATGGACATGACCGAAGATGGTAACACCTTCCAGGTCTTCCAGACCCAGCATCGCAACGGCATCCACAAAGGTATCAAAGCCGTAGGTGGCAGCGGGCACTGTCAGGGTGGCCTTGTTGAACTCGGCATAAATGTCGACGTTCACGGTGTTGAACATATCGGTAGCACCATGACGAACACCGATAGGAACAATCATGGGGTCCTCCATGGCTTCCTCGTCGTAGTAGTCAAAGCGGTTCTGAGCCAGCTGGATGCGGTACTCACGCTCGGTGTGACCGACCTCGATGGACTTGCTGTTACCCTGGCCCTTGGTCAGCTTCTCAGTGCCATCGGTGGCAGAGTACACATTGATCTTGCGAACCATACCGGCAGTGCCGACCAGAGTGGAATCAATGGTACAGAACTGCTGCAGGTTCAGATGGGAATTGAACTGATCTTCCACCTCATTGGAGAGGTAGAAATTTTCATAAGGCGTATTGGGCATTATTCATTACCTCCGTACATAGATTTGTATTCTTCGGGATACTTCTGGGAAAATTCATAACGCTCCCGGGGAGAGAGCTTGCGGAACTCATCCACGGTCAGACTCTTTCCACCAGCACCGGAGGCGGGGCGGGGAGTCTTCTTCAAGGCATCAGCCTTGACGGTCTTGGCATATTCTTCAAGGAACTTCTGCTGGTTGGCAAAAACCGTTGCGGTATCACCTTCAGCCAGGGCCTTTGCGGTTGCGGCTGCCAGGTCTTCAGAATAGCCCTGGGCAATGTACTTAGCCTTGTACTCGGACACTGTCTTCTCGCTCTCCAACTCGGCCACACGCTTTTTCAGACCGGCGACTTCCTCAGCTTCGGTCTGCTTCTTCCGTTCATCTTCGGACAGGAGAGCGTTGTGCTTCTTCTTCCAGTCTGCGGCATCGGAAGCGGCTTTGTCATAAAGCTCTTTCTTCACATAGCCGGTGTAGTCCGGGTCAGGGTGGTCGTATGCTTCCAGAGCCGCCAGCTTCTGTTCGGCGGTCATACCTGCATAACCTTCAATTTTGGTGGTGTCAATTTTTGCCATTGTAGATACTTCCTTTCTGCGCTTTTGAAGTGCATCTCCGCACTGTATTTGCGTTTGGACGGTTCTCTCCGCTTTGCGATTTACCGCTTCTCTGCGGGATCTTTCTAGGGAAATTCCCTTAAATCCAAAATAAAAACGGGCTTCTGATAGGGACACTCTAATGTCCTTATCAAAAGCCCGTAATGGCTGTTGTTACTGTCTTTGCTTACGCCACAGCAACCTCATATTTCTTTTTGCTGTTCATCTCCCAGATGACCAGCTTACCGTTTCTCACGGCGATTTCCACCCCCTTGCCACGGGAGAGGATTTCATTGATCTCCTGCACCGCTTTCGGTGACAGGGTTATTTCAGGAGTCATTACCTTCACCCTCCTTCGGTTGCATGGCTGCGATCTTAGCTTCCTGTTCCTTCATGTATGCCATACTCATTGCGTAGGCAATCTGGGGATCGCTGAACATTCCGCAGTGAATGAAGGCAAGCTGAGGAGCAATCTTCGGGTTATTGAGCATCGTGGTCAGCACATTGGCCTTTTCCACGATGTTTTCATAATTGCGGCGGGTGAACCGAGCCTCAAAGCTGAACAGGTTCAGATCGAGGTCTGCCAGCTCACGGCAACACCGCAAAACCAACCTCAGAGATACCTTTTCCGACTGCTTGAACATCAGCTCAGTGTCCTTTGCTCTCGCTTCAGCAGCAGACCAGCCGTCACGCATAATGACTGCGGAACCGGTGTCGCTGGTGGAAGAACCGCCGTTGCGGTTCGGCATACCGCAGATCGTCAGAACCGTGTCGTACATATGGTCAACGAGCGTCTGGGTCTGAGTCTGGTTCAGCTCAGCGGTGAGGTAGTCAATCTCAGCTTTAAGCTGCGGATCAATGTCCTTGAACTTGATGGCACCTTCCTGACGGAGCTTCTTGTAGTCATCCGAGGAAATGTCTACATTGTGAAACAGCATGAGAGCCTGAATAAACTGCTCCACGCCGTCCAGCCGGTTGCTGTCCACATTGTTGATGGCATCCAGAAGGGGAAGAACGATCTCAAAAGCACCAAGACGAGCGTTGTTCAAAGGGTATTCCACGATGGGGATACCAAAAACCTGCTCCTCGGCTGCGATGACCTTGTCCTCATACACCTCAAAATACATATCCCGGGTGTAAATGCTGAAAATTCGCTCATGATTTTCATTCTCAACATACTTAACCGCCATTGCGGGCGGATTCCCAAGGCCGGTATAATAGACCACAAAAGCAAACCTGGGGTCGAGGGTGAAAATCTCAAAAGGTGCTTCATCCAGCTCCACCGCAGCTTCTCCGTCAGGAAGAACCATGCGGTATCCATGACCTGCAATGTGCATCCACTCAGCCAACTCTTTGTCCTTGGTGGGCTTGTCTTCAGCCGCCATGTAGTTATTCAGGCGAGTGACCTTCTGGCTCACATCCTGGTCATCACCCCGGCTGACATACTGCACAGGCTCACCCATCAGATAACCGACCTTGAAAGAAACGATCTCATTTGCCCGGTTCTCAACCATCGTGTTCTTAATCTCAGGCCGCACTTCTTTCGTGCGTTCAAGAACCGGTTGCCGACCTTTAAAGTAGCGGTACAGATACTCAATGTCGATTTTGTTAGCCAAGTGCGTAGTCAGTGCTTTCCTAAGAACCTCGACCACATTTTGCGCTGTGATTTCAGCAACATCGGTATAAATGACTCTGCGCCCGAACAATGCTCTGGTTCCCAAAGAATGCACCTCCTTCTATCAGCTACATTATTCCGAGTATCATTGTAGCACACTCTCCAATGGTTGTCAAGCTTAAATATATCAATATACCATTGGAGAGTCAAAAAGTCAATCAGCAAGGCCGCCGGAAGACCTCCACCTGGGTTCCGACCAACATTCTGATCTCGTTTTCCAGCAGAGCCAGGGAGTCAGGTGCGTCATCATGAGGAACCTTACCGCTTCGGGTGTAAGTGGTCAGCTCCTTCATGAAATTCCAATACTGACTGCCCCGCTTGTAGGTGGACGGATGCTTAAAGTAGAAATTCTTCTTGATATTATCGGACGCAAACTCAATACGGGTCTGCTTGTTGGAGATAGTGCGCTTAGTACGAATACCCACGGAGTAACCCCGCTGCCGCACGATCTGGTCAACATCCCTTGCGTAATACTGACCCGCATTATTGGACTCGAAGACAGCCGAAGCAACCTTATTGTCAATCAGACACTTGGCGCATTCGGGCTTAGTCACTTCCGGGGGCGAGTCATCGAAAACAACATCCACAATGTACACATCAGAGCCGTAGATTTTCGCCACGGGCATGGAGGTACTGTCGCTGCCGCTCTCGGCGGTGTCACCCACGGCAATGGTGGTGTCAGGCTCACGGTCTATGGGCAGCTCAAAGAAGTAATTCAGCTCGTCCTTGTTGAACAGCAGACCCTTAGCTTCAAAGGGCTGCTGCTGGAACTCGCTCTCGAACTGCTCCGGGGACAGAAGCTCACGCTGCTCCCGGAAATAGGCGGTGGTGAAGACCTTCTGGCCCTCACGCTCATACTCGTAGTTACTCTCGTCCGTAATCAAATCGAGAGCCGGGATTTCAATGGCCCGCCATACCCAGCCCTCACGGGTGGCGTGTTCCTGAATACGTCCGATAGGGTCATAGATGGAGTAGCGGGTGCCGGTGAAGACCATGGGTGTACCTTCGATGGCACGGCCCATAATATCACCAGAGATAACCTCCCACTTATCATCGAGCCGCTGACGGTTTTTCGCTTCCTCTCGGCCCTCCACGCAGTCATCCATGTAGAGGAGGTTGGTTGCTTCAGACAAACCGACCTGACGAGCATCGATGGAACGACACATGATGGTGGGGAAGCGGGACTTCGACTTCAGGTTGATGATCTTGGTGTCAGCGTGGGTCTGCACCAGACGGGCTTCGGGGAAAACATCGAAGAAAAGGTACTCACTTGGGGTCTGAAGGTATTCCAGACAGCCAGAATAGAAGCTCTTAACGAGGTCATCACCCGTTCCTTCCATCAAAGTGGACTTGTCCGGGTTTCTGCCAGAGAGCATATTCACAAAATTGATGCCCGTTTGCGACTTTCCCGCTCTTTTAGGCATGGAAATGGTCAAAAGGCGCAGTTTTCCGTCCAAAACATCCTGAAAACCCTGTACCATGGGCTTCAGGTAGTGCGCTCTGGGGGCATAGAACCTCTTTTCGGGCTTGCGGTCAAGCTCGATATACCGCATGAATGCGTCAAAATTATGCGGAGCATCGAAAAGTAGGCTCTTACGCCATGTTTCGTAGAAATTCTCGGCACTCTTGGGGTCACTAAGCCGAAGCTGCTTGGCACACAGCTTCCGTAGCTCCTCGTTGGCCTTATGCGCCGCCGCAAAATCTTCCTCCTCCCACGATCTGCACAGGGAGAGCATATCGGCATAAGCACGGGAGTCCTGCGGGTTGCTGGTGATGACTCTCATAATACCGTTGTTGATCTTCTGATAATCCATTTTGTCACTCCTTACCACGCATCAGCTTCAAGCCACGCATGAAAAATATTGTGTCCCATTCGAGCAAACCAGTCCACCATAGTTTCGTTCATGGCCCAGGCATCCGTTTCCCCAGAGCATTCATTCAAACCACACTCTGCGAGGAATGCGTGAACAATTTCATGCCGCTTCACCTTGCGGACATACGCATCCATGTCACCGAGAGTGCCGGTGATCTCCCGTTCGACCAGGATTTCACGGGTAGTCCAGTCACAATACCCGTTACAATTTTCCAGGCGAGGGTCTTCGGCTTCAGATCGTTCCGTGATTGTCCACTCAGACCCCAAAATAATGATTTTCATACATACCTCCTAAAAGAAAAGGGCTACCCCTTTCGAGGTAGCCCGTAATGGCTGTCACTCCCACCGTGATGCAGGAGCCTTATTTAACATGGTTCACCAAGTAATAGTGCATGGTGGTGAAATCACTCTTGTGCTTAAAGCCGAACTTGTACTCGGCACCGTTCTTCATGGTGATCTTCAAGCCGCCGGTCACATACTTGTAGGTGCCGACCTCAGCGATCTCAGAAAACGGTAACTCAATGTGGTTTTCGGTGAGAGCGTTCACCGCACCAAAGGTCAGGAACGAGGTAGCCGATTTGTTCCAGAACAAGGAGTGATCGGTGAGGGACAGATCACCGTACCCTCTGAAGACGAAGGTGACTCTTGCCTTGTGAATGATGTTCATGATTGACCCTCCTTAAAATCTGCGGTTCTTTCTGCGGCGGCCCCGGCGGGAGCAAGAGGGCTGCTTCACCAGCTCACCCAGAACCATAAAGGGGAGAAGAATAACACATACTGCAATGTAACCCATAATCATACCTCACTTCAGGATAGGTTCGTGCTGACCTTTGACCCATTCGCCATCCTTGCCATAACGATATTCGCCACGGTAGGTGCGCTCATTGTTCCAAATACTCTGCACAGTGGAAATCACGAAGGGCTTGCCGTTGCGGGTTTTGAACCCGGCCTTGTTCAGAGCATCGACAGTACCCAGCATGGTTTCTCCGTTGAACTTCCGCTCGAAGATGAACCGAACCACTTCGGCTTCATCGGGATTGATAACCAGCTTCTTGTCCTGCACTCGGTAGCCCATCGGCGCACGACCACCAGAGTAGCCACCCTGAGCGGCCTTAATCTTCCGACCACCGCTGGTACGCTTGTTGATGTTCTCACGCTCCATCTCTGCCATACACAGGACGAAGGACTCCAACATATTGGAGAAGACACCGAACTGACCGAAGTCCTCAGCAATGGAGATCAGGTTGATATTCTTCTTCAGCAGAGAAGCCTTGTAGTAATAGTAGATGTTAATGTCACGGGCCACTCGGTCACTCTTGGCAACGACCACGGCTTCGTAGGGAGGATTGGACACATCACCATATACGATCTCGTCAAAGCCGGGGCGGTATTTGGCTCCGCTTTCACCTTCATCAGAGAACCACTGAACGATGGTCATATCGTGCTTCTCGCAATATTCTATGATCTGCTTCTTCTGAGCATCCAAACCGAACTTATCGTCAGCACATTGACCATCGGTGGAAACTCTTGTGTAGGCGATTACATTCATTACGCTTACCTCCTTTGGATGGTTTAAGTATATATGAATTTACGCTTATTGTCAATAGGGTTTTCGTAAATTTACCCTTTTTATTTTTGGCGGTATTTTCGGCACTTACCCCGCCCTGGCTCCCGGCCCCATATCCCCCGCCACCCCTCCAAACCAGAACCAGCGGCCTGCCGCCGGTCAGATCAGCACCAGCAGCACGGGCCAGCGGTACACCCTACCCCCGGCAGAACGCAAAAAAGCAAGTCGGAGG
>JAZNYV010000119.1:0-9235 GCA_045594585.1 Faecousia sp. | reverse complement strand
GATTCAGGTTCTAGTGAGAGCAATTTCATGCAGGTTCAAGTCCTGTTACCTGCACCAGAAAAAAGCATCGACTTTGTCGGTGCTTTTTTCAACTAAATCCACCCTTGCGGGTGGGTGAAATATTGCTTCGCAATGTGAAATTCCGCCAAGGCGGAGTGAAATCGCTGCGGCGGTGGTTGGATTTCATTTCACATTTTGCTTTAGCAAAAAAATACACAATATTTGCGTGTGGTCACAGTCTTTTCTTTTTTATAAAAAACCATTGACTTTTGTAGCTAACTGTGGTAAAGTATCTGCAATAGAGAAAGGCTGTGACGAAGACGGTCAGGCGTTTCCGTGATCCCCAGAGAGTCGGTTTTTGCTGTGAGCCGATGGTCCGGATGCCTATGAGACCCATCCCTTCCGAGCCGGAGACCGAACAGGGTGCTATCCTTAGTAGACTCTCCCGTACACCTGCGTCAAGGGTTAGGACTTGTTAGAGTCTAAAGTGGCGGAGACATCCGCAATTTGAGTGGTACCGCGGGTATAGTCATGCTCGTCTCAAGGCTTCTTGGGACGGGTTTTATTTTTTTACAGAAAGGAACGGACGCTATATGAATCAGCAGAGCACAGCGAATCAACTTATGGACATTGCAATGCGTATCCGGGATATGCGTGAGATCCTGGGCTACAGCACCCAGAAAATGGCGGAGCTTACGGAGATTCCCGAAGGTCTGTATCGAGAATACGAGGCAGGACGGGCAGATCTGCCCTTTACCTTCATGCACAAGTGTGCCAAGGTTTTCGGCCTGGAAATTACAGATCTTTTAGAGGGACACAGTGCCAAGCTGTCCGGCTACACCGTGACCCGTAAGGGTAAGGGCTTGGTCACCGCCAGTGAGGATGGTATCACCATTCAAGATATGGCCTCTATGTTCCGCAAAAAGCTTGCCACTCCCTACTGGGTCACCTATCAGTATTCTCAGGAGCTACAGGACCAGCCGATCCACACAACGACCCATGCAGGGCAAGAATTTGACTTAGTCATTAAGGGTGCTATGCGTATCAAGGTCGGTGACCACGAGGAGATCCTCCGTGAAGGTGACAGCATCTTCTACAAATCCTCTACTCCCCATGGAATGATCGCCATTGATGGGCAGGATTGTGTCTTCCTTGCCATGATCATGGTCAGTGATACTACGGATCAACCCCTGTACATTGGGCAGGCCCGTTCCCGTCAAGAGGGCTCCCCTCTCCTGTGTCAGAAATTCATCCGTACAGAGGAGGATGAGCGAGGTGCTCTTCAATCCATTGCCTTTGAGGATGCGGATACCTATAACTTCGCCTTCGATACTGTGGATGCCATTGCACGCCGTGAGCCGGACAAGACGGCTATGGTCCATATTGCAAACGATATGACGGAGCGTCGATTCTCCTTCAAGGATATGAAGGATGCCTCCTCCCAGAGTGCCAACTACTTTAAATCACTGGGCATCAAGCGTGGGGACCGAGTGATGTTGGTCCTAAAACGGCATTATCAATTCTGGTTCGCAATTTTAGGCCTACATAAGCTGGGGGCCATTGCCATTCCTGCCACGAATCAGCTTGTGGAGCATGACTTTACGTACCGCTTCGATGCGGCCGGAGTCACTGCCATCGTCTGCACCGGCCACGGAGACACTGCCCACCAGGTAGAGCTGGCAGAAGAAAAGATCGGCAGAAGGCTCACCAAGATCATGGCAGAGGGCAGCCGTGAGGGTTGGCACAGCTATGATGCAGAATATCCCTTGTTCAGCCGCCGCTACGAGCGGAGTGGAAATGCCCCCTGTGGTGACGATCCCATGCTCATGTTCTTCACCTCCGGAACCACAGGCTACCCCAAGATCGCCATGCATAGCTACAAGTATGCCTTAGGTCACTACGTTACCGCCAAGTACTGGCACATGGCAGAGCGAGACGGGCTACACTTCACCATTTCCGAGACCGGCTGGGGCAAGGCCCTATGGGGAAAGCTCTATGGTCAATGGCTGTGCGAATCCGCTATTTTTACCTACGACTTTGACCGCTTCGATGCGGAGAAGATCCTGCCCATGTTCGCCAAGTACGGCATCACCACCTTCTGCGCACCTCCCACCATGTACCGTATGCTGATCAAGGAGGATCTCAGCCGATTTGATCTCAGCTCCATCCACCACGCAACTACCGCAGGCGAGGCACTCAACCCCGAGGTCTTCTACCAATTCGAGAAGGCAACAGGCCTCCAGATCGCAGAGGGCTTCGGGCAGACAGAGATGACCCTGGGCATTGCGAACCTGGTGGGAACACTCCTAAAGCCCGGTTCTATGGGCAAGCCTATTCCCGGCTACGGCATTGACCTGGTGGATCAGGATGGCAATGCCGTGGGTGACGGTGTCAATGGTGAGATCGTCATCCGCACAGAGCCTAAGCCCACCTGCGGCATATTCCTGGGCTATTATATGGACAAGGAGAAAACCGATGCCGCATGGCATAACGGTATGTATCACACGGGAGATCTGGCCTGGAGGGACGAGGACGGGTACTTCTGGTACGTTGGTCGTGCAGACGATGTGATCAAGTCCTCCGGCTATCGTATCGGTCCCTTTGAGATCGAGAGCACCATTATGGAGCTGCCCTATGTTCTGGAGTGCGGTGTTTCTGCTGCCCCCGACCCGATCCGTGGACAGGTGGTCAAGGCCAGCATCGTTCTGATCCCCGGTGTAGAAGGCTCCGAGGAGCTGAAAAAGGAGATCCAGACCTACGTAAAGCTTCACACCGCACCCTATAAATACCCCCGAATCGTAGAGTTCCGCAAGGAGCTCCCCAAGACCATCAGCGGCAAGATCATCCGTAACAAGCTATGATCTGCAGCTATACTCCATCTAATACTACTATCCAATTAAAGGTAGACACTTTTCATTGGACCTTATGTGCCCTGCCGGGCACATAACCCGTCTTGTACGAGTTTCTACGCCCTTTCAGGCTTTAGAAAGCAGCCATTAAAATGTCTGCTTTCTAAAGAAGCTCAGTATAGATCCTATTCTTAAAAATCAGGATATGAAAAGCGGATCCGGGACTGTCTCATACTGTGAGGCAGTCCCGATTCTTATTTTCCGGGGTCAATAGACCATCGTCCCCTCTGCGTCTGTGAAGCTGGAACGGACTTCAATACAGACACCGTATTGTTTGGCCAGCTCTACGCATCGGTCGTGGAGAACTCTGGCACCTCCCCTTGCCAAGGTCAGCATCTCGTCATAAGAAAGATGATCGTATTTCACTGCATCGGCGTATTTCCTGGGGTCCTTATCATAGACTCCGTCTACATCTGTATAGATTCTGCACACCTCTGCCGGCAGGTAGGCCGCCAAGGCCACTGCCGTAGTATCGGAGCCCCCTCTGCCGAGGGTGGTAATGTCCCCCGCCTCATTCACCCCCTGGAAGCCTGCTACCAGAACAATACACCCTTTGGCAAGCTCTCTCATGATCCGATCATGGCTTAAGGTCTTAGCCCTGGCACTACCGTAGACGCCGTCTGTCAGCAGACCTGCCTGCCAACCACTGAGGCTTACAGCATCCATACCCAACCGTCCCAAGGCCATGGCACACAAGCTCACAGAACACTGCTCACCTGTAGCCAGGAGGGCATCCAGTTCCCTTCCCTTGCAATCCGGGTCGATCTCCTTCGCCCTTGCCAAAAGGGCATCTGTAGCGTTCCCCTGTGCTGACAGGACCCCCACCACCTCATGCCCCTGCCGCCTCAGAGCTGCTAACTTACGGGCCGCTGCATACAGCTTCCGAGGATCCGCTACAGAGCTGCCGCCGAATTTTACTACAAATCTCGCCATAAATATCCCCCCTTGCACCAATTTATGCCAACTATAGTTCTGATGTCCCTCTCATGCCTCAGACGGAAAAGAAATATATTGCAGAAATGCCCTTGCTCCGACGCAGTTCGGAGCAAGGGCATAGGCTTACTTCAAAGTCGTTTTAGGGCATCAAGCACAGGACCGTCTGCAGGGCAGAAATCATATTGCTCGATGTCGGACACCTTGATCCATTTTAGATCCCGGTGTTCTCTTAAAACAGGTGTTCCCGATTGGATCTCACAATGGTAGATACTCAGCAGGATATGAATATCCGGGTATTGGTGGTCCACCTCCAGGAAGAGCTCCCCTACGCTGACCGTGACCTCTAATTCTTCGAGACATTCCCGGATCAGAGCCTGTTGTCTCGTTTCTCCCGGCTCCACCTTGCCGCCTACAAATTCCCACAGCAGGCCTCTCTTCTTGTGAGGGGGCCGCCGGCAGATCATGAATCGATCTCCCTGCCAAATCAGGGCACCAACTACGTGGATCATAGTGTCCATCTCCTACTTGATCAGGTGGGCCCGATCCTTGCCGGGAAGGGCGAACATAGGCAGGAACCGATCCAAACCCGTAAAGGTCAGGAACAGAATAGCACCCACCATAATAAAGCTCAAATAGTTATGTCCTATGATCTCCAACGGCGTAAATTCTCTCAAGGGGTAAACCGCACCGGCGATCCCGGCAAAGAACACGGGGAAGCAGTGCCAGGGAACCAACTGAGAGCCGTAAACGCCCATGCCGGAGGTAAAGGTGGCAAGGCGTACACGAAGCCGATAGGCATCCTCCCGGTCCTTGCATTCCACGTGATTCTCCACAATGTTTCTTACTACGGGGGAGATGGTTGCGATCTGAGCAGCCTCGTCTGCCAGGGCCGCATTGCCCACCAGGCAGAGAATACCGCACCAACCCATAAGCTGTTGCACATTCCGAGACAGCTTGACCACCAGCTTGGAAAGAGGCTCAAAGGCGTTCATGCTGTTCATCAACCCGCCAAAGGCAGACACCCACATCATCATGACGATGACCCAGCTCCCTGCATCGCTAAAGCCTACATAAAGGATCTCGTTGAGCCAGGTTCCAAAATCCGTTGTACCTGCAAACATTCCCAGGATCAGAGAGGACACCATACCGGCAGCAAGACACAGCATGGTATGGATCTTCATAAAGGACAGAGCAATGACCACGATCAGAGGGATGATCATATAATAGGGAACGCCGGCTTCAACCTGATTGAGAAGTGCCAAGGCAGAAGGCCGCTCAATGGCCAGAGCCTCACGTGCCTCCGGAGGGATCTGAGCAATGGCTGCCCCCACGTCACCCTGTGTGGAAGGCAATCCCGACCCTGCAAGGAATACCACAAGGAGCCCAATGGCAAGGGAGCCAAAGGCCCACACAAGCTGATGCTTTAAGCGATCAATGATCTTAACATCCTGCATACCGCAGGACAGTACTGTTACGTCGGAGATCATGCCGATATTATCACCGAAGCAGGAACCCCCGGCAATAGAAGAAAGAGTCAACAGCACATTGCCCCCTACCAAGTGATTAAGCCACAGGAAGATAGGTGCACAGGCTGCAAAGGTCCCCCAGGAGGAGCCCGTTGCAACAGATAGCAAGCAGGTAACGATCATAGCCACCAAAGCAACCGTACGGGCAGTCACACCCATGGTAAGGGCAAGATCGATTAAGGCCGCACCTACACCCGTAGCCATGAAGCATTCCGCAACACCGTAGGCAAACATTAATATGAAGAAGATCAGAACGATGTGCTTTACCGAATCAAGGCATTTATCAAAGGTCTGCTCAAATCCGGCTCTGGTGATGATCATATATACAACGATTGCCGAGAAGGTTGCAATGGGTGCAGCAAGGAGCAGATCTAATTTAAAAACAATGACCATAGCTGCAAAAATACAGAGAGGCAGGAATTTAAAAGCCGAGAGCCAGGGAGATTTTTGCGGTTCCTTGGAGCCACTGCTCTGTTTGTTGTGATCCGAATTGATTTTATCCATATATACCTACTTAATTATCACATAAGAATTTGCGAAAGGCAAGACTCTCCTGCCATTGACATATGGGATGCTACAGGAAATCTTTACACATTCCTCCTTATTTTACATTCTTTTCCCTAAAAAATCTATTGTCAAATACCACAATCTTTCCTAATGACTTTTATGCAGTCATACCAAGATTCATTATGCATAAGAGGACCCCGAAGCTTCCGCGAAACAGATCCGCATTTACTCAAGGGCCACAGGAAGAGAATCACCGCCAAAAAAATAATTAAAAAAAGTATTGACAAATCGACATTTTCCTGCTATAATATCGGAGCAATGAGGACATGCTGCTATAGCTCAGCAGGTAGAGCGCATCCTTGGTAAGGATGAGGTCTCCAGTTCGAATCTGGATAGCAGCTCCATTTTAGATCTGAAATCCTTGGATTTCAGATCTTTTTTGTTCTAAAGTCCTCTCCAAGCCCCTCCCCTACATATAATAACAAAATCTTGCATTAACATCCTAAAAGGCACTTGACAAATCCATATATTTCTGCTAAAATATCAGAGCAATCGGGATATGCTGCTATAGCTCAGCAGGTAGAGCGCATCCTTGGTAAGGATGAGGTCTCCAGTTCGAATCTGGATAGCAGCTCCATTTTAAGCTCGGAATCTTTGGATTCCGAGCTTTTTCTTGTTTAATAGAATGCATTGCAAAAGGACTGCCCGAAGGCAGTCCTCTGTATTCTATGAAGTAGCGAAAAGGAAATTAGCCCTTCTTGCGGCTCTTGACCATGTCCATTGCAACAGCAAAGATGATCAGGATACCGGTGAGCATTTCCAGGATATAGTCGTTGATCTGGAATGCCTTGCCGGCGTTCTCAATAACGACCATGAGGAGAGCACCGACGAAGGTGCCGGTAACAGCACCGCGGCCGCCTGCCAGGGATGCACCACCGATAACGGTAGCAGCAATGGCGTTCATATCGTAGCCTTCACCGGTATTGGTAGCACCACGGAGGATACGGCCTGCGAACATCATGGAAGCGATGCCGTAGATCAGACCTGCAACGGAGTAAACCAGGTAGAAGGTCTTGCGGACCTTGATACCGGACAGACGAGCAACCTCGATACCGGAACCGATAACGAACAGGTCACGGCCGAAGGTGGTGTAGCGGAGTACGAACCATGCAATGATGCAGACGACCAGCCATACAGCACACAGAACAGGCAGGAAGCCGGCAATATCAAAGTTACCGATCTTATAGAAGATGTCAACATACTCCTGGGTGCCGGGCTTAAAGAAGGTAACAGAGTTACCGCCGCAGGCCAGCTTGAGAATTGCACGGTAGATGGTGGAGGTGCCCAGGGTGGTGATCATTGCGGGAACCTTAAAGTCGAAAATGATAACGCCGTTAATGAAGCCGCAAACGATGCAGATCACGAAATTCACAAGAATGCAAACAGGAACGGATACGCCTGCACGGACCATGAGTGCCATGGTCATACAGCCCAGACCTGCAATAGCGCCGCCGGAAATATCAATGCCGCCGGTAATGATGATGAGGGTCTGAGCAACAGCCAGAACGCCAACGATAGCACCCTGCTTGGACAGGTTCATCAGGTTGTACTTGCTGCCAAAGCTGGGGGTTGCAAAATATGCAATCAAGAACAGTGCAATGACAACGAGACCAATGGTAAACTCGGAACGCTTGGTCATTCTGGAAAGAGTAGTGGACTTTGCATTCTTTCCTAATGCAGCAGTTTTATTGAACATAGCTTTCTCTCCTCTTATTCTTCAATGGAAGCCATACGAAGAACATCCGCCTCGCGGAGGGTCTTCAGCTCTTCCTTGTTGTATTCTGCGGTAATCTTGCCCTGGGCCATAACGATCAATCTGTCAGACAGACCCATAACCTCAGGCAGATAGGACGAAATCAGGATAATACCCTTGCCCTGTCTGGTCAGCTCCTCGATGAGCTTGAAAATCTCCTGCTTTGCACCAACATCGATACCGACAGTAGGCTCGTCAAAGATCAGAATATCGGGGTTGCAGCACAGCAGCTTGGCAATAACAACCTTCTGCTGGTTGCCGCCGGACAGGTTGCCCACAAGCTGGGAAATGGAGGGCGTCTTGACCTTAACATCCTTAGAGCCCTTCTCGGCACGATTTGTCTCAGACTTCAGATTGATAAAGCCCAGCTTGCTGATCATGTCGTAGGAGCTCATATTGATATTGGTCTTGATATCCAGCTTCAAAGCACAGCCATCAGCTCTGCGGTCCTCGGTAAGGAAACCGATACCCTTATGGAGAGCATCACTGGGATCCTTAATGTTGACCTTCTCGCCCTTTAGGTAGACATCGCCGGATAGTCTCTTCTCAACTGCAGTAAGAGCACGCATGATCTCACTACGGCCTGCACCAACCAGACCGGCAAAGCCCAGGATCTCACCTCTATGAAGAGTGAAATCAATATTCTTAAAGTGCTTGCTGTCGGTAAAGCCCTCTACACGGAGAAGCTCTTCACCGGGTTCAAAATGCTCAATGTTATAAATATCCGTTGCAGGACGGCCGACCATCTGCTGAATAAGGAAGTCCTTGGTGACATTCTCGATGGGGAGAGTGTCTACGTAGGTGCCATCCTTTAGAATGGTAACGCTGTCACAGATCTGAATGATCTCTTCCAGACGATGGGTAATGTAAATGATGCTGACGCCGCGTCTCTTAAGGTCGGCGATAAAGTTGAAGAGGACCTCAACCTTTTCGTTCTCCAACAGAGCAGTGGGCTCGTCAAAGATAACCACTCGGATATCCTTGTTAACATCGATCTTACTAATAGTAACCATTGCCTGCATAGCAACGGGCAGCTCGCTGATTTTAGCCAGGGGGTCTACATTCAACCGGAAGTCGTCAATGATCTTCTTGGAATCCTGAGCCATCTTCTTCCAATCTACCATGCCCAGCTTGTTCTTGGGCTGGTTGCCCAGGAAGTAGTTCTCGGCAATGCTCAGATCGGGAGCAATATTAACATGCTGATAATTTGCAAAAACGCCGTGAGACTGCGCCTCAACAGCATTGGAATTGACGATCCACTCACCGTCATAGTTCATCAGAACTCTGCCCTTGTCGGGCTTCTCAACACCCATGATGCACTTGATCATGGTGGACTTGGCGGCACCGTTCTGACCGAGTAACGCTCTGATCTCGCCCTTCTTAATAGAAAAGCTCACATCGTTCAGTGCGGTAACACCGGGATAGAACTTGCTGACATTCTCAATTTTTAAGATGGTATTGTCTTGCAATGTTACACCCTCATTCTTTCCTGGTAGATTCACTGAGGGCCGCTGTGATCCGGGGAAGTCGGATCGTAGCCATGT
>JAZNYV010000118.1:0-3960 GCA_045594585.1 Faecousia sp. | reverse complement strand
GTTGTACCGAGAGAGTTGAGAACACGCCCCCTGACGGGAAGACCCCCGGGGGAAATATGATAGAAGGAACGGTAGAACCTACCGAAAGTACGCCATCAACAGCAGATGCGGAAGGATCGACGGCAGATCCCACAGAATCCGGCTCTCAAGAAACAGAGGCTCTCATAGGTCCTTCCGGCGTAAAACTGCGAACTTCAGATAAGTTGATCTACTTAGCACCAAAGGACGGCCATCTGGAGTTTCGATTTGACAACGCCCGAGCAGTGAATCATAGATCAGATGTGCAGGAAGAATGTTTACTGCTTTCCGATTGCAGTCGCCACTACTCCTATGATGCATCACAGTACAGTGCGGAGGATTTTCCCGGTGCAAAGGATGTGCTGCTCTTCGAAGGGAAAACCTGGAATGTTGTATATGGTTATCCCGATTGGACAGAGGAAGACGGCTATTTCGGAGATGATATCTATTTGATTCTGGTAGATGTAACAGCGACCAATGTTGGAGCAGAAAATTATACCACAGCCGATCTCAATTCCGATGGTCGCCCAAGAGGGCCATACGACGATCCACATATCTTTCGGGCAGATGGCGTTCCTGTTTTGACAGATATTTCCGGCACCAAGTGGATTGGCGATACCCGATTATGGTATGCGGACCCTGTATATTTTAGTCTTATGAATCAATGTAGTGAACATCCTCTGGCATTCCGACTGGCTCCGGGAGAATCCATTACCTATACCTTGGGCTTCCTTGTAACGGACTGTGAGTTGGGTGGAGATTTCTCGTTGCCCCACTTATGCTTTACCGATTCCGCAGGAAGTCTATATGGGATGTTCTATAAATTAGATATCGATTGGAGTGGAACCAAATGATGCGAATGCTTCGTACTGAACTAAAAAAAGCTTTATGCAACCGTATGCTTCTTTTAAGTTTGCTGATTGGGTGTATTCTCTCCTTACTTCATGTTTGGCAGATTCAGCGGGATGTCTCGCCTTTGGTTCAGGATATGAAAAATATGCTGAACTATGACCCCAACTACCCCGTGAGTTTTGATGGAGTCTCACTTTTTATCCATTGGATGGCACACAGCTTTTTGGAGTTAGGCAGCAGTATTTTTTATTTTATTTGGCCATTGTTGGCAGCGATCCCTTACGGATGTTCTTACTATCAAGATAGGAAGTCCGGGTTGTTCAATCAAATGGTCTCTCGCTGCAGTGTCAAGCAGTACTATTTTTCCAAGTTTATGGCAGCCTTTGTTAGCGGAGGCATTGTGGTAAGTATTCCCGTTTTGCTGAATTTACTTGTGAACGCATTGTTCCTTCCTGCAATCAAGCCAAATCCCGGCTTGCCGCTATACCTTATCCTAAACGGGCAGGCGTTTTCTGCTCTGTATTATACCCATCCCTGGCTCCACGGCCTTCTCTGGTGCGGCTTGGATTTCCTGTGGGGAGGCATTGCCGCAGGCTTGTGCTTCCTCTTTGGTTCGCGGCCCCGTCATCCCGTAGTGATTCTCACTACCCCTTTTCTTCTAATGATGCTGTCGGACAGCATGATAATGTTGACAAGGCATGGATTGGGGATCCGGGAACAGTTCTCACCGCTACAAATGGCGGCTTCTTGTTCGGCGAGTTCATTTTCAACAGTGACATTATTGATAGCCATGGGAAGCCTTTTGGTTTTAGGCTTTTCTGTGGGATATTGGCAGGTGGTAAAGCATGAATTGGCGTAAGGTATGTACCCACGATTTATATTGTGGCTTACTCCGTCCCCGCTATCTGTGGGCGATGTTGATTTTTATGGTGCCCTGTATTATGAACCAAATTGACTTGAACTTTTTGGGCTACAGGGCAACTTGGATGGATTATATGATGGGTTGCTTTGAGGGCGTTAACAGAGTCGATCCGAAGACTTTTCAATTTCCTACTATGTGGCTGTTGATCATGGGTGCAGGATTATTTATGAATTTAGATTACCTGTTAGGAGATCTATCCCTTTCCGGTCAGCAGATCATTGTCCGTAGCGGAAACCGACGGGGCTGGTATTTCTCTAAATGCGTTTGGAATCTGTGCAGTACGGCGCTGTACCTGCTTTTTGGCTCCTTAGGGGTACTTGTCTTTACCATTCTTATGGGTGGGGTTCCCTCTGTGGCAAATTCCCCAACGGTAACGGAGGCGTTCTTTCCAGAGCTTTACAATACCGGTTTTCTGATTCCCGTGGGAGAGGGCCTTTTGATGACGCTCCTTTTGCCATACCTCCACTTGGCCGCCTTGAGTATGGTGCAAATGCTCTTGTGTCTGTTCTGCAGACCCGTTCTCAGCTTCCTACTGTGTATGAGCCAGCTTATGGCTGCGGTATATATTTACAGTCCTTGGGTGCTGGGCAACGGTGCCATGGTGCAACGAAACGATATGCTCAACTACTTCATGGGAGTATCCGCAGAAAAATCTGCCATAGTTGCGGTGGCTATTATTTTACTGTGTGTGGTGATTGGCTGTCTGCGATTCAAGAAGACCGATATTTTAGCCGCTGTGGAATAGGAGGTACAAATGGAAATTATCGTAAAATCTGCAACAAAGTATATTAAAAAAGCCCTGATATTAGACGATGTAAATATACACCTGACCGGAGGCAAGATCTATGGCTTGAAGGGTCCCAACGGATCCGGTAAGACTATGCTCATGCGGCTGCTCTGCGGCTTGATTCGTCCTACTTCCGGAGAGGTTTGGATCGACGGGAAGAAGCTGGGAAAGGATATGGATTTTCCGGAATCTGTAGGTCTCCTCATTGAAAATCCGGCATTCCTGCCCAACTATACCGGCTACGAAAATTTAGAGCTTTTGGCACAGATTCGCGGAAAGATCGGGGCCGAGCAAATTTGTCAAAGCCTCCTGGAAGTAGGCTTAGATCCTCACGATCCGCGGAGATACCGGAAATATTCCTTGGGTATGAAACAACGTTTAGGAATCGCGGCTGCCATTATGGAGAAGCCGGACTTGCTCATTGTAGACGAGCCTACCAATGCCTTGGATGATAGCGGTGTAGAACAGATCTGTACCATTCTCCGCAGAGAACGGGAACGAGGGGCATTAGTCGTCATAGCTTGTCACGATTCCCTCCTTTTAGAGACCCTCTCCGATGAAATTTACAAAATCTACGAGGGGAAGGTGACGAAGTGAAACGCTATGGAAAGCTCCTGATCATCTACCTTATGGTGGTACTTGCAGGACTGTGGTTTTGGCGGTACAAAAGCATGAATGATTATTATGCTTCCATTTCCGATCACAGCATCTGTTATTATTCCATGGGTGAATTTGTAGAGGTTGGAGATAACTACATAGGAAAATATAATGGTTTGAATGGATACGGATTTCGTGTTGACAAATTTGAAATCGTAGACGGAAATTCTTACTGCCAAAAGCTGAACTATAACGGAACTCATGGGGAAAAACTGGCACTGATCTCTATCACTCTACGAAACAAGGGGTCTGAAGAGGGTTTCTGGCTAACAGATCTCTCCCTGATTGGGGAAGATAACTATGTGGGCATGAACTGGGACTTGTTGCTACTGGCAAATCCGGGGCTGGAAGGAAGCACCGGCATTCGCCTGTCTCCCGACACGGAGTATGCCCTCGTAATTCCCTATGACATCTTCCAAAGGCATTTCAGCCGAAGAACCTATAAAAATATAGAAGAATATCCCTTCTTCTTCGTTGTCGCCGGCTATCCGGAGGAGCAGCGTATCCGACTATCCCTTTTTGACTGATAAATATACTGATCATGAACAATGGGAGGTACCTATGAAAAAAGTAGTTGTTCTGCTTATGACCTTTTTGATATTGCTCTCCTTTAGCGGTTGTACCGAGAGAGTTGAGAACACGCCCCCTGACGGGAAGACCCCCGGGGGAAATATGATAGAAGGAACGGTAGAACCTACCGAAAGTACGCCATCAACAGCAGATG
>JAZNYV010000117.1:0-4067 GCA_045594585.1 Faecousia sp. | reverse complement strand
AACGAACTTGTCGTAGATCGCTCTGGGCTTGTCGGGATAGCCCATTTTGACTCCCATCTTGGAGAGCTTGAGAATTGCCTTCTCTTTGGACGCCTCACCCAAAATATCGTTGGTTTTGATTCTCGTCTTGTAGGTGTCGATGATCTGATAGACGATCTCCGTAATATCCTTCTTGGCCTCCTCGCCGAAGTACTTTTCCCCGTAGTAGATACCTACGGGCTCGGAATACATATCGGAGGCAAGGCTGTAGGCAAATTTCTCAACGGTCTTCATCTTAGCCACACCCATGACCGCACGCATATACATCCCCCCCAGATCACGGAGTTCCTCCGTCAGATAGGGGCAGGCACGGAGCAGACCGGTAACGTAGGCCCAATGCTTGTACAGGGTGAGGGTTTCTTCATTGAGCACCTTGGCAAAATCTTCAAAAAATCTGGGCTCCGTGACGATCACCGTATCGGGAAGCTGCCCAAACAGGTCCTTGAGGATGGCAGGGAAGTCAATGGTGCATACCATTTCTCCAACCTTATCTGTTTCCATAGGGTTGTACATCTCGATGTATCTGGACCATTCCTCGCTGGTCTTTACCAATCCGCCCAGGATCTCGTCAAAGGCAAGGGTGTCTGCAACGTAGGCTTCCTGCTGTTCTTCCGTTAGATCCGTCTTTGCCATAACCAGCTTGGTTGCATTGGTCCACAGGGCAAGGAGCTGTGCCTTCTGCTCTGCCATTTCCGGCTTATAGTAGGATGCATCGGGGAGAAGAACGCGGGGGCCCTGCAGGTACACCCGACGCTGCTTGGTATTCTTCATATCCGTATCCACACCGATATTGATGGGCGTGGGGATGCCCTTTAGGGTCAGGGCCTTGAACAGCTTGCTGAACTCGGCAAGACTATGAACCTCTTCAAGAACTGCCAGCAGCTCCAGAGCAGGGGAGATGCCGTACTTCTCCTTTCTCTCCACGTCCTTGGCGATGGCGTAGAGCTCACAGGCTCTCTCCATGTACACGTTGGGATAGTCCTTGCTCTCAGCCATAGCCTCGAACTCGCCCATCATGATCTTTTCTACGCCCTCAGCCAACTCCGCAAAGCCGCCTGCATAGGGCTTGTCCTCGGGAATGACCAGCTTCTCCAGAGTCTCTTGGTTCACATAGGTATACAGGTCATCTTGAATTCTAATGCTTTCCATACAAATCTCCTGCCTTTATTAATTATTGGGCGTACCCTATACAAAAGGAACGCTTTTGTATATTTGCATTATATCATTAAAATCGGCGAAACGCAATAGGCATTACCAATGCAATCATGTGCTGTCGCACGGTGAAATCGAAACCTCCGGTTTCGGTGAAATATTTTTGCGAAAGCAAAAATATGAAATGAAATCCACCCACCGCCACAGCGGTTTCACTCCGCCTTGGCGGAATTTCACATTGCGAAGCAATATTTCACCCACCCGTAAGGGTGGATTTCGTTGAAAAACCTCCGATGCGAAGCATCAGAGGTTTTTCTGCCTAATCCCATCAAGATTGATACAAGAAAGACTTTAACCTAAAAATGGGGTGTAAAGTCTTGCACGGGTATTCTGCGGGTTTCAAATTTGAGAAAATAAACCTATGGGGGTTTCAAAATAGCTTTTAGAAAATGAGATCTATTTTCTCTTTCGCAACCCGTTCATTACAGAATACAAAATTGAACTCGCCGCTAATTTGCATATCCGCAACGTTAAAGGTTGCCAGATCATCACGGCATCGGAAGATAGGTTCATAGGCAAAGGTAATGGCACCGTTGTTTGCCACAAGGTCGCAGATAACCGAAAAATTGCTGACAGAGATACATCTTCTAAAGTTGTCAAGCGAGAAACCACGGTCGGTGATAGCGTTATTCAGCAAAGTTCTCGTTCCGGAAAACGGCTCTCTCACAACAATATCTTCAGAGAAAATTTTTTCAAGGGTAACAGTCCTATTTGCAAAAGGATGGCTTTTTGCACAAATCCCTACGAACGCTTCCTTCTTGTAAAGATGATAGCCGTATTTGGATTTGTCAAACACACCCTCAATAACAGCAAAATCAATTTCTGCCTTTTCAAGCATATGTAAAAGGACTTCTGTGTTATCGACGATTAAATCAAGGGTATGGTTTGGCTCTTGCAGAAAAGAACGAATCTCCGGTACGATGACAAATTCACCGATAGTCTTTGTTGCACCGATGGTCATATGCACGGTATCGCTTGGAATAAACTTCTCCCGAATATCCGCTTCCTCTGCTTTAATGCTGTCAAAATACCGTTTTAACCGCTCGGCACTTTTTGTTCGTGAAAGTGTTTTTCCGTCATACTCAAACAGTTTCACACCGTAATAATTCTCCAGATAATGAATATGCTGCGTGACCCCCGGCTGTGTCATATTCAGTTTTTCTGCCGTTCTGCGATAATTCATCTCATCATAGAGGGCAAGAAAAGTAAGTACTCTGTAATCTAACATGACAATCACCAATTAACTCATATTATCGGATGATAATAAATGATAATTTGATTATATCATAAATCGGTGGTATAATCAAGTGGTATACGAGAGAAAGCAGGAGTTTGTTTATGAAAGTGTTGAAGGTATTTCCCGGAATCATATTATCGGTAGGTGTGGCTATTCTTGCCTGCTGGCTTGAAAGCCTTCTGCCTATCCATCTTATTGGATCTGCCGTTATTGCAATGTTCATCGGTATGATTCTCAATTACTTTTTGAGGAACACCAAAGTCTTTTCATCGGGACTCAAATTCACATCCAAGAAGATCCTGAAGTTTGCAATCATTCTTCTTGGATTGTCCCTCAATATTACGACTATCCTAAACGTAGGTAAAATGTCCCTCACCGTTATGATTTTTACGCTGCTGACTTGCTTTGGTGGCGGATACTTTATTGGCAAGGCGTTGGGACTTAACTGGAAGCTCTCCAATCTTATCTCTGCCGGTACAGGTATTTGCGGTGGCTCTGCCATTGCCGCAATTGCACCGACTATCGGTGCAGACGATAACGATGTGGCTTATGCTATGTCCGCTACCTTTCTTTTCGATATGGCAATGATCGTGCTGTTTCCGATTATGGGCAGAGCGCTCGGTATGACCGATCAAGCCTTCGGTATTTGGGCGGGAACTGCGGTCAACGATACCTCGTCCGTCGTCGCTACCGGTTATGCCTTCTCGGAAGGTGCAGGAGATTTTGCCACAATGGTGAAGCTCACAAGAACCCTTGCCATTATTCCTACCGTTATTACCTTTGCTTTTGTGCAGCTCCGCTTAAAGCGTAAAGAAGCACTCGCCAACAGCCAAAACGGAAGTGAACTGAAGGCAAATTTCAGCATCACAAAGATATTTCCTTGGTTTATCCTTGGCTTCCTTGCTATGTCCATTGTGGCAAGTGTGTTCCCGATTCCTGTGGCTGTTGTATCCGGCACTAAGAGCGCAAGTAAATTTCTTATGGTATGTGCCTTGGCTGCCATCGGTCTGAATACATCTTTCTCAAGTATGAAGAAGGCAGGTATCCGCCCGATGATCCACGGCTTTATCATCTCGGCATTAGTTGTTATCGTAGCACTGGTTGTTGAGATGGCAATGGGAATCGTGTAAATAACGATGACGAATTATACATAGTATGCAAGACTTTATGTTTTGAGTGAAACCACCGAGGTAGGGGAAGGTTTCAAAACAACGGACAATGAAAGCCAGAACAAAAAAGCAACGAGATGCGAGAAGGTTTTCCGGGATAGCATTGAACGCTGCACAAAAAGAGAAAAAACCGAAAACCCCTGTAAATAAGGGATTTACGGCTTTTGCAAACAAAAAAGTCACCTCGTAAAGAGATGACTTCTTTGTATCAACGAATGTTGACTTTTATGTCTATGGGCTACGAAAAAGATATTTTTGCTGTTTTTGCATATGAATTCGAACTCTTACATAACCGTTCGTTTTTAGTGAAATCGTTCGCTTACGCTCACGGTGAAATAATTTACTCCGTAAATTGTGAAATTTGATGCTATCGCATCAAGTGAAATTAAATCCACCCACTCGCCGTCGAG
>JAZNYV010000116.1:0-12172 GCA_045594585.1 Faecousia sp. | reverse complement strand
CCGCTTGGCCTCCGACTTCGGCTCCATCGAACGACTGGATAACATCGTCATCTCCACCCAGCACTCCGAGGATATCGCCATCAGCGATCTCCGTGAGGCTGTCATCGAGACCATTATCAAGCCCACCCTCCCTGCAGAGCTCATGGACGGCAACACCAAGTTCTTCGTCAACCCCACCGGCCGTTTCGTTATCGGCGGTCCCGTTGGTGACAGCGGTCTCACCGGTCGTAAGATCATCGTTGACACCTACGGCGGCTACGCTGCCCACGGCGGCGGTGCCTTCTCCGGCAAGGACCCCACTAAGGTAGACCGCAGTGCCGCTTACATGGCCCGCTACGTTGCCAAAAACCTGGTCAAGGCCGGCCTTGCCAAGCGTTGCCAGATCGAGCTGGCATATGCCATCGGCGTTGCACAGCCTGTCTCCGTCCTGGTAGACACCTACGGCACCGGCAAGCTGTCCGACTTAGCTCTCAGCGAGCTGGTCCGTCAGTGCTTCGACCTCCGTCCCGCTGCCATTATCTCTACTCTGAACCTCCGCCGCCCCATTTATCAGCAGACCGCCTCTTACGGCCACTTCGGCCGTGCAGACCTGGATCTGCCCTGGGAGCAGACCGATGCAGTAGAGCAGATCCTGTCCAAGATCTAATTCCCAACGCCTGCGGCACAGCCATGCCGCAGGCGTTCTTTTTCCAAACATCCCTTGCAAAACAGGACGAAATAGAGTATACTTTGTAATATGATACCGAAACTGTTTCGGAAAGGGAGTGTGCCTGACTTGCTTCGGAATATTATGCGGATCTTGCTGACCTGCTTCTTTGCTCTGTTGACTCTGATCCTTCATTTATTGGGCAGATATGCCCCGGACTTTGTATTCCTGTTCTACCCTGCCATTTCCCAGAATATTTTACGGGTAGTGGGGGGCTTCTTCTCTGTGTTTCCCTTAGCGATGTGGGAGCTTCTTGCTCTGGCCCTGGTAATATGGACCGTATATACCCTCATACGGGATGTGTCGGAGCTACAGATCCTGCGGTGGATCACAGGCTTCGCTCTCAGCGTCAGTGCAGGGCTGTTCGCAGTGACCCTCCTGTGGGGTCTGAACTATTACAGTCCCCCCATGCATCAGCGTATGGAGCTCAGCGGCAGGGACTACTCCGTGAGCCAGCTAAAGCAGGCTGCCATCTATTATCGGGACAGAGCCAACCGGGCCGCCGAGGCCATCTCACGTGACAGCAAGGGTGAGATGGAATACGAGTCCTTCCGAGACCTCGCCCTGGCCTCTGAGGACGGCTATATGCTCCTTGCGGTAAAGTACGACTGCTTCCGAGGTCCCCGATTCCGTCCCAAGCGGATGATCCTGGGGGAATGGTTGGGCTTAGACGGGATCTTCGTCCCCTTTACGGGGGAGAGCAGTGTTTCCCCGGATATTTGTTCCGTGTGTATTCCCTTTGCCATGTGTCGGGAGATGGGCCACGGCAACGGCTTCACCGCACGTGGGGAGGCGGAATTTGCCGCATTCCTCGCCTGCACCTCCTCGGACTCTCCGGAGCTGCAATATTCCGGCTATTTCAATGCCTTCAGCTTCTGCTACAACGCCCTCTACGCAGAGGATCCGGAGGCCGCCCGTTCTGTGTGGCAGGGCGTCTCCCGGCAGGTACGGCAGGATTGTGCCACACGTTTGGATGAAGAGGATACGGGCTGGCGTAAGACCATGTCCCATCTCCAGGAGGATCTGCAGGACGCCTATGCAGAGACCTTCCGATCCGAAGAAGGAGGTCCCAACCATGACACCGTGGTGGACCTACTCACTATGTGGTATTATGAGAGGATCCTATGAAACAGAAATTAACATTCCCATACGCCCTACAGCAGATCATGCTGTGGGCCCAATACGGTTGTCTGTTCTCCTACGCTAACCCCTATTTGACGGAGCAGTTGGGCCACTCCGACAGTGCCGCCGGACTGATCCTGGGTCTGGCAACTGCACTGTCCTTCCTGCTGCAGCCTGCACTGGCCGCTGTTGTGGATCGCAGCTCCATAGATGCCCGTAAGGTCTGTGTGCTGTCTGCTCTGGTCAACGGTCTGTCCTGCTTCGCCGTAGTGCTGTTTCCCGGTGGGGCAACGGCGTTCTTCGCCATTGCCTGTCTGACACTGCAGCTCCTGCCCTCCTTCTCCAATGCTATGGGTATGGAGGCTATGCGCAGCGGCAGGGAGATCAACTTCGCTGTGGCGCGGGGCATCGGGTCCGTTTCCTTCGGTGTTTTTGCCAAGGTCACTGCCCTCATGATCGGACGTTGGGGTAATCAGAGCGTCGCTGTAGGCGGAGGCATCATTGCCCTTCTGTTCCTTCTGACGACCCTGCTCTTTCCCTCCATGGAGCAGGATACACCGTCCCTTGCTCATAAGAAGGGTGCCTCGGGCTTTTTCCGCCGTGAGCCTCGATTCCTTATACTGATCCCGGCCTCCGTTCTCCTGTATGTAGGTCACAATGCCCTGTGTAACTGTATGTTCCGTGTGGCACAGAGCAAGCTTGCTCCCGAATTCTTGGACAGAGCAACGGATCTCCAGGGCTCTGCCCTGCTGATTGCCGCTGTTGCAGAGCTTCCCACTATGTTCTTCTTTACATGGATGCTCAAAAGGGTCCGCTGTGATATTTGGCTGTGTCTGTCCTGCGGCTTTATGACCCTGCGGCTCCTGCTGACCCTGATCCTGCCGGGCGAGGCAGGTCTCCTCCTGACCCAGCTCACCCAGATGGGAGGCTATGCCCTTTACGCCGTGGCCTCGGTCTATTACGTAGGCACCGTGGTCCAAAAGGCTGATGTGGTCAAGGGTCAGACCTATTTAGGTGCCTCCAATACCCTGGGCTGTCTCTTTGCCTACGTTGTAGGCGGTGTGCTCATCGACCGCCTGGGGACCAACGCCATGCTCATTACCTGCCTATGCTCCTCCGCTATAGGGACCCTCCTCATGCTCTTTGCCCGTCAACGGGTAGAGAAGGCTGTGGGGACCTGATACTTATTATGATTGACAAACCATACCGGGTACTGTATAATTGCAAGCACAAGTGTAGAAATTTGGAGGAACATTTCATGAAACAGATGTACCAAGCACTGGGGGTTTCCTCCCCTGTGTATGAATACGGGGAAGAGATCCTGGAGAGCTTAAAGGATCGCTTTGCCGCTGTGGATGCAGTGGCAGAATATAACCAGGCCAAGGTCCTGGCCGCTATGCAGAAGAACCGTGTGGCTGCAAACTGCTTCGCCGCCACTACCGGCTACGGCTATGATGACGTAGGCAGAGATAACTTAGAGCGTGTGTATGCCGACACCTTCCATACAGAAGCCGCTTTGGTCCGTCCTCAGATCACCTGTGGGACTCATGCTCTCACTGTGGCCCTGTCTGCCAATCTCCTGCCGGGAGACGAGCTTCTCTCCCCCGTAGGAGCTCCCTACGACACCCTGGAGGAGGTCATCGGCATCCGTCCCTCTACCTGCTCTCTTAAGGAGTACGGTGTATCCTACCGTCAGGCGGATCTGACCCCTGAGGGCAAATTCGACTATGAATCCATTCGTGCCTGTATTAACGACAAGACCAAGATGGCTACCATTCAGCGGAGCAAGGGCTACGCCACCCGCCCCACCTTCTCCGTCAAGCAGATCGGGGAGCTCATCGCCTTCCTCAAGTCTGTTAAGCCGGACATTATCTGTATGGTTGACAACTGCTACGGGGAATTTGTAGAGACCATAGAGCCCAGTGACGTAGGTGCCGATCTGATCGTTGGCAGCCTCATTAAGAACCCCGGCGGCGGTCTGGCCCCTATCGGCGGGTATATCTGCGGCAAGAAGGCTCTTGTAGAGCGCTGTGCCTACCGTCTCTCCGCTCCCGGCTTGGGACAGGAGGTCGGTGCCAACTTAGGCATCATGCCCGCCTTCTACCAGGGCTTCTTCCTGGCTCCCACTGTAGTAGCCTCTGCTCTGAAGGGTGCCATCTTCGCCGCCAATCTCTACGAGAGGCAGGGCTACCCCGTGATCCCCAACGGCACCGAGAGCCGCCACGACATTATCCAGGCTGTGGAGCTGGGCTCCCGTGAGGCCATGATCGCCTTCTGCAAGGGTATTCAAGCCGCAGCCCCCGTAGATTCCTATGTGGATCCCCTGCCCTGGGCTATGCCCGGATACGAGGACGAGGTCATTATGGCAGCCGGTGCCTTCGTCCAGGGCTCCTCTATTGAGCTGTCTGCGGACGGTCCCATCCGTCCCCCCTATGCCGTGTACTTCCAGGGTGGGCTGACCTGGTATCATGCCAAGTTGGGCATCCTCCTCTCCTTCCAGAAGCTCATAGATGCCGGCTTGATAGAGGAAAAAAATATTCCCGGAACTAATTGACTTATACCATAAGCCGTGGTATAATAATTCAGAATCTAAACACTTGGAGGATATTATTATGACTATCAAGACTCTGGAAACCAAGAACCTCTGCGAGAGCGCAAAGAACGGCGGCTGCGGTGAGTGCCAGACCTCCTGCCAGTCTGCTTGCAAGACCAGCTGCGGCATTGCCAACCAGCAGTGCGAGAACAAGCAGGATAAGTAATTTATCAATTACATCCCAAAATGCCGCCCCAAGTAATCTGAGATTACTCAGGGCGGCATTTTTCATGAGTATCACACAGAAAAGGAAGGAATACCATGGTTCATTGTTATAAGCTGGGCGGACTGAACATCGTTCTGGACATTTGCTCCGGCTCTGTCCACGTTGTGGATGAGGCCGCCTATGATATCATCGAACAGTACGAAACCGCAGACAAGGAGCAGCTTGCCGCTCAGATCCTCGCAAAATACTCCACAGTCTCCCGGGAGGAAGTGGAAGAATGCTTCGCTCAGATCGAAGCACTGAAGGAAGCCGGCAAGCTCTTCACCCCCGACACCTTCGCCCCCATTGCAGACACTCTGAAGCGGAAGACCACGGGAGTGGTCAAGGCTCTGTGCCTCCACGTTGCCCATACCTGCAACCTGAACTGTGCCTACTGCTTTGCAGGCCAGGGCGAGTATCGGGGTGAGCGTGGCCTCATGAGCTACGAGGTAGGCAAGCAGGCCCTGGATTTCCTCATGGCAAATTCCAAGGGCCGTCGGAACTTAGAGGTTGACTTCTTCGGAGGTGAGCCGCTTATGAACCTTGACGTAGTCAAGAGACTGGTAGCCTATGCCCGTGAACGGGAGAAGGAATGCGGCAAGAATTTCCGTTTCACCCTCACCACCAACGGCGTCCTCATTGATGACGATCTCATCGACTTTGCAAATCGGGAGATGAGCAACGTTGTTCTGAGTCTGGACGGCCGCAAGGAGATCCACGACCGCTACCGTGTAGACTATGCCGGCAAGGGCAGCTGGGACCGTATCGTCCCCAAGTTCCGGAAGCTGGTACAGGCCCGTGAGGGCAAGAATTACTATATGCGAGGCACCTTCACCCATGCCAACCCGGATTTCCTCAAGGATATCCAGGTCATGCTGGATCTGGGCTTTACAGAGCTGAGCATGGAGCCTGTGGTATGTGCTCCCGACTCTCCCTCTGCCCTGACCCAAGAGGATCTGCCCATTGTCCTGGAGCAGTATGAGCTCCTGGCACAGAAGATGCTGGAGCACCACCGTGAGGGTAAGCCCTTTACCTTCTACCACTATATGATAGACCTAAAGGGCGGTCCCTGTATCTACAAGCGAGTTTCCGGCTGTGGCTCCGGCACGGAGTACATGGCCGTCACCCCCGACGGTGACCTCTATCCCTGTCACCAGTTTGTAGGGGAGGAACGCTTTAAGTTAGGCGACGTATGGCAGGGCGTGACCAACACCGAGATTCGGGAAGAATTTGCCGCCTGCAATGTCTATTCCCGTCCCGAATGTGCCGACTGCTGGGCCAAGCTCTACTGTGCCGGCGGTTGTGCCGCCAATGCCTACCATGCAACAGGCTCCGTCACCGGCGTATACAAGTACGGCTGTGATCTGTTCCGCAAGAGAATGGAATGTGCCATTATGCTGGAAGCCGCCAAGATGCTGGAAGACTGACCATGGACACCCCCATCTGCGATTTTGCAAGGCGATATGCTGACCGTGGAGCCCTGCGGCTCCATATGCCGGGACATAAGGGCTTAGGCGGCGAGACCCAACGGTTAGATCTGACGGAGATCGACGGGGCAGATGTGCTGTATCACGCTCAAGGGATCATCCGTGTCAGCGAAGAGAATGCCGCTTCCCTCTTCGGCACCGCAAGGACGGTGTACTCCACGGAGGGCTCCTCCCTGGGGATCCGTGCCATGCTGTATTTGGCACTGGTGTACGGAAGACAGCAGAGCCGAGCCCCTCGGATCCTGGCAGGTCGCAATGGCCACAAGACCCTCATGACCGCTGCCGCCTTGCTGGATTTGGAGGTCCTTTGGCTTTACCCCGAGGATAGAGGGAGCATTCTCTCCTGCAGCATCACCCCGGAGTTTCTGGAGGAGGTCCTGTCCCATATGGAGGACAAGCCCATAGGTGTCTACCTGACCAACCCCGACTATTTGGGGAACATGATCGATTTGAGACCCATGGCAGAGATCTGTCACAGGCACGGCGTGCTTCTCCTCGTGGACAATGCCCACGGTGCCTACCTTCGCTTCCTGCCCGGGAGTCTGCATCCCATGGATTTGGGTGCGGATCTGTGCTGTGATTCCGCTCACAAGACCCTGCCCGTTCTCACAGGAGGTGCTTACCTCCACATTTCTCGGAATGCTCCTGACTTCTTCCGGGAACAGGCAGACCTTGCTATGTCCCTGTTTGCTTCTACCAGCCCCTCCTACCTGATCCTGGAATCCCTGGACCAGGTCAATGGCTACCTGTCCCGCGGGTATGCCGAGAGGCTTGCCGCCTTTGCCTGTGAGCTCGCAAGGATGAAGGAACGTCTGCAGGCCAAGGGCTTCGCCCTTGCAGGCAGTGAGGCCCTTAAGCTGACCCTCGCTCCCAAGTCCTACGGCTACACAGGTACAGAGCTGGCAGAGCTCCTGGAGGAATGCTCCATTGTCTGCGAATTTGCCGACCCGGACTATGTGGTGATGATGCTGACCCCGGAGCTGGGTGCAGAGGCCTTGCAGACCCTGGAGGAGGCCCTTTCCTCTGTAGAAAGACGGTCTGCCGTAAAGGAGCCGCCTCCCATCCTTCCCTCTGTTCCAAAGAGGCTGTCCCTAAGGGATGCCATCTTCTCCCCCTCAGAGGAGCTTCCCGTCAGAGCGTGCGTAGGGAGGATCCTGGCAAATGCCGGTATTTCCTGCCCTCCCGCCATTCCCATTCTGATCTGCGGAGAGGAGATCACGGAAGAAGCTGTTGCATCTATGGAATACTATGGCATTACCACTTGCCGTGTGGTATTAGAGCAGCTATAACAGCCGCCCGCAAAGGGCCGCTACAATAAACCCTGTCAGATCCGCTATGAGTGCCGCCGGCACTGCATAGCGGGTCTTTTTGATCCCGGCGGCACCGAAATAGACGGATATGGTATAGAAGGTGGTCTCCGTACTGCCCAGCATAATGGCCGCCGTTCTCCCTACTACAGAATCCGGCCCGTAGGCGGCGATCAGATCTGCCCCAACAGCCAGAGCCCCACTGCCGGAAAAGGGACGGATCAGCACCAGGGGCAAGGTCTCCGAGGGGATCCCCAGGAGACTTGTTACAGGGGATACGAACCCCTCCAGCAGCTCCATGGCCCCGGAGGCACGGAGCATATGTACACCCGACAGCAGGACCACCAGAGCAGGCACAATAGACAGGAGCAGCTTAAGCCCCTCTAAGCCTCCCTCCAGCAGACAGCCATACACGTCCTGCTTCTTCCACAGGCCGAAAAGGGACACGGTTATCAGGATCAGTGGGATCAGCAGATCAAGCATAAAACCTCCTAAGGACCCTTGCCGCCAACAGGCCAAGGCTCACAGAGCACAGGGAGGTGATCCAAACCGCAGGCAGAATATCAAAGGGAGCCGCTGCACCGCAAGCCGCTCTCACTGTAGCCACCGTAGTAGGCAGGAGCTGTATGGATGCCGTATTCATAACGATAAGACGGCACATTTCGTCCCCGGCTTCCCTGCCTCCCCTCCGTTTTTGCATCTGCTTCACCGCAGCGATCCCCATGGGAGTTGCCGCATTCCCCAGGCCCAGTAGATTGGCGCTGACGTTCCCTGTCAGATATCCCATGGCAAGGGGATCCTCCCGGATCTCCGGAAAGAGCTTCCCCAACAGGGGTCTGAGGCAGATCCCGAGCTTTTCCATAAGCCCGGAACGCTCCATGATCTTGGCAAGGCCGCACCACAAGCAAAGGGGACCCCCAAGGGAGATCCCAAAGGAAATCGCCTTCTGTGCCCCTTCCATAGCCCCGGCGGTCAAGGAGCCTGTTTCCCCCTGTAAAATGGCGGAGCCTACAGACACAGCTATCATGCATATCCAAATCACTGCCATCATTTTTACACCCTCCCCCCCAAAGTCATGCTATGCTAATTTACTTTATTTTATGCATAACACTTGACAGGATAAAATAATGTGATATAATAATACAAAAGTACTATCACATTTACTACGGTGTGTATTGATATATGGTTCCTGTTTTTAACCCACAAGAAATCACAAAAGAAACGAGGAGAGAAAACTATGAAAACTGTAGGCATCATTCGCAAGGTCGACGAGCTGGGTCGTGTAGTTCTTCCCGTAGAGATGCGCCGCACTCTCGGCGTCGAGGAACGGGATCCCCTGGAGATCTCTCTGGAGGGTGAGAACATTGTCCTTCGCAAGGTTCAGAGCGTGTGCATCTTCTGCAGTGGCGAGAAGGACCTGCTGGAGCACAACGGCAAGTGCATCTGCTCCGACTGCCGCAAGGAGATCCGTAACTTAGATGACTGAGTTCCATAGCACACCATCCCATCTATAAACAGCCGATTCCACACGGAGAGCCTCCTCAGAGACTCTCCGTGTCCCATTTCTCCCCAAACGCCAAATTCCGATTTATGGAGCTGTTCGATTCCCGTACCATGCAACATATCATCGTACAAGTCTGTCGTAGGGCAAGCTGCCCTACGGGATAGTGCGTGATTTGGTGGTTTGTGCCTTTTCAAACAGCTCGATAAATCGGAATTTCGTTATCTATAAGGATCTTTTTTTATGATAAGACTTGTAAATTCCTTGATTATTTGCTACTATAATAATACAAAGGAGAGATTTGGCTTATGAAATTGATTTCTTGGAATGTAAACGGCATTCGTGCCTGCTTGGAAAAGGGCTTTTTGGATGTATTCCGTGAGCTGGATGGGGATTTCTTCTGCCTGCAGGAGACCAAGGCTCAACGGGAGCAGGTGAATATGGATCTGCCCGGGTATCATCAGTTCTGGTATTCCGCCGAAAAGAAGGGCTATTCCGGCACTGCAATTTTTGCAAAAAAGGAGCCTCTGTCCGTTACCTACGGTGTAGGTGTGGAGGAATTGGATCACGAGGGGCGGCTGATCTGTCTGGAATATGACAGCTTCTACCTGCTGACCTGCTACACCCCCAATGCCCAGGACGGACTCAAACGGCTGGACTTCCGCATAGCATGGGAGGACGCCTTCCGAGCATATCTCAAGAGCCTTGACGAAAAAAAGGCTGTTATTGTATGCGGAGACCTAAATGTTGCCCATAATGAGATCGATCTAAAGAACCCCAAGACCAACAGAGGCAACCCTGGCTTCTCCGATGAGGAACGAGAGAAATTCACGGAGCTTCTGGCATCGGGCTTTACCGACACCTTCCGCTATCTGTACCCGGAGCTCAAGGATGCCTATTCCTGGTGGAGCTACCGTTTTAATGCCCGTAAGAACAATACCGGGTGGCGGATCGACTATTTCCTCACCTCTGACCGTCTGAGGGAGCGGATCACCGCTGCGGAGATCCACAACACAATTTACGGCTCCGATCACTGTCCCGTGAGTCTGGAGCTATCTATGGAGGAGTAAGATTATGAAAAGATGGATCGCATGTATTCTGTGCCTGTGTCTTTTGGTAGGTGCCGTACCTTTGGCCTCCGCTTATACCAATACCGCAGACTGGGCAACGGAGGCTGTGGCCTCTATGTATCAATTGGGCTTCCTGCCGGAGAGCCTGAGAAACGCCGACATGACCCGCAAGATCACCCGTGGAGAAATGTGCAAGATGGCTGTCCTGGTCTTTGAGCATCTCACCGGCGGTTATCCTTACCCCGATTCTACGGACCACTTCGAGGATACCAAGGATCCGGATATTTGCTATGCCTATGAACAGGGTATCATCTCCGGCTACGGCAACGGCAAGTTCGGTCCCAATGATCCCCTGACCCGTGAGCAATTCTTTAAGATCACTTACAACCTTATGGGAACGGCCTACTGCAATCCCCAGCCGGAGCTGCAGCCTCTGGATTCCTTCAAGGACGCCTCCACCGTCAGTGACTATGCTGTTAAGCCTACCCAGATCATGGTAGCCATCGGCATCGTCAAGGGCTCCAACGGCAAACTGAATCCCAAGAACAACACAAGCTGCCAAGAGGCCATCGTTATGTTCTTCCGTGCCTATGAGTATATGTGCCGTTGGTTCAACGAGCAGACCGAGGAGAGCAAGCAGGTCCAGATCGAGGCACAGGGCTATTCCGGCATTGCAAATTGGGCCATCAGCTCCGTCATGACCATGAAGGAGAAGAACATGATCCCCTCCAGCCTGGACAACTGCAACATGGCCTCTGCCATTACCCGTGAGCAGATGTGCTCCATTGCCATGCTGGCCTATACTGCCGCTACCGGGAGCACCTACACCGCTAAGAGCACAGAGCACTTCACCGATACCAAGTCCCCGGATGTATGTGCCGCCTATGAGCTGGGTATTATTTCCGGCTACGGCAACGGTCGCTTCGGACCCGCAGACACTCTGACCCGTGAGCAGTTCTTTAAGATCATGGCAAACTTTATGAAGGTCATCGGCTACCCCCGTGAAGACAGCCGTGCCGTCTCCCTGCTGAAGTACAGCGACGGTGCCGGCGTGGCAGATTGGGCGCAGGCCCCTGCCCGTTTGCTCATCTATATCGGTGCCGTTATGGGTGACGGCAAGAAGCTGTCTCCCAAGAACAACACCTCCATCCAGGAGGCCCTCACTGTCTTCCTCCGTTGCTACAACTTCACCATTAACTGGCAGAAGGAGCATCCCGGCGGAGAGGACTATGTAGAGCCCACCATTATCGAGGACCTGATCGCCTTCGCCAAGAGCTATGAGGGCTATCCCTATGTCTACGGTGGAAACGGGCCCAACAGCTTCGACTGCTCCGGCTTCGTCCTGTATTGCTACAAGCACTTCGGCTACAGCTTCTCCCGCGGTGCCCAGGAGCAGTACGAGGATGGCGTTAAGGTCGGTCACAGCGAGCTTCTCCCCGGCGACCTGGTCTTCTTCAGCGGCAACGGCTACTACATTACCCACGTAGGCCTGTACTTAGGCAACGGCCAGTTCATCCACGCCTCCAACCCCACCCGCGGCGTCGTCATCGATACCCTGTGGAGCGGCTACTACTACAGCCACTTCTGGGGCGGCTGCCGTATCATTACGGATTAACCCCCAAAGTGTGGCAAGGCAACGGGTCCGCTGTTACATCGAGCTGTAACAGCGGACCCGTCCTTTTGAGGCTGTTTTTATATGAACCAAATTCCGATTTCTATGGAATTATCCTCTATGCCGGAAAAAAACTACCACAAAGGCTGTGGTAGTTTTTTTGCGTTACGGTTGTTCTTCCTCATAGGAAACATACAGTTCCTTTGTTTTTAAAACAGATAATCCGAAAATCAATGAATAAGATGGACAGGGCTCTGTGTGATGGTCGCATCACACAGAGCCCTATTGATTGGAGTTATGCTGTGAAGTAGGCCTTTGCACTGTCGGAGTAGGCAAAGAGAGCCTTGCAGAGAGTCAGAAGATCTCCGGTTTTGCCGTTGCCGTAGGTATCGGGACTGTATCGGAGGGTGGAGGACACAGGGGCGTCCCCCTCGTAGATCTGTACAGAGAGTACGGACCGCAGCTCTGCGGCAAGGAGGGTATCTACGGTAAAGGCGTAGTAGCCTAATGCTTCATTGTACAGTTCCGGACGATTGATCTCATGGGTCTTGAGATTGCCGTAGGCATCT
>JAZNYV010000115.1:0-3625 GCA_045594585.1 Faecousia sp. | reverse complement strand
GACCGCTATACCACGTCCAACGCCGTCCACCAGGGCTCCAAGGTCCCTGCAGAGGAGCGGCAGGAATTTTTCCGCTGGCTCTATGATTTTGAGTACGGCAAGATGGAACTTCCCCGTCCCGATCTCGTCATATACTTAGATGTGCCCACAGAACTGACGGGTCGGCTTATGCGGAAACGGGAAGCCGCAACAAATACGAATGCGGACATCCATGAGCAGCATATGGATTATCTGAAGCTGTGCAGGAGCACAGGCCTGGAGGCAGCGGAGTTCTATGGCTGGAACATCATCCGCTGTGCCAAGGATGGCAAGATGCGCTCCATCGAGGATATCCACAACGAGATCTTTGCTCTGGTACAGAGCTGTCTGGAGGAATAAGTATGGTATATATTGTCTTAGGTACCGGCTTCGAGGAAATGGAAGCAGTTGTACCCTGTGACCTGCTCCGCAGAGCAGGGGTCGATACACAGCTTGTAGGGATCGGCGGCTTAGAGATTAAGGGCAGCCGTGGCATTACCGTCGTCGCAGACCTGATCGAGACCGAGGCAAGGTGGGAGACGGCAGACATGATCGTTCTCCCCGGTGGCTTGGGAGGTGTTGCCTCCATTCAAGGCAGCCCTGTGGTTATGGATGGGGTCAAGCAGGCCTATGCTGACGGCAGAATGGTGGCTGCCATCTGTGCCGCACCCACCATCCTGGCAGCCCTTGGTATTACAGGGGGCAAGAGAGCCTGCTGTTACCCCGGCATGGAGGAGGAGATGGACGGTGCTCTGATGGAGGACATCGGCTGTGTCCGTGACGGCAGGATCATTACCGGCAGAGCCGCAGGCTCCGCCTTTGACTTCGGCTTGGCACTGATCGAGGCTTTGCGAGGGCAGACCGTAGCACAGCAGATCGCAGCAGAGGTCGTATATTCCTAAAGGAGGAAGCTTATGAACCATAGACCCAAGGGTCAGGGAGATCCCGGCAGGGAGCCTGACTACTATGATTTCGGGAATGATCCCGATCTGCAGGATTCCCCCTCTTTAGATGAGCTCCTGGAGGACGTAAAGGCTCACCTGGGCGAGGATGCAAAGCAGGGCTACGTCTTCGATGCAGAGGAGAGTCGGAATCCTTACGGTGCCGCAGATGACTTCTCTATAGAGGAGCCTGTGCCCTCGGTCGGGCAGGAGGCAGAGATGGATTTTGAGCCGGACTTCGGCGATGCCTTCCGGGATTACGGTACCTATATGGCTGAGGAGCCTCGGGAGCCTGCAAGAGACTACCCGGAGGGAGACGAGGACTTCTACGACGATGACGAGGACTACGAGGATCCCGGTCCTCTGCCCAACAAGCCCAAGGCAAAGCGGAAGAAGCGTTTGGTCCCCCTTGCGGTCAAGATCCTGCTGTATCTGGTGCTGGTAGGAGTAGGCTCCATTGGCCTGGGTTACGGCATTTGGGAGTGTGCCCAGGATGTTTTGGCCTTCGGTCGCTCCGACGAGCCCCTTACCGTGGTAGTCAACGAGGGGGATACCGTAGCGGAGATCGGACAGATGCTGAAGGAGAAGGGTGTTATCAAGTACCCCTGGCTCTTTGAGCTGTATTGCGACTTTACGGATTCTCAGGATAAGATGGATCCGGGTACCTACGTACTGTACTACAATTACGACTACCATGCCCTGGTTGGGGGCATGGTAAAGCGGAGCCCCAATCGTGTTACCATCCGTGTGACCATTCCCGAGGGCTATACTGCCTCTCAGATCTTTGAGGTCATGGAGAAGAAGGGGGTCTGCACCGTAGCAGAGCTGGAGAAATGTGCCGCCTCCTTCCAATTTGACTATTGGTTTCTGGAGGATGTACCCTACGGAGCCCCCAACCGTCTGGAGGGCTTCCTGTTCCCGGATACCTATGACTTCTACGAGAATGACGACCCGGATCGGGTCCTGGACAAGTTCCTCAGCAACTTTAAGAAGAAGTTCTCCGACAAGGCACAGGAGCAGTTAGAGCAGTTGAATATCATGCTGGCAGAGCGTTGGACCGCAGCAGGTTTGGATGAGGCCTATATCGAGGCCAACCGCTTTGGTATGTACGAGCTTATGACCGTAGCTTCCATGATCGAGAAGGAGACAGCAGGTGTTGCCGAGAGCGGAAAGATCGCATCCGTGATCTATAACCGTCTGTGCAGACCCGGGGATTATCCCTATCTGAACATTGATGCAACGGTGGTTTACGCCCTGGGCGGTGTGGATCATCCCCTAACCTATGAGGATCTGGAGATCGACAGCCCCTACAACACCTATAAGCGGACAGGCCTCCCTGCAGGACCTATTTCCAACCCGGGCCTCAACAGCATTACGGCGGCACTGAATCCTACGGATACCAACTATTATTACTATGCTTTGGACAAGGAGACGGGCTTCCACTACTTCTCCAAGAATGCTTCCGAGCATGAGAATTTCCTGAAGGGACAAGAAGAATGAGAAAGCCTGAATTATTAGCTCCCGCAGGGGATATGGAACGACTGAAAATGTCCGTGCTCTATGGTGCGGATGCCGTATATTTGGCAGGCACGAGCTTCGGTATGCGCTCCTTTGCGGGGAATTTCTCCCCGGAGGAGCTGCCGGAGGCAGTGCACTTTGCTCATGACCATGGGGTCAAGGTCCACGTTACCGTGAACACCATGCCCCGCGGCAATGAGCTTGGGGGACTTCCTGCCCACCTGGAGCTTCTCAATGAGGTGGGGGTGGATGCCCTCATTATTGCAGACTTGGGGGTGTTCCGCATGGCGGAGAAGTATGCTCCCCGGTGTGAGCGGCATATGTCTACCCAGGTCAGCATTGCCAATGCAGCCTGTGCCACCGCCTGGTACGAAATGGGTGCCAAGCGTGTGGTCCTGGCCCGTGAGCTGTCTTTGCAGGAGGTTGCGGCTATCCGCATGAATACCCCCAAGGACCTGGAGATCGAGACCTTTGCCCACGGTGCTATGTGCGTGTCCTATTCCGGCCGCTGTCTCTTGTCCAACTATATGACCGGCAGAGACAGCAACCGTGGAGCCTGCGCTCAGCCCTGCCGCTACCAGTATGCACTGATGGAGGAGAAGCGTCCCGGGGAATACTTCCCCGTCTTCGAGGACGAAAAGGGTACATATATTATGAACTCCCGTGATATGTGCATGATCGACCATATTGACGACCTGATGAAAGTTGGAGTGGATTGCATCAAGATCGAGGGCAGGGCCAAGTCTGCCTATTATGCCGCCATTGTCACCGGGGCCTACCGCCATGTCATCGACGACGTGGCAGCAGGCAGACCCATTGATCCCGTATGGCGTGACGAGGTGGAGCACGTGAGCCACCGCCATTACTCCACCGGCTTCTTCTACGGGGAGCCGGGACAGTATTTCGCCAGCTCCCGTTATATCCGTGATTGGCAGGTCTGTGCCATCGTTACGGAATGCGACGAAAAGGGCTTTGCAACCCTGTCCCTACGGAACAAATTCTCTGCAGGAGCTCTGTTGGAGGTCGTAGGTCCCGATCTGCGACCCTTCGAGCTGACGGTCCCCATGATGACCGATATGGAAGGAGCCCCCTTAGAGCAGCCCCGTACCCCCCAAATGCTCTTCCGTATGCAGCTCCCCAAAGCCGTC
>JAZNYV010000114.1:0-3347 GCA_045594585.1 Faecousia sp. | reverse complement strand
TATCACCTTTCATAAGCAAGACACAATATGTCGATTTCTTTTTCGTAGAATTGTTGTGTTATTCGTAAAGAAATCCACCCTTTGTTGGATTCACACACTGCAACATCTTCGGTTATGCTTACTAAAGGTTATAGCCTAAATCGGAATTTGCTACACCCGATGGGGTGGGCAGGCTTTTGTACATTATTACAAACTGCCCGGTTGCGAAAGGGCTTACATTGAATATGGCTGAAAAAGATACCAAATTATTCCCGAAACCCTTTACTTTTGCTCACTACTGTGGTAGGATTGTAACAAAGCTTATAAGGAGAGTTTTCCCTTATAAGCAAAATTTGGAAGGAGATGTAAACATCTATGAAGAAACTCAGCTTGAAGCTTCTTGCGATCCTGCTGACCGTAGCCATGCTGTGCAGCATGCTTCCCGTCTTCGCCTCTGCCGAGGAGATCAAGAAGGCGGACGATCAGGAGATCTCCAAGAAGTCCGAAGCCATCATCGAAGCTGACATCTGGGATAAGATCGACGCTTTCGAGGATGACAACATCATCGAGACCCGTGACGACCCCGTTGACGCTGCTGACTATGCAGAGCTGTCCGACGAGATCGAGGCACTGGTCAAGCAGTCCGATACTTATGTAGAGGATTCTATTGTTCGTAACGGTGCATTCTTCACCTGGGAGACCACCGAGGGCATCGTCTGCGGCTATTCCCCCGAGCTCCGCTTCAAGACTCGGAATCTGTCCGAAACCGGGAACGACTCCATCGAGGTCAAGTCCTTTGCAACCAAGGCAGCACCTTCTTCTAAGGACGTATACCTGATCGCTCCCTACTATGGATATGACTCCAGCTTCACCGATCAGTACAAGAACGAAGCCTCCTCCATCGCAAGCGCTACCGGCGGCAACTACAAGCTGTACCAGGGCACCAATGCTACCATCACCAACATTGCCACTGCTATGCAGAACGGCGGCGTTGTGATCTTTGACTCTCACGGTATTACCGACTACTCCAGCGGTGAGGACTATGTTTCCCGTGCAAACTCCTCTTACCTGTGTCTGAAGAGCTCTACCGGCATTACCAGCTCCGATATGACTGCTGTTTCCGGCACCTACGGCACCTACTACCATGCATTTAACGGCGGTTCTGCATACTGCGTCGACGGCACCGCTATTAAGAACCACATGAGCAAGGCTGCTCCCGGCACCATCCTGTGGATGGCTATCTGCCTGGGTATGGCTACCAACGGTCTGTGCACTCCCATGCGTAACGCAGGTGTTGAGGTCGTTTACGGCTACTCTCAGTCTGTTTCCTTCACCGGCGACTACAAGTACGAGACCTACTTCTGGAACAAGATGAAGGCAGGCTCCGACGTTAAGACCGCTATTTCCTACATGAAGTCTGCTTCCGGCTCTAATTGGGACCCTGCTTACAGCTCCTACTCCCTGTCTCAGGCTAAGAGCTACTATGTTGCATTCCCCATTGTTGTTTCCGATCAGGATACCTATCCCGGACAGGGCAAGGTAGACGCTGTACAGACTGTTTATTCTACCTACAAGCTTATTGACTCCGACTCCGGATCCACCACTCCCACCACCCAGCCTACCACCGGCACCGATGACAGTGGTACTGTAGAGACCTACACCTACAACCTGGTGACATCTGCAAGCAGTCTGACTGCAGGCGAGTACATTATCATTACCGTTGGCTCTGACGGCAACTACTACGCTCTTTCTACCACCCAGGATGGCAGCTATGCATGTATGCAGAGCATCCAGGTTGGTCTGACCTCCGTAGCCTCTGCCATTACCTGCGACAGTACCTCCGTTCCCTCCTTTGCATTCAACCTCAGCGGCAATGCAAACGGCTTCACGCTGAAGAACAGCAACGGCTCCCTGTATGCTTACTCCGGCGATGACGGCGTTGGTCTGTACTATGACACCGCCTCTACCTGGACCGGCAGCTACAGCTCCGGCTCCAAGGGCTTTACCCTTAAGAGCGGCAGTGTTTATATGTCTCTCCGTGACGATGCTTCCGTCACCGGCGACAACGGCTCTCCCATCTTTGCGGTTGCCTCCTCTACCTCTACCGGCACCACTCTGATGCATATGTATAAGCGTGGAGATTCTGCAACCTGCTCTCACAGCAACACCAGCACCACTACCACTCCCGCAACCTGCACCACCCCTGGCTCTACTGTAGTGACCTGCGACGATTGCTCCGTAACGGTCAGCACTACCGAGATCCCTGCTACCGGGCATAACATCACCTACACCAGCAACGGTGACGGCACCCATGCTCTCTACTGCTCCAACTGCGGCGGCACCGGCACAGCAGATTGCACCTATACCGACAATGTATGTAACTATTGCGGGTATACCAATACTGACTCTGACTCCACCGATACTACCGGTGATACCTACACCCTGGTCCAGTCCGCTGCAGATCTGACTGCAGGCGAGTACCTGATCCTGGCTACTCCCACCGGCTCCTACGCAGGGGACTACACCCACTACATCATGACCACCACCCAGGATACCAACTATTCTGCTATCCAGTCCCAGGGTCTGAGCTTCGACTCCCTCCCCGGCGGTCTGATCCTGGATCCCTCCGGCAAGGGAACCTATGTCTTCACTCTCACAGGCAATGCCAACGGCTTCACTCTCAGCAATGCCAACGGCTCCCTGGAGGGCGGCACCTCCGACACCAATGTCTACATGAAGTACGGTACTGCTTCCACCTGGAAGGCAACGTACAACTCCTCCAAGTACGGCTTCACTCTGAACAACGGTTCCGTCAACATTGTTCTCCGTGATGACATCTCTACCACCGGTGCCAACGGTGCTCCTCTCTTCGTAGTAGATCCGTCTACCAATGTTACTTATATCATGCATATGTACAAGAAGGGCACCGAGGAGCCTGCCGAGTGTACTCATGCTAACACCAGCACCTCTACCACCGCTGCAACCTGTACTGCAGCAGGCCAGACCGTAGAGACCTGTGACGATTGCGGCGAGGTCATCAACACCACTACCGTCCCCGCACTGGGTCACGACTACAAGTACACCAGCAACGGCGACGGTACCCACAAGATCACCTGCAGCCGCTGCTCCTACAGCTCCGGTGCAAACTGCACCATGGTCGATAACACCTGCTCCGACTGCGGCTATACCGAGGAGACCGAGCTTCCCGAGGAGCCTGAGCTTCCCGAGGTCGAGCTGACTGCCGGTCAGTATGTTATCGCAGCCAATGTTGACGGCGTATACTATGCAATGTCCAATGCCTTCGCATCCAAGATCAACGGCACTACCATTCCCGTTACCGACGGCAAGGTAGCAGCAGACGATGCAGT
>JAZNYV010000113.1:0-132370 GCA_045594585.1 Faecousia sp. | reverse complement strand
TGTACGCTCTTGCGATTGCCGGACGAAAACTCTGCCCGGCTTGATATAGGGGTAGTCTGCCCTTTTTTAAGAAAAAGGGCAGGCAAGCACTGAAAATAGTAGATAAATGGCCGTTGTAAGGGCGTAAAATCCTCTGCTTTGTGTAAAAATCTTTGAAAAACCAATCAGGGAACAGAAAAAGCTGATTTATTCAGAGGTTCCCTAGTTTGATGTGCAAGGGTTAGCGTCAAATCTAATGCGTCACTTATGTTACTTGAGCCGCCAATGCATTAACAGTGCCGACTCCGAGAGTGTTCTCGGGGGCGGCACTGTTAATGTCTGGTCACTACAAACATTCGCTTACTGCTGTTAGATTTGACGCTTACATATGTGGTACACATTTAATCATACTATTTTTGCTTATCTCTTTTGTATGTAATATGTATTTATAGGGAAATACACTCGGTTAGGCAATACTCTTTTTTATCCCAGTTTACACGAGCGAAATCCACCTCGTAAAAATACACAGTTTCATCATCAGGAACGTACACGAACAAACCAACATGTGCATAGTGTTTCTTTTGCTCGGCAAGAATTTTTGTTTTTATTCTGCGATAGGTGATAGAAGATTCAACACGAAGGCTTCCATAATATGTTGTTCCATTAATTGTTGCTGATATGTCCAATTCATTTTCTTCTAAAAGAACACTAGGATTATAGCCTCGTTCTGCAAGAATGTTGCACGCTTCTGCAAGGTCAATACCGTAGTTACTTCCTCCAAATGTTTTTTCAAAGCTATCGTATACAGAACCATAGTTAAGGGTCGACCTAATTTGGGCTAAATCATTCTGGCTAAGTTTCACTCTGTACATGGGATCCTGCAGTAGTGATTCACCCTTGTTTTTAGCCAACTGCCATAGGTAATGTATCTTCCTTAATCTTCGATGATAGCGCGAATTTAATTTCAAATCTGAAATATACTGAGTTCCTTCAGGAGTTTCACTGTTAACAATAAAGTTATCCGCAACAGTTCCTCCGGTAATATGTGGCTTCGATCCACCAAAAACATCATCTGAACAAGGATTGAGTGTAAGCATCACATTGCTTTTTTCTCCATTGCACTTTTTACAAGAATGAAAAAGATTAGGATATTTGTCAGTATTTGGGTCCTGATTGCTTTGAGGATTGAAATGATCTTTTTCGAAAGCTTGGTCTGCAACCTGTAACACAGGAGACAAGACATCCTCTAATGATCCACAATATGCACATCGACGACCGAAATCATGACGTAAATACATTTTACAAGATTTAGAGTGATAGGTGATATTTCGTTTTTTTCTCTTGTAGTCCATGTTGCTGCCTCAAGATGTTTCTGTCACTTTCTTGTGGATTTGTCTTAAAATTTCAAGACTATCTTCCGCAAACCTTCTATTTGCCTCAGCACATGCCAGTACTTCGTTATCAGCTGCACGCATGCAGGCACGCCTGATCTTCTGAGTAATTTCATCTATTTTATTGTCGTCATCAAGTTCGCCCTTATGAACCTCCAAATCATAAATCCCAAATTCCTTATTGAAATCTTGAATCGGGTAGTTTGTGAGCAAAACAGCGAAGATGGTACTGTCTTGTTTACGTATTGCACAAAGGGCATCATAGCCGGTATATCCTACCTTTTTGTTGAGCTCATGATCTATTAGTAGAAAATCTGGATCCTCATCCATTATCATAGGATAAATATCTTCTGGGGAGGATGGTAATTGAGGTACAGATACAATTTCAAATCCCTCTGGAGCGAATAATGCCTTATAAGTGAGAATATTGGCATTATCATCCTCGATATACAATCCTTTAAGAGTCATTAGTTTCATCTCCTGTTATAAAACTTATTTCGAAACATGCACCACCAAGTAGCTCGGATTCTTTGCAGAAAATTGTTCCACCATAGGATGTAACGATATCATGGACAATATTCAAGCCTAACCCGATACCATCATCTTTCGTACTAATAAAAGCCTTGAATATATTTTCTCTGTTTTCAACAGGTACACCAGGTCCGCTATCATCAACAATTAGTTTTATTGTATCATGTGCTTTCCATGCACGAATAGATAGCTTCCGAGTTTCCCACACTTTGAGCTGAGCATAAGCATTTGTGATGAGATTAATTATAACCGATTCTAGATCAATTTGACGCATTTTTAACACAATGTCGTCTTCGCAAGAGAAAGTAAATGTTATGTTGAACTCCTCTAAAATATCTTTGTAGAATCCGTAAATTTCGTTTATTACTTCTTTTAAAAGTAATGCTTCGTTAGGTTCACGCTTCTTTTTTCGCAAAAAAGCAACAATCATGTCACTGTAGGAAGAAATGCGCCGAAAATCCTTTTTGACAACATTCAGCAAATCCACAGATGAGTCTAAACCTTCGATTTTTCGAATATTACGAATGACTGCATGGACAGCGGTCTTAACACGGTTGACGATGTCACTGGTCTCGTGCCCAAATTCACTAGCCAGCATACCAAGCGAGGCGAGATTTTTGTAAGTAGCTAACTCCGAATTTGCGTAATCTAAAGAGTCTTGCACAAGTTTTACTCGTTTTTCTGCGTTTCTTTCGTAGGTTTCTTGATATTCCTGTTGTTGTATGGCATGTGTTTCAAGCTTTGCTGCAAACTTCTCAAGCATGCCTGTGATATTAGAAATAATTACTTCTCTTCCTACTGCTCCCATGATGTCGCTTAGCATGGTGAATACTTCTCCATGTGTTTCTGCAAGGGATAGCTTTTCTTGCTGTAATTTTCTCTTCTCATCTTCAAGCTTTCTGCGCTCTTTTTCACCCTCTTCGTAGGCTGCTTTTCTCATCTCGGAGATGAGTCCTATACACTCTTTTATGAATGTTCGAAGTTGTTCAAAAGCTTCGTTCTCAATGATGCCTTCGCGATTGGTTGCATCAATAAGAAGTGGGTTTTGCTCGTCGGAAATGTTTATTCTGCCGATGGTCTGGTTATTACCAACTAAGTAGCCGTGAGTATCCTTGACTTTTTCCTTATCAAGATATAGCCAATCATTACCTGATTCCCCGTAAGGCTTCACTCGAAATTTGTCTCTAAAAATCTTAACGCCACAGTATGTATCCAAAACCTTGGTCGCATACCGAGAATTGTAACCGCTGAGGCTCATATGTTCAGAGTCTCTCAGAAAGTAAAACAATTCAAATGTTACATTTCCGCAGAGTAGCGGTGTTTCGTATACGCGGTTTCTTACTTCTTTTACCCCTGTACGATCTTCATAAACAGCACGACTGGAATGGCCATTAGCTGAAATCTCGGCGTTAATTTTAGCAAAATGGGTATCAATAATAGAATTTACAGAAATTAATTCATCAATCTTGAACTCCGGTGCAACGAAGTCGATATCAAAGGGATCGTCTTCAAGAAAATTCGGTGCAACAAGCAAACGCAATTCTTTTTGTAATTTATCTATTGAACGTTGCGTCCATTCATCGCGAAGACCATCAAGACATAGTACGATTCCCGTTACAGTTTGCTTTCCTGCTTTTTCGCACAGTTCACGAAGCAAGTCGTAAACCTCGCAAGACTCAGGACAATTTGTAGGAATCAATGGAGTCTTAATATCCTCAACTAATTGATGCTGCCATTTGTGAGTCTCAAGTAGTGGGACAATCTGGGTATTAAGAAAAGAAATATTCTCTGGTATATAAAAAGTCCTGTAGTCACAAATGTTGCCATTGATTCCATTTCGGATGAAATCTTTTTCGGATTGAGATAAAGTTGGGAGCATAGAAAGATATTGTAGCTGGCTGCTGACAAATTTTGCAGCTTCTCTGTCCTGCCGTTGCCCGAGGATATCTAATCGCTGTTTTATAGCCATTATATCAAGCTCTTCAAACCGATTCCAATCTATATGGACAGAAAAAGGATCGCCCTGTTCTGGAAAAGAGTATATGGTAACCCTTTCTGCCAAACGCTCAACAGAAAAACGACCAATTCCTTTTTTTCCGGCTTTTTTGCGCCCTTTGGGTGTATATGGAGTAGATAGTTTGTTGCTGGTGCCAATAATCATCCATTTGTTCTCAAAGTCCTCAACTGTCATACCAGAGCCGCAATCTGCAACTATAATTTGACCAAGGCCGGTCTTAGCGTCTAAAATGGTGATTCTAGCACTATCAGCGTCAGCATCATATGCATTCTTAATCAATTCGACAAGTGCGGTGACAAAGTCGGTAACCAGCTCGCGCCCCAACTGTCCGATATGCCGTGCATTTGTTTTGAAAGACAGTTCTTTCATAGATTTCTCCTTTATCAATCAAAAGAGTAAGCCTCAAGGATCTTCTTTGATATTCGGTAAGAGTTTTTCGTAGTAGGAACACCATACTGCATAACATATCGCTTAAAGTCTTCATGCTGCAATATTTCAGCGGCTCTGGTTAGAGGTAGGTCAGCTTTTGGCGTAATATACAGGCCGGCAAATGGAACAGCAGTATCGTCTACGATTGCGACATGAACATTGCCTGACACCATAACAGAAATCACAAGCTTTTCGCAGTTCAAATGTGTAATTGCCTGAGATCGGCCATATTCAAACCATTTCGCAGTTTTGTCAGCCTTTCTCCTACTTAAACGGTCTCGATATTTCCTAATATGCGCACAAGCTCCCGGAAATTGTTCTTCGAATTTATGCTCGGTATAATGGGTAAAAACTCCATTTGTGTCATATGTGTATGGGAAAATAATCAAAGGCTGTGGATTGGAATTCAGTGTTTTTATACTAATGGCAGGGCGTAAAACAGCACGCTCAATAGGAGTATCATTCACCAATATATAATCAGCATCACGAACAGTGTACTCTGTAATTAAGAATGCATCATTTAGCAGTGTGGCAACACTATTCGCAACATCAAAATAATCGCCGAATTTTCTTCTGTTAGGACTAGATTTGTAATTTCCTAATGCCCACACATCAGAAGTAAAGCTACTGCTGTTCAAGGAAATCTGGAGGTGTTCGTCGTCACACTGATATACTATCTCCGAATACTCTCTTTTTGCCTTTTGAGCGACTATTATAACAGGAGAAAGTGTGACATCTTCAAATACATTCTTGTTTTTCAGATCCCGGATTTTCCTTAGATAAGGCTTCAGGAAAGACCGAAGATCTTCTGCCCATACATTCTTAAGTATGCTATTGGGAACAAGGTATGTGAGTGTGCCGTTTTGCTGTAGACTATCGATACTTTGCTCGATAAACGCATAACAGTAATCAAATCTACCATTTTTACATGTAGTAAATCTATGACGCAATAGTTCTCGATCTGCAGACGAAAGGTCGTGATATGTTATATAGGGAGGATTTCCAACGACGAATGCAAAATCGTTTTCAGTGTAGGAAAGGGCATCACAATTAATAATATTCCACTTAACCCCATGTATCTCGTGTTTTGCAGCAGTTGTAACAAGCTGATCGACACAAACCCTACAGGCGTTCTCATCAGTGTCAAGACCAACAATATCGCTTGCAAGGCCACTCCGGATTCGATTAAGAGAATATCCGTGCGCAATCGCATCGACAATATATCTTTCTACAATACGCCGTAAAATATTCCCTGTGCCACATGAGTTTTCAAGCACGCGCTTTCCGTATAAATCTGATTTATACCCAGCTTCATCAAGCAGAATGTCTACCCATGCGTCGGGAGTATAAATTTTACAATTCTCAGACATAGTCTCTCCTATAGGTATACATAATAGTTAATTATACTTTGAAGTGATAGCTGTGTCAAGAATAAACGTAATAACATGAGGTTGCTTAATCTCAAAAAGAATTCTTACTTTGCAAAGTTTCTTTTCAGCCATCAAAGCTTTGTTTGATCCTTCGGGTTCAGTTTACCTTTACTGCTCGGTCCATCAGCATGTCTGTCAGAGTGTTGTCAATGTCTTTCATTTTTTATGAAGATCTTCCGTATCATGGTTGATGGAACAATGATTCAGAATCGCATGCAGTTCGTCGGTGAAAAGAGCCAGGTTTTCCGGGAAGCTGTGATGGCTTCCTACGAATGACAGCAAGACACCGTGCAGTCCTTTGTATGCTGGATCATCTTCCAACAAGCGGGCAATACCGGAAGCAGTATGGAGTTCCATAAGAGCGTTTTCATACATAAGATCGTATTCGGTTTCTTTATATTCTCCAAAACTCTGTGATGCATTTGATATATGAGAACAGAATTGTTCTTCCTGAGCGTTCTTCATATTATGAATCGCAAATACTTGAAACACTATGATAAAAGCATACTGGAGAAGTTCTGCAATGCCAATAGCACAAGGGGGGCTCTCAAAGAAAGTGCTCGCCAGAGCAGGATACTACAGTATCCTGACACGGTGCGAGCAAGTGCACTTATGCGATTGAACCGCCGTATACCGAACGGTACGTACGGTGGTGTGGGAGGACGGCTACTCAACTAATGGGTTGCCTCCTACCCGATTTTTATATTTCGGTCATCTTGATTGTGCCATGCAATCCTATGTTTATTTTATCGGTATAGTTTCCTACCTTACAGATCGTTTTATAAGCTGATACAAGTGATAGTATCGCTGCACCATAATTCTTATTTGGTTTACACATCAGAGATACGCCCAATGAAATTTGAAAACACACGCTCTCAATTTCTTTGAGAGACATGTAATCTTATGCATCAAGTTCAATCCGACACTCTTTAATTGAATTTGCTTCTGGTAGTAGTGTAATTCTGCTTGCACCTAAAATCATAAACATCTTTTGAACTTTTTGCAGATGATCTACCTGCATCTTCGATTGTTGATCAAGAGAGTATTTATCTTTCAGTACGTTCAATCTTGCTTCGGCTTCTTCAAATGAGATTTTTTCTTCGCCGCGATATTGTTGACTAGCATAAAACATGTATTGAAAAGTCGAGTAGATTGCTGGTTCTTTATCCCAATCGAAGTTATCGTTTAATCTTTCATCGAACCAAAGAATTCGTTCAATCATCATTTATAACTGTTCTTTTAGTTCTCTGAAGTATATTGCTCGGGTTTTTGCTTTGCGTTCATGTTCTTTTTTTAGTGATGCCATGTCAAGGAAAATTGCCATAATTGCAGCAGCAATACCACTGCATCCGATACCAGATAAGATTGTTAAAATATTACAATCCTAAATGCAAGCTGGAATTAGTAGTAACAACGAAATTACGATTGTCCAAATATATATCTTTTTATTCATGTGAACACCTGCTCTTTCATTCTTGGACATCACTTTTCAAGGATTCCACCAACATATCGCTGAGTTCCTGCGAAGGCCTCTTTGCCAAACGCTGGATGTTGTCAAAGTCGGGATAGCGATAACGTCAACAGTCGTATTATTCCTGCGAGATCTCATCTGCTTTGAGAATGGCAGCAGCCTGTCTCCAAGCACACAGTATTTTGTGAAGCTATGCAGCATCTTTGTTTTTTTGCACATCGACCTTCAAGCAGACTTCCCCATCGGCTTCGTCGATATGAAATCCGTATCTGTCCTCTAAGGTGAACAACGTGTGCATCAGACCGATATAGGAATCAATGTCCGGTACGGTGAAAGCCTGAGGAGATACATCAAGGGCATCAGCCAATGCTGCGGTCAAGTCCGTTTTAGTGTGCGATGGTTTTTCTTATGCATTTCCTTTATACTTGTCCATTTCCAAAAGGATTCGATAGAGTTGTTCCTGCTCTGCTGGGGTCTTGGAGGCAAGGAATTCGTAGCATTCCAAAGGGATGTTTCTCTCGGATGAAGAAGGAGTTCCGATTTTCTGGAATAGTTCTGAAAGAGATATTCCCAATGCAGTAGAAACCTTTTCGATGCTTTCCAAAGTAGCGTTCTTTTCGCCACGCTCTAACTGTCCGATATATGTTGGATGGCACCCGGATAGTTCGGCAAGCTTTTCTTGACTGAGCCCTTGTGTAAGCCTGTAGTTTCTGATTCGTTGACCGATCATTTTGGTAATATCACTCATAGTATCGACTCCCTTCGCAATATAGATATAGTCTATAAATATCAGAACTTTTAATCTATAGACTATTGATATTATTTTGTGCAGGGTGTATACTATGAATATTATTAATAGAATAATAATGTTTTTAGTATTCGGATGCGTTCGTTGTTTCGACAGCTTATGCACGAAATGTTTGAGATACTGTAGAAAAACATCTGAACGGAAACGAGGAGGAACCAACATGAAATCTGTAGTGAAAGTGGCTGTGCCAATACTGTGCCTGTTGATTCTGATATTTTGCTGTTACCACCATAGGCAAACAGAAACTGTGGATAAATACATAGGTACTTATGATAGCACGAAAGAACAATCAGAATATCAGACAGAAGCAACAACCCCTTCCTTTGAATCATCAGCAAATCAAACAAGTTATGTTCTGAACATGAACACAAAGAGATTTCACTATCCATATTGTTCCAGCGTGAAACAGATGGCGGATAAAAACCGTAGAGATATGACTGCTGCCAGAGAGGAAGTTATTGCTATGGGGTATATCCCTTGTGGGAGGTGTAACCCATAATTCGGGAAACAGAATTTGAGCTGATATATTTTGACCGAATTTTCGAATAATGCGACTAAACCAAAAGAGCTAACTGACCCAATAAGGAATCAGTTAGCTCCTTGCCTATCGTCGCGCTCCGATATTTTCTGCAATGTGCGACTTACGCATAGGGAAAATCTGAATAGGTGGAACGACGCAGAGTTTTGTCCTGCGGTTTTTAACCTTCTTTGCTCTTTTTTGCAAACTCCCAACTGCTTCTACACATATCTTCTACGGTATGGGTTGCTTCCCAGCCGAGGAGCTTCTTTGCCTTGGTAGCATCGGCCCAGAAAGCGGGCAGGTCACCGTCTCGACGAGGGCCGATTTCATAGGGCAGCTTCATATTGTTGACTTTTTCAAAGGCAGTTACTAACTCTAAGACAGAAATTCCATTGCCTGTTCCCAAGTTGATTGCTTCTGCACCACTGTTCTTTTGGGCATATTCCAATGCTTTTAGGTGACCGATTGCCAAATCCACAACATGGAGATAGTCACGCTGACAAGTTCCGTCCGGGGTTTCGTAGTCGCCACCGAAAATCGTGAGCTTTTCCAACTGACCGGCGGCAACTCTGCCAATATAGGGCATTAGATTGTTGGGAATACCGTTGGGATCATCCCCAAGTAAGCCGGATTTGTGAGCTCCTATGGGATTAAAATACCGAAGCAGAATGGCACTGAACTCCGGATGAGCTGTGCAGTAGTCCGTTAAGATCCGTTCGATCATGACCTTCGTCCATCCATAGGGACTGGAGGACTGAATGGCAGGCATATCCTCCTTGTAGGGATGAGGATTGTTAGGGCCGTAAACAGTTGCCGAAGAGGAAAATACTAATTTATGGCAGTCGAAGGCTTCCATAACCTCCAAAAGAGTTAACGTGGAATCCAGATTGTTTCGATAGTATTCCAAGGGCTTTTTTACACTTTCTCCTACTGCTTTGAATCCGGCAAAATGGATGACCGCATTAATATTGTATGAACGGAAGACATTACAGAGGCCGCCCTTATCTGCACAGTTAATGGGGTGGAAAGCAGGGCTCTTTCCCGTAATCGTCTGAATACGATCAATGACATCTGCTTTGGCATTGCTAAGGTCATCCACAATGACTACTTTGTGCCCTGCGTTCAGTAGCTCCACAGCCGTGTGGCTTCCGATATATCCGGCACCGCCGGTAACAAGAACCGTCATTTTTATGCCTCCTGATTCACATAGCTAATAAAGCGGTCAAAGGCTGCTGCCCCTTCCACCGTTCTCTTGAACACACCTGCATGCTCCAAGACACGGGCAAAGATCTTGCCGACTTCCATTTTCAGAATGCTTGCAGTATTCTCGGGGGTAAAGACCTGCTTCTGCAAAAGCTCCTTGACCCATGCTTCGTGCTTTTCTAATTCTCCCGTTAAAGGAGTGCCGCTGAGAATGGCTTCTTCAATCCCTGCAAGCTCCTGCTTCAATCTGGCAGGTAGGACAGCAAGACCCATAACCTCAATTAAGCCAATGTTTTCTTTCTTGATGTGATGGAGCTCTGCATGAGGATGGTATACACCCAATGGGTGCTCCTCTGTGGTAATATTGTTGCGAAGTACCAAATCCAGCTCATAAGCATCCCCTCTGCGCCGTGCAATGGGGGTGATGGTATTGTGGAGCTCTCCGTTGGTTTTTGCAAAAATAAAAGCTTCTTTGTCCGTATACTTTCTCCAGCACCGGAGAAGCTTGTTTGCAAGACGGCACAGATGATCCTTGTTCTGACAGGTCAGCCGAAGGACACTCATAGGCCACTTCACAATACCGGCGGTCACATCCTCATATCCGGCAAACACTACCTGCTTTTCTATGGGAGCTCTTTCCATAGGGAAGGAGAAATGACCACCCTGGAAATGCTCATGGCTTAAGATGCTGCCCCCAACAATGGGAAGGTCTGCATTTGAACCAATGAAGTAATGTGGAAATTTCGTTACAAAGTCCAAGAGCTTTTGGAAGGTAGCTTTGTTGATCACCATGGGACTATGCTTGCTACTGAATACAATGCAGTGCTCGGTGTAATACACATAGGGGCTGTATTGCAGATTCCAGTTCTCACCGCCAAGCTCCATAGGAATGATGCGGTGATTCTGACGGGCAGGATGGTTGATGCGGCCTGCGTAACCCTCGTTTTCCGGACAGAGCAAGCATTTGGGATAATCAGACTGAGGAGCTGCCTTTGCGGCGGCAATGGCTTTGGGATCCTTTTCCGGCTTGCTCAGATTGATGGTAATATCTAAGTTTCCATACTCTGTAGCGGCCTTCCAGCGCATGTCCTTTTGCACCCGATAGCGACGGATATAGTCTGTATCCTGGGAGAAACGGTAGTACCACTCCGTAGCCTCTTCCGGGCTCTTTTCATACAAAGCGGCAAATTTACTCCGAACTTCTCTGGGAGGAGGGGTGAGGATTCCCATGAGCTTGGTATCAAACAAATCTCGACCGGTGATATTGTCCGCACACACGCCACGGGCTACTGCATCATCCAAAAGCCCCTGCAGGATCTCTTCTAAGGACATGGATCTGATCTCCGTGGGTTCATAGCTATCTAGCTTCAGAGCCTCCAAAAGCCCGTTTATCATAAATAGTTTGTCACAAGGCTCAAACAGCCCCTTATTGAGACCATAGTTGACCAATGCGGTAATATAAAAATTGGCATTCATAACAAAACGCTCCTTCCTGGTTTGGGTCGGAGCGTTTTTAACAAATCTCCGACCCGTTTCAGGTAAACTTGGGGATTATATACGGATTCCGCCATAAGGACGGACATTTAAGACGTGGCAGGTGCCTTTGCCCAAACCGGCCTCAACAGCCTCCTTGAAGCCATCCAGCATATGGTGAGGGACAAAGGCCTGCACGGTACCGGCAAACCCACCGCCATGTACACGGTAGGCACCCTCGCCGCAAAGCAAGCTATCACAAAGGGCCAGTGCGAAAGCAACCGGCTGTTTATGGACTGCTCCTGCAGGATAAATGTTCTGCAGGTACATCCAGGAGCTGTGACCGGATTCGGTTACCAGCCTTAAGAAAGAATCAATATCCTTTGCTTTCAGAGCCTTTGCCTGAGCATTGACCCGATCATTTTCCCGGTAGATGTGCATAGCTCTTAAGATTGCACGGTCGGATACGGCTTTTCTGAGCTCGGGCAGAGCTGCCATGAAAGCAGCTTCGGGGATCTGCCGCAGGTATTCCTTGCCGAAGAAACGGCAAAGCTCCTTCAATTCCCGAGGAATAGCGGCATATTCGTCCGTCAAGTCTGCGTGGTCTGCTCCACTGTCGATGATGCACAGGTCATAGCCTTCTGTTTGAAAATCAAAGTCGATTTTTTCTACAACGGGATGCTCGGAGTTCTCAAAGTCAATATAGACCATACCGCCCACAGAGGAAGCCATCTGGTCCATGAGACCGCAGGGTTTCCCGAAGTACGCATTCTCCGCGTACTGTCCAATCTGTGCGATCTCGATCGGACTTAGCTTTTTATCAAAAAACAGTTCGTTCAGAATGGTTCCTATGAGAACCTCAAAGGCTGCCGATGAGCTGAGACCGCTTCCCGGGAGGACTGTGGAATGAATGGCGGCATCAAAACCCTCCAACTTAGCACCGCACTGAGCAAAGGCGGCGGCAACACCACGGACTAGGGCTGCGGTAGTGTTTGCCTCTTCGGGATGGACAGTCAGGTCATCCAAACAGACAGACACTTCGGAATAGCCTTCGGAACGGATGATAATGGTATTCGTATCATTCAGAGTTACATTCGCAACAGTTTCCAGATTTACCGCAGCTGCCAAAACACAGCCGTGCTGGTGATCTGTATGATTGCCCCCAATCTCGGTTCGACCGGGTGCCGAAAAGATATAATGCTGACCCACGATTCAAACACCTCCGTGTGTTTTTTGTGTGAGTGAGAGAAGCTTGGGATTCGATGCTTCGCCCACCGATTGTCTGTTTCTTTATAGACATTCTCCGTTAGGTTTTGGCTACGGGACAGGGGCGTGAAAAAACTGCAAACTCACGCCCCGTGTCCCTGCCACGGTATGAGGAGAAGTGACCGTTATGATTTTAGTTTTGCAATGTTTTCTGTGCAAGGATTTCTTTGTTTGCTTTTTCAACACGGAGGAAAACAAGGAGGAAGCCTACAGCTGCACAGAGGATCACAGGCATCCACAGGTACAGGAAGTTCAGCATGCCGACGGTAGAAGTGGTCTGAACTGCAGCGTTCTCCACATAGCCTGCTGCATCCAAGAGCCAGCCGCAAATTGCAGTACCCAGTGCACCACCAATCTTGATACCCAAGGAGGAGCAGGAATACATCATGCCTTCCAGTCTGTGACCGGTCGTCAAGGTGGTGTACTCAGAGCAGGATGCGATCAGAGCATTCAGGTCACCCTGCAGAGGTGCGATACCGATGGTGGAGAGGGCGGTAAAGGCAAGCATCAGAGGCAGGCTACCCATATAGGCTGCCACCATAACACCAACTCGACCCAAGGCAGCAATCACATAACCCCAGATATTGAGCTTATACATCCCTCCAAGCTTCTTGATCACGTAGGGCAAAAGGGTAAGGGCTACCACCATGGTGATATTGATGGCAAGAGACAAGTCACTGAAGATCTCTTCATTTCCTAAGATATACTTGGCATAGTAAGTACCCATGCCGATAACGGATGCGTAGAGCTGAGTCAGAATATAGCTGGCGCAGATAATCACATAGTACTTGTTCTTCAGAAGAACCTTGAAGGACTGCAGGAAGCTCAGCTTGTTTTCTGCTTTTCCTTCCTTGTTGGATTCCTCTTCCTCTTCGGGAAGCTCCTTGACAGAGAATACAGACAGGGTGTTTGTAATCAGACCGAGGACCGCGTAAATGATGGCGATCAGTCTCCAACCTATGACACCGCCGCCGAGCCACTCAACAGCAAAGATGGTAACTGCCTCAATGACGATTTTGGTTGCAAAGGCGAAGATGAAGCGGAAGGAACCGATCTGAACACGCTCGCTGGTGTTCTTGGTAATCAGTGCAGTCAGAGATGCGTAAGCAATGTTGTTTGCGGTAAAGAACACTGCATTCAGCAGCGTGTAGGACAGGAAGAAGAAAATGTACTGTGCGGTCTGGCCCCAGCTGGTGGGAATGGAGAAGCAGGCAACCAGAGTAACTGCGCAGCCGATGTAGGGCCAGAGCATCCAGGGACGAGCCTTGCCCATCTTGCTATGTGTCTTGTCGATCATTCGTCCGAAGAAGAAGTCGGACACACCGTCAAAAATTTTGGAGGCGGCAATCAAAGTACTTACAATGCCCATGCTCAGACCGATGGTATCGGTCAGGTAGATCATCATGAATGCCGTTAAAAGTGCGTATACGCAGTTGCCTGCAATGTCACCGGAGCCGTAGCCGACCTTGTGGTACCATTTCAAATACTTCTTTTCTTGCATGGTAATTCTCCTTTACATCATTTTATCAGATGGATTATTTCAGTTCGGGGATGATACGGATCTCGAAGTCAATGACCTCATCTGTGAGGGCATATTCTCTGCACAGAACCGGGCCGCAGCTTGCAGAACCAATGCCATTGTGACGATAGTCAAGGCACAGTACCGTGCTGCCACATTCCTCCAGCTCATAATTATGACCCTTGCGTGTCATCTCTTCCTGGGTGTAGTGGGATGCGTTGAAGCTAAAGGCTTCCAGACTGACAGCAGTCAGCCGCAAGGCTTCGTCTTCCAGAACCACATAGTTGCAGCCACCGTGAGCACCGTGCTCCTGGGGACGAATGTAATCTTCATACAAGCCTTCAACCGTTGTGCTGTAGATGCCGTGGGAGGCTGCGTGACGCTTGTCGGGATAGTTCTCAATAGGTCCGAGACCGTAATAAGTAACCTGCTCCAAGGAGTTGGGAACAAACAGCCGCAGGCCGAAGCGAGGCAGCTCAGGGAACTCCATGTTCCGCTTGGCAAAAATGTTTGCGGTAACTGCACCGGAGACGGAAACCATCCAGTCTACCTCAATATCCATGAACCGCTGAACAGCGATGGCTGCAATAGATACATCAGAGTGGATACGAACCTCACTGTCTGCTGCCAGAGTGCGGGTCATGTAGGAACGGGTAATGGCCTTGTCATAATGAGCAGCCATCCATTCCAACTTCTGCTTCCGATCGTTGTCGGTAGGTGCTCTCCAGATGTTCAGCCCCATGGGCTTATCCAGCAATTCCTTGCCCCCGAAAACCATGGAGCTAAAGCTGCCAACAGTCTTGTCATAGCGGTAGGAGAAATTCTTGCCGGAAATGGTGATGTAGCGATCTTCTTCCTCCACCTTCAGGTTTTGCTCGCTCTGCTCCTTTTTGTTCCAGATAGCCAGAGCCTTCTGATTTCTGCCATCTACGGCAGCCTCTAAAGGAACTTCGTCAAAGCCCAGAAGGAAGCCGGCAGGCAGCAACTCGGTGCTATCCTTCAGCAAGTAAATCAGCTTCAGGTAGGTGCGACCCTTGGCAGGAACGCTAATGTTCAGACGGATGGTGCCTTCGGCATGAGGAGCAATGGTGGGGATGCGGTCAACATTGCCGTTCTGAATGATCTCACCGTCGCAGTTTACCTCGTAGCGGATGGTCAGATACTTGTGGGTAGCTACAAAATCCATATAGTTGTGCAGAGTTACGATGCCGGTTTCCTGATCGAATTTCTTGACACGGATAGGACGATTTACATTCTTATACTCCATGACACCGGTATGGGGACGACGGTCGGGATACACAAGACCGTCCACACAGAAGTTGCCGTCATGGGGATACTCACCGTGGTCACCGCCGTACCAGTACATAGGCTTGCCATTGGGAGCCTCGCCCTTGTAGATTGCGTGGTCACACCATTCCCAGACGAAGCCTCCGCTCATAACCTCGTTGGCTTGAATGAACTGCCAGTAGTCTTCCAGATCTCCGGGGCCATTGCCCATAGCGTGGGAGTATTCGCACATCAGGTAGGGTTTGTCGGGATCGCTGTCCACATACTCCTGCAGGGTCTCCAGAGAGGGATACATATTGGAATACAGGTCAATATTGGAGAAATCGTACTTCCGCTTTCTGCTGCGGTATTGTGCACTTTCATAGTGGGTCAGGCGGGTGGGATCGTAGTGCTTGGTCCATGCCAGGGCAGCTTCGAAGCAGCAACCGTAAGCACTTTCGTTGCCCATAGACCAGCAAATGACACAGGGACGGTTCTTATCCCGGATGACACAGCGCTTGGTGCGGTCTAAGGTTGCTTCCAAAAAGTCGGGGTTGTCGGCAAAGGGCTCGTTCCAGTGCTCCACATGGTTTTCCCAAAGCTCGTTTTCTGAGCAGTACATTTCTGCTGCGCCGTGGCTTTCGTGGTCGGCTTCATCAATGACCATGAAGCCGTACTGGTCGCAAAGCTGATAGAACATGGGAGCATTGGGATAGTGGGCGGTGCGGATGGCATTGAAGTTGAACTCCTTGATCATCTTCAGATCACGCTTCATGTGTTCCAGAGAGATCACAGGGCCATTGATAGGATCGGAGTCATGACGGTTGACACCACGGAACTTAATGGAGTGACCGTTCAGGTATACCTTGTTGTTCTCGATGTAAACCTCTCGGAAGCCCCAGCGGTCAACGATGATCTCGTTGGGACATTCCAGAACCAAGGTGTACAGGTAGGGCTGTTCCGGATTCCAGAGGGTAGGTTCTGTGACATTCAGCATTGCTTGGTGGGTAAAGGTGCTGCCGGCTTCCATTGCCTTGGGCGAACCCTTAGCAACCTGCTTGCCTTCTGCATTTAGCAGCTTGATGGCTACAGGAACCGATTCCTCCGTAAACTTGAAGCGGATTCGCAGGGTGGCATCGGTACCGTCTAAGTGGTTGGTGACAAAGTAATCACGGATGTGGGACTCAGGACGGGTAAGAATGTACACATCACGGAAGATGCCGGAGGTACGGAACTTGTCCTGATCTTCCAGATAGCTGCCGTCGCACCATTTCAGTACCAGAACAGCCAGCGTGTTTTCGCCCTCTACTACCTTATCTGTGATATCAAACTCGGCGGTGGAATGGGATACCTGATTGTAGCCCAGATATTGTCCGTTGAGCCATGCATACAGGCAGGAGTCCACACCTTCAAAGTTCAGATAAGCACGGGGTGCGTTTGCATCTACTTTGTATTGGAACTTAGTGACATAGCAGCCGCAGGGGTTTTCATAAGGGACATAAGGGGGATCTGCCGGGAAGGGATAGCGAATGTTGGTGTAGTGGTGCTGATCGTAACCGCGGTTCTGCCAGACACTGGGGACGGGGATGGTGTCGTAATCAACCGTGTCAAAGTCCGGCTCATAGAACAGCTCGGTCAGATCGTGGACATTGGAGTAGTACTTAAACTTCCAATCTCCGTTCAGCAGCTGGAACCGGTCGGAGCACTCACGGTGCTCTACCAAATCATCACGGCGGGTGGAAGCCGGGATGTAGTAGGCTCGCTTGGACATGGTTCCTTCGTGGGTGACTTGCAGATTTTCGTAGGTAGCAGGAATAATCATCTTTGTGTTCCTCCTCACATGTGGTAGCTTCATCATAACAGAAAAAAACCAAAAAATGAATAAACAGGTCTGTACAAAATATGGACTAAATGATACAATATAGAAAATCGGTCATATTCTTTTGTGTAGGAGGACTGTCTTATGTATGTTAACTCCGGTTACCTGAACCAATCCAGAGCCCCCTTTAAGGATAAATCACGCCCATTGATTGTCGGAAGCTGTGGCACTTATCGCCTAAAGAATACGAAAAGGCTGCCAACCTGGCGGCCTAAGGGAAGAATTGACTATCAACTGCTATATATCGTTTCGGGAAAAGCACATTTCTACTTTGATGGGAACGAGAGAATCGTGCAGGCAGGCCGTATGGTTTTGATTCCTCCACGGATGGAACAGAGATACGAATACTTTGGGGAAGAAAAGCCGGAGGTCTATTGGGTTCACTTTACCGGAAGTGATGTGAAGAATATTTTGCGCAAATATGAGATCCCTATGGACGATCCTATTTTCTACTCCGGTGCGTCTTCCGTATACTCCTATATATTTAAGGAAATGATCAACGAATTGCAGACCTGCCGCACCGGCTATGAAGAGCTACTCGCTATGTATTTGCAGCAGATCTTCTTGCTTGTGCAACGGACCCGACAAGAGCGTAAGCCTACTGTGACCACCTATATCCAGGAAGAGATGGAATATGCCCGCCGATACTTTAACGAGCATTACAACGAACCGATCTCTATTCAGGAGTATGCTGAATCACGGAATATGAGTGTCTGCTACTTCCAGCGGAACTTTAAGCAGCTCGTCAACCACACTCCCATGCAATATCTGTTGACCATCCGAGTGAACAATGCTGCAAGCTTGCTGGAAACCACAGATTACTCCATGGCGGAAATTTCAGCTATCGTAGGCTATGAAGACCCCCTATATTTTAGCCGTGTGTTCCGCAAGATCAAGGGTATGTCTCCCACAGAGTACCGAAAGCTATTAAATGCCCACCGTGACCCTGCAACCGCAGAGGAGGAAAATACATAATGAATACATCTAACATCTTGCCTTTTGGAAAAACACCGAAGGGAGAAACGATCCACCTTATCCGCTTACAAAATGGCAAGCTCTATTGTGAGATCATAACCTTTGGTGTCACGCTTCGGGTCCTGCAGGTGCCGGACAGGAATGGAAAGCCTGTGGATATCGTCCTGGGCTATGACACCCCGGATCAGTATCTATCCGAAGAAGGCTATCTTGGTGCAACGGTCGGTCGTTTTGCCAATCGTATTGCGAAAGGAAGCTTTACACTCAACGGACAGAGGTATTCTCTGCCAATCAATAACGGCAACAATCATCTTCATGGGGGAACGGAGGGTTTTTCTCATCGTGTCTGGGAAATTCAAAGTGTTACGGAGGACGCCGTTATTCTGTGCCTTACAAGCCCGGATGGGGATCAGGGGTATCCCGGCACACTGAAAGCTACCGCAGAATATATCCTCAGTGATAACGCTCTCATAATACGACACACCGCTGTGTCCGATAAGGATACCATCTGCAGTCTGACCAACCACAGTTATTTTAATCTGTCCGGTCATAACAGCGGTTCTGCCATGGATCAGAAGATTAAGCTATTAGCCAACGAGTTTACTCCCAGTGATGCTGAAAGCATCCCATTGGGGACGATATTGCCTGTAGAAGGTTCTCCCATGGATCTTCGTGAGCTGCGCCCCATCTATACCCATATCAATGATTCTTACACCCAACTGAAGCAGGCAAAGGGATATGACCATAATTATATTGTTGACGGAGCTTGCGGCGTCCTTCGTCCTGCTGCAATGGCAACCTCCGACTTGACAGGAATCACCATGCAGGTGGACACCACCTTGCCGGGGATTCAGTTGTATACCGCCAACTTTATAAATGAGGGACGAATAGGCAAAGGCAACTGCACATACGGCCCCCGCCACGCCTTCTGTTTAGAGACACAATATTACCCGGATGCCATCAATCACCCCAACTTCCCATCCCCCATACTAAAAGCAGGAGAGCTGTATTCCCACGAAACGGTATTCCGCTTTTCAGCCCTATAGCATTATGCATTAGAGAGATAAATATAGGTGGCAATATGGCAGAGAAAACAATAACCGACCCTTATTACAAGTCGTGCAGAGAGCTTGACATCTGCAACGAGCTGATTGAGAAATACTTTAATACACGGCAATATAAGAAGTGCTTTGAGGGGCATTTGACACTTGCCGAGCAGGGCTATCCTCTTGCCGAATGTCAGATCGGATACTTCTATTACGACGGTCTCGGCGTAGAGAAAGACCTTGAAAAAGCGGTCTATTGGACACGCAGAGCCGCCGATCACGGCGACCGTGACGGACAATGCAACCTTGCTTGGTTCTATGAGGATGCCATTGGCGTAGAGCGTGATATGGAGCAGGCAATCTTTTGGTATCGCAAGGCAGCTTTGCAGGATCACGACCTCGCCATCGAAAAATGTAAGGAGCTTGGCGTCGATCTGAACGCTCCGATGTTTGACCGTGAGGTGATCCGCAAAGAGCTTCAATGCAGAATTTATCCCCTTGGCTACCTTGAAAGGTACAAGTACACGGTGATCTGCTCCTCCTACCACGGTAAATGGATACTCTCAAAACATAAGAATCGCAACACCTGGGAAACGCAGGGCGGTCATATCGAGGACGGCGAAACTCCGCTTGAATGTGCAAAGCGTGAGCTTTTTGAGGAAAGCGGTATCAAAGATGCCGACATCTATCCCGTGTGCGACTATTGGGGATTCAACAAGCAATCTTGCTCAAACGGAATGGTTTTTCTTGCGGTGGTTCACTCCCTTGGCGAGCTTCCCGAAAGCGAAATGAAAGAAATAAAGGTCTTTGACAAGCTCCCTGCCGAGCTTACATATCCGCAGACTTCACCGAAGCTGTATGCGGAAGCGGAGAAGGTGCTGAAAAATAATGAATTGCAAAAAGGTTGAATACTGTATGGAACTATTAGAGGTTAAACAAGTCAATGACGCTCTTGCAGAAATGGTTGCCCTGTTTCGGGTAGAACTGCGTTCATACAAAGGCATTGTATCAAAACCGAACACCAATGCAGGACGAGAGGAAATGGAAGAATACCTGACCGCCAAGTTCCCCGTATATGCCGCCCTTGTGGATGGCGAGTACGCAGGCTACGTGGTCTGCCGTGTGGATAGCGAGGTCGTGTGGGTGGAATCCATCTTTGTCAAAGAAAAATACCGCCGGCATGGTGTTGCTACTGCTCTGCATAGCAAGGCGGAAGAAATCGCCGCTTCTTATGGGGATGATACCGTTTACAACTATGTTCACCCCAACAATCACCGAATGATCAAATTCCTGCGAAAGCGTGGTTACACGGTCCTGAATTTGATTGAGATCCGCAAGCCGTATAACGACGAAAAGCTGACGCAGACGATTACAGTCGGTGAACATGAATTTGATTATTGAGAGGTAGCAATGAAGATTAAATACGAAAACATCATCCTTCGGGATATGATAGAGTCCGACATCGAGGACTATGTGCGTTGGTTTACCACCGAAACCGAGTGGTCAAAGGCCGATGCGCCGTGGGAGCCTGTGGAATCAGACGAGGAAACAGAGCTTGCATCTTGGCGAGAATACTATGAATCCGTGAAAGAGCTTCCCGACCATGTTCGCCGTTGGAAGTTTGAGATCGAATGGAACGGCAGACACATTGGCTGGGTAAGCTCCTATCCCATTGACGAGAATTACGAATGGATTGGCGAGATCAAGGACGGTCAGACCGTCTATCGTGCCATTGGCATTGACATTTGCGAACCCGACGTATGGGGTAACGGTATTGGCACAAACGCTCTCCGTGCTTTTATGAATTACTACTTTGAGAACGGCGTGGACGAGCTTTACACACAAACGTGGTCGGGCAACGTCCGTATGCTCCGCTGTGCCAAAAAGCTCGGCTTCGTGGAGTGTAACCGCAACGTCGGAACACGAGAAGTTGATGGGCAGAAGTACGACGGATTGACTTTTAGATTGAAACGAGAGGAATAATATGCTAATCAAGGCTACAGTTGAAGATATAGAGAAATATGGCGAGTTTGCCTATAGCCTCGCTCTTAATCCTACAAAGTCGTGTTATCCAACCTATGCAGACGGCATTAAAACAAAGTCTGATTTCCTTGATGCGGCTGAACGTGCCGTGGCAAATAGAACATCCGAACTACTACTGTTTAGTATTGATGGGTATGTTGAGGGTTGGATTGCGTATTATTGGATTCCGGAGGACAAATATCTTCAGCTAAATAGCTTCAACATCAACTGGGGCACAGAACAGGCGTTGACAGAGTTGCTTGAAATGATCGAAGCAAAGTTTACTGGATATACGGCTTATTTCGGTTATCCGGGTAACAACTATGATGCAATCAATTTTCTTGCCGAACATGGATTCAAATGTATTGAGCATGATTGGAATCACTCGTTCTTCTTTGAGGGTTATGAGATAGAAGAATATAGTCCCTGCGTTGAAAAGGTTTCTCGACATAATTTTGATAAGTTCCGAGCGGTGTATCACGCAGATCCCGAAACCTATTGGAACGCAGACCGCATCTTTGAAACGGTTGATGATTGGACGATTTTTGTCTACAATCAAGCAGATACCCCTATGGCAACTGTCTTTTTGACAGGTGACGATGGGTACTACGAAATATACGGAAGTGAGTTTGCTGACGGAGTATTCCATGAAGGTGTGTTTCGTAAACTACTGGCAGCTTCGCTGGGTGAGTGTAAACGATTGGGTGCAAAATATATGACGTACTTCTGCAGCGAGGACGAAAAGGCTGTTTTGAGCGAACTTGGTTTCAAATGCGTTGGGCAATATGTTTTATACATAAGAGCTTTATGAATAATCGGGAATTGAACTATGAACATACAACAGTTTTGGTCTGACATTCTCGCACAGAGAGCAGACGAGATAAGGGAATATTTCCACGCTGATGCTTTTGTGAATTGGCATTGCTCCAATGAGCATTTCACGGTTGAGGAATTTATAAGAGCCAACTGCGAGTATCCCGGAGATTGGGATGGCGATGTTGAAAAGATTGTCACGACGGACGATATGATTATCACCGCAACACGGGTATATCCCAAGGATCGCTCCGCTTCTTTCCATGTTACGTCCTTTATCAAGCTGAAAGACGATAAGATCGTCGCTATGGATGAATATTGGGCGGACGATGGCGAAGCTCCAAAGTGGCGGTTAGATATGAAGATTGGGAGAAAGATAAAATGAACCTTATTGAAACCAAAAGACTAACCATCCGTCACATTGTAGCGGATGATTGGAAAAGCATAAAAGAAATATGGGTGGACTTTAATACTTCCGCCCTTTCACAGTACGACAAGCCGCACATCACCGATGACGAGGATGTTCGTGCAAGGATAGCAAAATGGGCGGGTGCAAACAGTGGCACCGAGCATATGTTTTTTGCCATTTGCCTCGAAGATGCCGTTATCGGATATAGTGCCTTTAACATTAGAGAAAACGGACACGAGATTGGGTATTGCTTCCACTCCGCATATCACGGCAAGGGCTACGCAAAAGAGAGCCATTTAGCGCTCATTGACTATATGCGTGAGCTTGGCATCAATAGGCTGACCGCAGGCACGGCACTGGGCAATACATCATCCGTTGCACTGCTCAAATCCCTGGGCTTTGAGCTGATTGAAACAGAAAAGGTATCCTTCTACAAGGATGCCGATGGTAACGATATTGTGTTTGACGGCGGTGTGTTTGAGTTGCTTTTTTAATTAGGAGTTAAAATATGTCAGATATACTTTTCAAAACAGAGGATTATATTTTTTCATACCGTGTCGGTGGGCTTCTGATCCACGACGGCAAGGTACTTATGCAAAAGGCGGTGGATGATGACGGATACGCTTTTGTCGGCGGTCACGTTGCTTTTGGCGAAACGACCGCAGAAACGATTGTAAGAGAATTTAAGGAAGAGATCGGCGCAGATATCAAAGTAGAAAGACTATTTATGGTGAACGAGAATTTCTTCCCTTGGGGAACTCGCCCCTGTCAGCAGATCAACCTATATTATTTGGTTTCCTTAAAGGACGAATCGCAGATACCTCTTGACCGAAATTTCAAGGCACTTGACGAACTCGGCAACGAGCGTATCGAGCTTGATATGTGTTGGATACCGATTGAAGATATACCGAGTAAGAACATCTACCCACCACAGGCAAAGGAGTATATTGTGAACATCCCCGATGAAATAGTATACTTTGTATATAAGGAATAAGTAGAGAGCTACTCTTTCATGAAACTCAGTATTGGCTTAGATATAGAAAACCCCTAAAATAGCCCTGGATCATTTCGAGGCTACTTTAGGGGAATTACATCAAACATAAAAGTTGGACTTTTTACTTATGGGTTATGCGCATAGAACTCGGCCATGTCCTCCAGACGCAAGCAACCTAAGGTTTTTATGGGATCGTCCAAGCTGCATCCACAATCAATGTCAATGAAGCCCGGCGTGTGAAGAATCGTGGGATGTTCTCTGGCTCGGATCATTTCCTCTATTCGATACTCTCGATTTTCTTTTGCTTCCTTCATATATAGCACCGGTGTATGCCCAATAATCAAGGTGGTTTGAGGAAACGGATTAGAATCCATCATAGCAGGACGACACCAAACTTCATCGTGTACATTTTCACCGGGAAAGCCATGCACCAAATAATAGTTTTTGCCTCCAATGGTAATTTCTATATGGGTTGGAAGGCTGTGCAAGTATTCTATCAGCTGCTTTTGTTCTGCCGGAGCCAATTCAAGATAAGCATCCCTTGTGGGCATGTTGCCATTTTTGTTCCAACGCTTGACTTCTATTTCTGTAGCGTTGGGCGAGAAGTACTGCAGCATCATATACTCGTGGTTTCCAAGGAGAAGTGTTATGTTAGGTGTTGCCATAATTTCTTGCAGTAAGGCGATTCCATCCGGTCCACGATCAATTACATCTCCAAGGATATACAGATGATCTTCGTCTGAGAAGCGGATCTGATCCAACATTTTATGAAAAAGATGTGCTTCTCCGTGTAAATCTGAAATAACATAGGTTCCCATAATCACACCCCCTTCCTTCAGCAACAGTATACGATAAAATATAAAATTTGTAAAGCGGTTGCATAGAAGGACAATGCATTGAGCGCAATGCACTATAAGGATTTAACCGATGATAATTAGTTGTAGAATGAGCTCTGCAGGAAGTACATTGTATTCCCTGCAGGGCTCTTCACATGCATGCGGACAATCTCGTGTGTATTAAATAATCCATATTCCGTATTCTTTAGGATATGGATTTTTCGTCTATCATTCTGTAAAATGTATTCAGAACAAGAGAAAAGCAACTGATATACAACCAATACTTGTGTTATTCGCTGTTCTTGATTGTACAAGATTGTCCTTATATGAAGGTGGTATAGCAATGTTTCTGTCAGAAGGACAACTGTTGAAGACGATACGAACAAGCGGTTAGAGTGTTATCAGTTGCGGTTCATTCCTTTTCACATAGCCGGATGTATTTCATAGTTTGAAGGAGGGTTATCTAATGAACTGTAGACGTGTTGCAATGTCGTTAATTGGTGTGGTGATTACAGCCATTAGCGTTGCGATCTTGAAGTTTTCTGCTTTGGGTGTGGATTCCTTTCAGACCTTTATGGCCGGAGCAGATTTTCTGATCCCTATTTCCTTCGGAACGCTGTATGTGATCGTAAATGCTGTTCTGCTGATATTTGCTTTGGTGTTTGACCGGCACTACATTGGTATTTCGACATTTATTAACCTGTTCCTCTTGGGATACATTGTAGAATTTACTTTGAACCTGTTGACTTCGCTGTTTCCCACGGTATCCCTTCCATTCAGAGGGTTCATGTTCGTTGCAGGCTTTGCATTCTTGTGCCTTGGATGTTCCCTATATATTACGGCAGATCTGGGGGTATCCACATATGATGCAATTGCCCTGATTTGTTCTAATAAATGGAAGCTGTGCAAGTTCAAATATATGCGTATATGCACGGACTTGATTTGCTTGTTTACGGGGACAGCGATGTTTTTGTTAAGCGGTCATAGCATTAGGCAGATTGGCTCCCTTATGGGAATCGGAACGGTATTAACTGCATTTTGCATGGGACCTCTGATTGATTTCTTTGACCGCAAAGTTTCTAAGCCTTTTCTTGCAAAGGGTAAAATAGATAAATGTACCATTTCAGAATAATAGCGAGGTATAGAATATGAAAATCGGAATTGATGTTGGCGGAACAAATCTTGTTGCCGCTCTGGTAGATGCCAAAGGCAATATCTGCAAAAAAGAACAGAGCCCTGTAGAGCACGGATGCACAGATGTGGAATTGTGCAACCGGATCCATCAGTTGGCACGCTTAGTCTCCGACGAGGAAGTTGCTGTTACTTCGGTAGGAATCGGTATTCCCGGTCTTGTTGACTCCAAGAACGGAGTGATTGTTAAGACTCCCAATTTGCCTTTTGAGAATACTCCAATCAGAGAACTGTTTCAAAAGGAATGGGACATCCCTGTGTATCTCGGCAATGATGCAAATTGTGCTGCAATCGGTGAATACCACGCAGGTGCAGCCAAGGGTGCGGAATCTGTATTGATGGTAACCTTGGGTACTGGCATCGGTGGCGGTTTCGTGTATAAGGGAAAACTGTTTGAAGGCCGTTATCACGGTGCAATGGAAATCGGTCATATGATAATAGAGAAGAACGGCAAGCGGTGCGGTTGTGGCAACCATGGTTGTTTCGAACAATATGCTTCTGCAACAGCCCTGATAAAGCAGGTGCAAGATTGTATGCCCAATTCGAAAAGCACGATTTTACGGGATTTGTGCGGTGGCGATGCCAATGCTATCAATGGCGCAATGATTTTCCGAGCTGCTAAAATCCGCGACCAGCTTGCTTTAAGTGCTGTTGATAGCTATACAACGCATCTGGCAATCGGTCTTTCCAATCTTATCAATATTCTGCAACCGGAAATCATCTGCTTAGGTGGCGGAATCAGCAATGCGCCGAAGGAACTGCTTCTGGAGCCCCTATGCGATAAGATCCGTCAATATATATTCGACGATTCTGCCCCCGTGAAAATCGAACGAGCCTCCTTGGGCAACGATGCAGGCCTAATCGGTGCGGCAATGCTGTGTGATGCAGTTTGATGCAAGCAATCCGAATCATTGTATAAATGATACCATTAAAGGATGGTGCTTGAGATGCTCATGATTGGGGAATATGTTCCCGATGAAAATGAAAAGGATACAATTGTACGGTGTCCGTTGTGTGGAAAAGGGAGAATCTTTGATATTCCGTACAACGAGAAAAGTTCTGCAAAGGTGAAGTTTGCTTCCAGCAACGCAAGTCTTGCTAATGCTGTTGTTCTAAAATGTCCCAAGTGCCGCAAAAAGATTATAGTAGCCTTTTCCAAAGAACAACACACTTTATACGCCGACCTCCCATAGGTTTTTATGGTAATTCTGAGCAAAAATCTTAAAAGATCATAAATTTAGGCATGACAATCCATTGATGTATGGGCTGTCATGCTTTTTATTATTTTAAGACTATTTGCATAGGTTGTTTAGCACTTAGAAGGAGTAGATGCTTAAAAAGTATCTGCTTCTCCTTTTTCTACAGAGACTGATTTACAATTATAAAATATGTATATTTTTTGGAAAAAACTATTTTATCGACTGCTTTCGTCAAGATTTTTCGACAGTTTCATGTATTGTTGTATTGGGACATCTAACAATGGAATAACGCATGAAATCCAATGATGTGCCGAAATACCTCTGTATGCTTAAAATGTCATTCATGTAGGGCTTCCAATTAAATTATCCTTTTGTACATCGTTCAACCGCCGGATACGCAGTATGAATCGAATCGTACACCGGAAAAGAGCCTGCATCCACCTATTCCATAGGCGAGAACGAGGACCATCGAGTTAGGGCATGACAAACAGCTTTTCAGCTGACTTGTTATGCCTTTTTGCACCCCTTTCTGCTGAGAAGCGGAAAGGGGTTTTTTATGATTTGGCTGTGTTATGTAGCGAAGTATCCCTGAACTCCGAAATTTGAACTCATTTCAAATTTCAAAAAAGGAGATTCAGGTATGAAAACTACATATCTTGTACGCATGACAGAAGGACCGGAAGCAGGCTCGCTACGTCTTGCTACCGGAGAGGAATGGTTTGAGATTGTGAATCGCAATAAGGAACTGCCTCCGGAACAACAGAGATACTTCATTACAGACAACATTGTGGATAACGGAACCACTGACCGTATGTTCATTGAGGTAGACTACCCTGTATATAAGGAGTGGCATAAGAGTCACCAAGCCTCTCTCAGAAATCTGAAAGCAAAGCAGGCATTTTTAATACTGTCTTTGGACGAGATGACGACTGACACGGAGGGGCTGTCCCTGTATGATACCATCTCTTCGGGCAGAAATCTGGACGAGCTTGTGAATGAAGCACTCTTTATGGAGCAAGTATACAGCGAGGTTAGTGCTTGGTATCCATGGGCTGCTGATTTGCTGGATGCCCTTATCAACCGGAATTGGCACAGCTGTACTCACGATATTGCAGTCAAATATAAGCGTACAGATCGTGCTATTCAGATCTCAAAAAAGAAATTTTTAAAAAAATTAAAAAATTTTCTAAAAGTGTTTCGCTTTTGAGGTCGATTTTGTGCAATAGAGTAATGAGGGGTTATTTTTACTTAACCCAATCTCCTGTACATTGAAAACTGAATAGCATCGCTAAGTACATCAATTCCAATGATGAGCCGTCGTAGACATCCGCCAGGACCTCTTTTGAGCGAGCGATTAAGATGCTTTGCAAATACAGGATTGCTACCTGTAGGGCGATGACAGTTGGAAGGATAATGGTACTCCCGTCTTGAACGCGTCACTGCATTGGGCGGCTCTGTCAGATCGGCAGTTGGGGTGAAACTCCCGTGATGCGGCTTAGCAGGCTGCAGCTTAGCGATGCATTTTTATCTAAACACAAATATCGATGGAGTAGATACTCCGGCAATCATAGAATATTAGCAGGGGGTGTTTTTTTGAAGCATCGTGAGTATATCTGTGATATGGATAGCAGTTTGGTGATTGATATAAAAAAACATACACAATTTATCCTGCACATTCAAAAGGCAATCCTAATGTCCTTAGAAGAAAAAAAGCTGATTACAAAGCAACAGAGAATCCAATGTGAAGAGATGCTGGGTAAACAATCATTACACATATAGAAATAATTGTTTTTGTACATTCGACTTTTACTTCCTTTTCACTTATGATAATTACAGCAGAAATACTGCTGAGAAAGGAGTTTTGCAGGATGAACCGATATGAGCGTTTATATCAAGAATTTCAGACGGAACATGGTAAAAAGCGTGTTGCGGCATATTGCCGTGTTTCCACAGACCATGAAGATCAGGCCAATTCTTTTGAAAGCCAGCAACGATATTTCCGTCAGTATATCGCCGCAAATCCCGATTGGGAGTTGTATGAAGTCTTTGCTGACGAAGGCATTTCCGGCACAAGTACGAAAAAACGAAGAGAATTCAATCGTATGATCGATTGTGCGAAAAATGGGGAAATCGATATTATTGTAACAAAGGAAATTTCCCGTTTTGCAAGAAATACTCTGGACAGCATCTACTACACTCGTATCCTGAAGAAGCTGGGAATTGGCGTAATCTTCATGAATGACAATATCAACACCTTAGACGGTGATGCAGAACTCCGTCTTGCAATTCTATCCTCTATTGCTCAAGAAGAAAGTCGAAAGACCTCCGAACGGGTGAAATGGGGTCAGAAACGCCGCATGGAACAAGGTATCGTATTCGGCAGGAGCATGCTTGGTTACGATGTCAAAAATGGGAAAATGACCGTTAATGAGGAAGGTGCCCGCATTGTAAGACTAATTTTCCAAAAATTTGTAACAGAGGGCAAAGGCACCCATGTAATTGCAAGAGAGCTTCGGGAAGAAGGAATCAAACCGATGAGGGTGAAGGAGTGGAGCAATACCGTGATCCTACGGGTGATCCGCAACGAGAAGTACTGCGGAGATCTTGTGCAGAAGAAGACTTATACACCTGACTTCTTATCTCATGAGAAGAAATATAATCGAGGTCAAGAAGAGTTTGTGATTCTAACAGATCATCATGAGCCGATTGTATCCAGAGAATTGTTTGAGGAAGCTAATCGTATCCTGGACTCTCGATCCCTGTCCCAGGAAAGTCTTGCAAAGCACAGCAATCGCTATCCTTTTTCCGGGAAAATTAAGTGTGGTCGTTGCGGTCAGAGTTATGTTGCAAGGTACAAAACCCGAAAGGACGGAAGCAAATACAAGGCATGGACTTGTTATCAGGCTCAGAAAAACGGAGGCCCCCATGTTGACCCTGCCGGTAATCATGTTGGTTGCACCTTTGAAAGTATACGTAATGAAGATGCGATTCACATTATGGCCCTGGTGCTACAGACCCTAAGGCTTCATGAAACAACTATTGTTGAGAATCTAACTTCGAAGATCCGTTCTGTTATCAACTGTAATACTTCCGATCACAGCTCTACGCAGCTTCAGGAGAAAAAAGCAGATTTGGAAAGTAAGAGACGGAAACTTTTAGATCTATATCTGTCCGGGGAACTTGATAAAACAGAGTATCTTTCCCTTCGTCAAATCTATGATGATGAAATTCAAGATGTAGAGCAAATCTTGGAAAGCAAAAAGCAAAAGCTCCTGCTGAAAGAAGAGCAAGAGCAGTTGATGTCATCCATTGAGACTACAATCCGAGAACTGATTAGCGGAGCAGAAGAGGAAGATGTCCTGTATAGGGAGTTGCTACAGAAAATGGTGGTCATCGACCGGGATCATATTGATGTATATTTGAATTTGCTTCCGGGAAAGTGGTCTTTTGCCATCGCAAAGGCCAATGGAACCGGTCGTAAGGTCAAACGGACCATTACCGATACACCTGTAGGAACCGAGGAGCTGGGGCATCTTGAGATGGTGGGGACCATAGTGCATCAGTTGACTCGGAAGCTGACAGACGAACAACGGAAAGCCGATGGATTTGCACAGTATTTTGTGGACCATACCCAGGGTGTTTATCCTCAAGCAGCGGCAGGGGTTCCTTGGTCGGCTGCCATGATGCAGGTAAAGGGGGATCCTATTACAGATCTTGCCGAGGATATGGCGGCGGAGCAGAAGGCCAGAACCACCTATGATAATATTCTCCGGCTGTCTGATGACCCAGATGTGAACGATGTGATCAAATTCCTACGGGCGAGGGAGGTCGTACACTTCCAGCGTTTTGGAGAGGCGATGGAAAAGCTGAGGGATAGACTCAATCGGAAGAACATCTATTATATGAATCCTGCAGCAAAGTAAAAAGAGGATATATACAGAGGGATCCCCTTGCAGTCATGGTTATCATGAATGCAAGGGGATCTGTACGTTCTTTACAGATAATGGGCGAGAAGCTCTTCTCTGCTATAGGGGCTGAGATCGGCAGGGGCGATATCCAACATAGTATAGCAGCCTATACAGCCTCGGTCTGCCATCCGCATTGCGGCACGGGTACAAGCCAGCAGCACAGAGGCGGTAAACTCCGGATTAGAATCCAAGGAGAGGGTATACTCGATCCGCTGGTGATGATCCCTGTTCTGACCTGTAATGCCGGTGCAGATCACGTGTCCGCCATGGGGCAAGCCACTGTGGTCACGGTCCAGCTCCTCTTGGGAGAGGAAGGTCACTGTTGTATCGTAATCAGCGAAATAGTTGGGCATATTCTTGATCTCCCTTTCAATACGGGGCAGGTCAGCACCTTCCTGAGGAACCACGTAGCAGTGTCTGGTGTGCTTCTGACGGGGAGAAAGGGTGGGACCCTGCCCACTGCGGACAGCTTCCATTGCCTCGGACACGGGGATCGTATACTGTCTGCAATCGGCAACTCCGGGGATGCGGCGTACTGCATCGGAATGCCCCTGGCTGACACCCCGTCCCCAAAAGGTGTAGGTCGTGCTCTGGGGGAGGACCGCAGAGGCGTAGACACGGCTAAGGGAGAACAGACCGGGATCCCAGCCGGCGGAAATAATAGCAATGTGCCCGGTGCTTCGGGCAGCACGGTCTACATGATCGTTGTGGTCAGGGATCCGTGCATGGGTATCAAAGCTATCAATTACATGGAAATGCTGTGCAAGCTCCGGGGTCATGACAGGAAGATCGGAAGCACTGCCACCACATAAGACCAGTACCTGGATCCGATTCTTCCACTGTGTGATCTGAGAATAGGGGAGCACAGGGATGCTATTGGAACAGAGCTTAATAGCTTGGGGGTCTCTGCGAGTGAATACAGCGACTAATTCCATATCGGGATTCTGTGTAACAGCGGCCTCCACACCCCTGGCAAGATTGCCGTATCCAACGATACCGATCTTGATCATGATGTCATCTTCTTTCTGAAAAAATTTAGATAGGATAGAAATATGCTTCAAGTAAAAATTAGCACAATTATTACATAATGTCAACAAAACAGGATGGGAATGAGATGATTTCAGCAAATTAAATAAAACACGGATGAGAATAAAGCGAAATTTGTTCAAAACCGAAAATGATAAAAATAGACGCAAAAACTGAAAATAGGGCTTGATAATTCCATGTAAATAAGCTATAATACTCTTAATCTTTAATAGCAATTATACTGAGCATTTATTGCTAAAATATACTCACTAAAATACAATGGTGGGTATCCTGACATATTCTATATTATCCAACTTAAGAGGAGTTGTTATCTGTTATGAAGAGACCATATGTGTGCCCCACATTGGCATTTGAATCCTTTCAATTAGATGCAGCAGTTGCGATTCAGTGTGCTGTTCCCATTGGCAATACTACTTATCAGTGCAGCGTTGACCTTGGCGGTGGTGGCAAGTATGGCTACGGTGGTGGCGGTGAGTTTTTTAACTACATAAACTGTCAGACGGATCTCGTGGGGGATGGGCCGAATGGTGAGTCTGTATGCTATCACGGTCCTCATTCTACTTTCAATATTTATGCCATTTTCTTAAATTCTTGACCATATACTTTAGTTATTCTGACTGCTGCGAGGATGAGGATCTTTTGCAGCAGTCTTTTATACAATTGATCAGTGGAGGCTGTTATTGGCAACTGCCGCACAGAGGAGCTGTATTTATATAATATCGGATGAAAGTAGGATATTTAATCATGAGGCAAGACTATCCAATCAAACAGACTATCAGCAAGCGTGCTGCCCTTAAAAATATTCCTGTTTGCGGGACCTTTGAGTTAACACCAAGGTGTTCCTTAAATTGCAGGATGTGTTACATCCGAATGACTCCCGAGGAGATGAAGCCCTTAGGCACAGAGCTGCCGATCCATCAATGGATCAGCCTGGCACAGGAGGCTCGGGAAATGGGTATGACCTTTCTGCTTATTACAGGGGGAGAACCCTTTTTGCGAGAGGATATTTTTGAGTTGCTGTCTGCACTGAACGCTATGGGGATTCTTGTGGATATTAACAGCAACGGTACGCTCATCAATGAGACTCTTATAGAGAAACTGCGGATGACACCTCCGTCAAAGCTCAATATTACCCTGTATGGAGCTTCTCGGCAGACTTATGAAGGACTCTGTGGAGATGGGAGTGCCTATGATCGGGTGGTCCGTGGTATTGATCTTCTGCGAGAGGCAGGGTTTCTTGTATGCTTGAATGCTACCTTAACCCCCGATAATGCCCACGAATTGGAGGCTATGACCCGGTTTGCACTGGATAGAGGGTTGGTTCTTCGTACAACAGGTTATGTAATGCCACCCAGCCGCCGTGGAGCACTGGAGAACGCCTACAGACTGCCATCCAAGGCGGCAGGAGAACTTTCTTTCCGTTCGCAGCTTCTGTTTAACGGAGAAGAGGAGATGAAAAAACGTGCCATAAGTCAGTTGGCATGGGAGGATTGCTACCACGAAACAGAGGAGGGTATCAGTTGCCTGGCAGGTCGCTCTCAATTCTGGATCAGTTGGAACGGGAAAGTTCTTCCCTGCGGTATGCTCCCCGAGATCGCCGCAGATATTGCAAACAGAAGTTTCCGTGAAGCCTGGGAGTGTATTAACGGTGCAGTTCGCCATTTGGCTGCAAGTCACGAATGTGCCAAGTGCCCCCACAGAAGGATCTGCCCCAGTTGTGCTGCCTCTAGATACTGTGAGAGTGGAAATGTGCAGATGTCCTCGGCCTATATGTGCGAGTTTACAGAGGCGTATCGGTCTGCCATGGATAAGCTGGCAATGAAATAAGAAATATTTAGCCGCTTTCGTAGCTTTAACACTACGAAAGCGGCTGTGTTTTATGTGATCAGGGAGCGAAATACGCCCTTGCGGCATCGGAATATGCCATCAAGGCTCTGCAGAGCATGCCCAACTCCCCGGTCTTGTTGTTGCCGTAGGTATCGGGGCTGTATTGGAGAGTGGGGGACACGGGAGTGTTTCCTCCGTAGATCTGAGCAGAAACTACGGTTCTTAGCTCCGCAGCAAGGAGGGTGTCTAAGGTGAAGGCGTAGACTCCCATGGCTTGGTTATACAGTTCGGGGGTTCTTGCCTCGTAGGTCTTGGTGTTACCGTGAATGTCTTGGTAAGAGATCCGAAGAGTAAGATCGGCAACCTCACCGTCATAATTTGCAGGATTGAAGACAAGCTTCAGTGCAACCTTGGACTCCAGGTTCAGGACCTTTCCTGCCCAGGTAATGGGGGCATTTGCCAAATCGTCCAGTACTGTATTGGTGTTGCCGAAGGTGACAGCATCCAGATCGGACAGATAGGCTCTGTGGCCCTCAGTCATACCGGCGTCTACGGGGCTGTCTGTGCGATAGGACTTGAAGGCTTGTGCCTTGGCACCGTAGCGCAGAAGCTCTGCACACAGTACTCTCAGAGACTCTGCAATGCTGTTCTTGCTTAACTGAGAATATGCATAATCTGCAATGCTGTAGTCGTCTGTGGGGGAACAGTAGGTCTGACCGTCCTTGGTTCCGTAAAGAACGGAGCGGAAGCGGTCGTTCATTTGTACGGCAGTGAGCCCGTCCAGGGTAAAGTAGTAATAGTATCCCTGGTCCACAGGCAGGAGCTTTATAGTCTCGGTGCCGATCTTCTCGTTCCCTTGGTAGATATCCAGCTCAGTAAGAACATATACCGTATCCATATCAAAGCCCTCTAAGAGGCTCTTGCTGACTGCAAGACTTACAGAGATATCGCTTGCCAAATTCAGGGTATGATTGATCTTTAGAGCTGTATTTTCTATAGGCTCCTTGATCTCAACTTGACCGCAGATACACTGACCCTCTGCGAAGATGTGAGCTTCGGTGGTATCCTTGTTACAGCGGCTGCAGTGGGCAAGGTGATCCTCCCCCAAGTTTGTATAGACCCAATCGTGACCCAAACGGGGGAGTACGATCTGCTCCGTCAGGACGATGTAGCAGCGGCTGCACTTTGCACCCTCAGATAGGCCGGAGCTTAAACAATCGGGGGCGTAGCCGGGAATCGGCTCAGCTTGGTGACCCAGGGCAGGGATCTCTACGGGAGCGGTGATCACGGCATTACATAGGCTGCAGAAGGAGCCTTCGCTCATGCCGGGCTCAGTACAGGTGGGGGCAATGGCTGCGATGGTGGAGGGGCTGTGATCTGTGGGAGTAATGGCCTGGGTATAGCGGTAGCCACAGGTACAGGATAGCTCCTTTACACCCTCCAGACTACAGGTGGGAGTGGTGAGAATGGCTTCCTCAAAGCTGTGAGCCTCTGCTGTAAAGGAGGCGTATACAGTGATGCTTTCTGCAATGCTATGGAGGACAGCGGGCTGTCCTTCGGCATCGAGCCATCCTGCAAAGCTGTAGTGGTTGTTCTCGTCATAGCTCTTTGCAGGGGTGGTACCGGCATAGGCGACGGTGCTTCCTGTGCCTACCTTATGTTGTTCCAGAACGGTGCCGTCCTCTGCACAGAAGGTAACGGTGTGGGCAGTGGGGCTCTTGCTCTCGGGTCCGATGTAGATGTAGTCAATCAGGAACTCTGCGGTCTTGCCGGAGGCATTGGTCATATTTAAGAACTGGGGATGGACCAGGTTGACCCAATCGGAGGCAAGATACTCTGCGTCGGTCAGCCTGGTCTCAAGAACAAACCAGCCCTGATCCACATGATCTGCAAGAGTAAAATCAATGGGAATGTTGGTCCAGGTGCGGCTGGTGCCTGCGGAATTGACAATGGCGTTGGGACGGTCTAGGTTCATGCGGAAGGTCACGATGCCGTTGTCAGTGGTGGCAACAGCGTTCTTGACTTGGATACGGACCTGGAGAATGTCATCCTTTCCGGGGACGAAGTGCAGGGCACTGACATTGTCCCTGCGGCTACGGGTGGAATGGCTGGTATCGGTGTTTCCTGTGGGTACAGCCAACTTTAGGGCACCGTCTGCTATGGTGGACATAGGAGAGGCATTGTATGCAGTCCAGTTGGAGGGATCGTCAAAGTTCAGATAATTGTAGGTGAAGCTGTTATAGCGTTGCCGATCTGCCTCTGTATCCGTGAAGTCGAAGAACAGAGTATCATCCTGCTTGGGGAAGGATTCCTGGGGTCCGATATAGATGTAGTCAATGGAGAAAACAGCGGTAGCACCGCTTGCGGACTTCAGATTGACGAACTGAGGATGGACCAAATTCATAAACTGGAACTTATTATACTCCGTGGAATTTAAGGGGAAGGTGAGAGTCACATAGCCCTTGCCTACCACATCGGCAGCCTTAAAGCTCTGCTCGAAACGAGTGTAGGTCTTGGTTACGTCTGCGGCATCGTTGAGATCGTTGGGACAGTCTACGTCCAAACGGAATTTGGCAGTGCCGTCGGAAGTAGAGGCCACGGCGTTGTCGATCTTGAAGCGGACCTGACAGTAGTCAGTGGACTTGGTAAAATAATGGAGGGGACGGTAAGCCCACTGCCCCTTGGCGTTGTTCAGAGCTCGGCTGTAAACACCGACAGAGGTGATGGTCTCGTCAACGGGGGAGAAGCTGAGAACGCCACGGCTTATGGTGCTTGCGGTGGTATTGGTCTCGTGATCCCAGTAGGCCTTTTGGTCAAAGTTCATGCCACCATATACGAAGCTGTGGTATCTTTCCTGAGCAACAGAGTCATTGTTGAAGTCAAACATAAGGTAAGTGTCTGACTGCGTCTTATAGTTGGGGGCGGTCACATTGCTTGTAGTAGTGGTTTTTAGCAGTTTCTTGGCGGCGGAGACGTTTTCGATCTTAATGGTAGTTGTGCCTAAGGTAACAAAGGAACCGCTGTACGTGTAGTCAGCATTGTCTACATCACAGACAGACAGGGTGGGGAAATTGGGAGCAGTTACATTGCCGCTGTCATTTGCGGCGTAGAGTGCATGGTTATACTTATGACCGGAGAACAGGAGGCTGATGCCCATTTGGTTGAGGGTATTGGTCCATTCTGCATAATCCTCTTTGATACCTGCAGTGGTGATGCGAGTCATGGGAATATGGCAGAAGGCAATGCGTGTGGGGTAGTCCTTCCACTTTCCTTCTGCAAGGACTTCCTTGAGCCATGCGGTCTGCTCCTTGCGGAGATTCTGATAATCCGTAGTTCCACCGTATTCTGAGTTGCTATCCAGCTTGTCCTCACCGGAATCCAGGACAATGGCGAAAAAGTCCGGCTGTTCGATGGTATAGTAGCTCTTGCCCTCTGCACTTGTAGGTGCAATGGAATCCAACAGATAGGCGTAGTTGCCTCGGATCTCTCGGTTGCCCCTGGTAAAGATGACGGGCTTGGTGCCGGAGGTAATGGCGCTTGCGTTGTCTAAGAGTGCTCTGACATTGGCTTCGGCATTGCCGTTATAGGTATAATCGCCGCCAATATACAGGGCGTCAAAGGGCTTGTAGGTGGCTACGGCTCGGGCTTCCGTTGCTAAACCCCGGAAGTCGGACAGGCACAGGATGACAGGCTCCTTTTTGTCTGCCATAGGGGTAAAGGGATAGGTGCGGCTGACTGTGCTTCCGTGGGTGGGACTATAGGCGGCACGGGTGGTCATGGATTGGAAGCTGACAGAATAGCTCCGAGCGGAATCTAAGTCAACTCTGGGAACGCGGATACTATGGTATTTGGTTTCCCAATCCATAAGGCCGGTGGTCTGGTCATAGTATTTCTTACCTCCGACTGTTGCCCATGCCATGCCGGTGGTGTCTGTGGAGAAGACGATCTGATATCCGTCCTCTACGGCAAAGACTGTGGGATGCAAGGTATAGGGGGAGGAAATAGAGGGTACGGAGGCTCTGGTAGCAGGAGTGGGAGTAACAGCCGTATCATCCTCAAGGGACAGGGGGAAGGCGTTACCGGCATTCTCATTCACATAGGCATTGGTAAATACAGGGATCGTCTTGGTGACCTTGACTGTAAGGTCACTAAGAATGTTCTCTATCTTATAGCCTGTGGGATTTGCGGTTACAAAGGTGCTGCTATAGGTATAGTCGCCGTTTTCTCTGTCTGAGACGATCAGTGTGGTAAAGTTGGGATCGGCCTTGTGACGAGTTGCATCGGGGCCGTAGATGCCGTACTTATGGGTATGGCCGGAAATTTGGATACTCACACCCATTTGATCCAACAGTTCGGTCCATTCCTTATAAACACTCTCAAAGGTATCAGCGGCATAGAAACTGAAGGGAACATGGCAGAAGACCATGCGGATGGGATACTGCTCCCATTCACGGGAGGTGACGATCTCACGGAGCCACTGGGTCTGCTCGTTGCGGTAGGTGGAGAATTGGACGGTGCCACCGTATTCGGAATGGCTGTCTACCTTGTCCTCACCGGCATCCAGAACAATGCCGAAGATGCCGGGCATTTTGACGGTATAGTAAGCACCGGTCGATTCGCTGTAGCCGGAGACCCGGTACAGGTTGTGAGACTGGGCTCCGCGGATCTCGTGATTACCGCGGGTATAAATCGTAGGCTTGCGACCCTGCGTCACAGCACCTGCCATGTCTAAAAGGAGCTTTACATAAGTATCCTCCGTCAGCTTGCCGGAGTAGTCTCCGCCTAAAACATAGACGTCAAATGCCTTGTATTTAGAGATATTCAAGGTGGGGTCCTTGTCGTTGTGCTGGTCAGAGCTGCAATAGAAGACCGGAGCACGATCCGCAGGAATGGGATCAAAGGGATAGGTGCGGCTGACCGTTGAGCCGGGAGTGGGAGAGATGGTAGGACGAGCGGAGAGGGAACGGAAACAGATCTTATAGGTTCCCGCTGCATCCAGTGCGGCTTGGGGGACGGTGACCTTGTGGTATTTGCTCTTCCAATTCATGAGACCGTTTTGGGAGTCGTTGTATTTGACTCCGCCGATCTCGACCCAGGCCAAGCCGTTGGCGTTGGTGGCAAAGGCGATCTGGTAGGTGTCTTCTACAATAAAGACCACAGGATGGGATGTGAAGGGGGAAGAAATAGCGGGGACGGAGACATCGGTGGTTTGCTCCTGTAGATCAGATACCTTGGCGGCAAAAGCCGTGGACGGGAATAGAGACAGGAGCAAGCTGAGGAGCAGAACTCCGCTTGCAAGAATGCGTAAGATCTTTGATTTCATAACAGTGATTCCTCCGTTTAGGTGATGGTGTGGGATAACCTTCTTTAATTTTATCATAACATAGGAGACAAAGAATTACAAGACTTTTCAATGTATAAATGAGAGAGAAAGGATAAAAGGGACTGGACGAAACGAGCTTTTTGGAGTATACTGAGTGGGTATCTTTACACATAAGTGAGGCATTGAAGGATGGATGTTTCGTTACAGGCACAATATTTTGACAGTGAGGACTTTGCGAACCGATTTCACTGCGACCTGCCCTTAGGTGTATTCGTAGGGGGGAGGGAGACCAGCTTCCGCCTATGGGCTCCTACTGCACAGAGCGTGGTGTTAAAGCTCTACGAGAATGGCGAGGGGGAATCTTGCGTCCGGGTGTTTTCTATGTTTCCTGATGAAAAGGGAACCTGGTATTTCCGTTGTGACAGGAACCTGGAAGGCTATTACTATGTCTACGAAGTTATGGTAGAAGGGCAGAAGTATCTTGCACAGGATCCCTATGGAAGGGCTTGCGGAGTGAATGGGAAGCGGTCTATGATATTGGACCTTGCCAAAACAGACCCGGTTGGGTGGGAGGAGGACAAGGCTCCCAAGTCTGCCCCCTGCCAGATCATATACGAGCTCCATATAAAGGATTTCTCCTGGGACTCCCGGGGAGGGTTTGCAGATTGTGATCGGGGAAAATTTTCCGCGTTCTGCCGATCCGGGACGACGCTTGATGGGGATGAGGGATTTTTCACAGGCTTGGATTACCTCAAGAGGCTGGGCGTGACCCATATGCAGATCCTGCCTATGTACGATTACGGCTCTGTGGATGAAAAATGCTCTAGGGATTCTTATAATTGGGGCTATGACCCTGTGAATTATAATATACCAGAAGGGAGCTATTCCTCCGATCCCTATGACGGAGCAGTGCGGATCCGTGAACTGAAGGAAATGATCCGGTCTCTCCATGCAGCGGGCTTCCGAGTGATCATGGACGTGGTATACAATCATACCTATGACCTGGAGTCACCGTTATTCAAAACTGTGCCATGGTATTTTTACCGTCAAGAAGCGGGGGGCAGACCTGCCAACGGCTCCGGCTGTGGGAATGATATTGCCTCGGAGCGGTCAATGGTGAGGCGGTATATTCTGGATTCCGTGGTCTATTGGACAGAGGAGTATCATATAGACGGATTCCGATTCGATCTTATGGGACTCCTGGATCGGGAACTGATGGAAGCCATACAGAGGGAGCTGGACAACCGATATGGTGTAGGAGAGAAGCTGATTTACGGAGAGCCCTGGAGTGCAGGACCTACAGAGGAAAGACCGGGGACGATCCTGTGCCATAAGGGGAATTTGAAACAGATCTATCCTTCTATCGGTGCTTTTTGCGATGACACAAGGGATATGGTAAAGGGCAGTGTCATGGATGCAGGATCTACAGGCTTTGTAAACGGGGGGCTGATCCCTGCTGAGAAGCTGGCAAGCTGCCTAACTGCATGGACGGGAGAGGATGGAGCCTTCCAAGATCCGGGACAGGTCATTACCTATCTGTCCTGTCACGACGATTGGACCCTGTGGGATAAGTTAGTATATACAATGGACCCTCAAAAGGATTTCCATGCCATAAGCAAGGAGATCCTCCGGGCCAATAAGCTGGCGGCGGCTATCTGTTTCTGCTGTCAGGGCAGATTATTCCTCCATGGCGGAGAGGAGTTCGGCAGGACAAAGGGTGGTATCAAAAACAGCTACTGCTCTCCTGCAGAGGTAAATCAATTTGATTGGAGTCGTGCGGGAGATAATCGTGAGCTGGTAGAGTATTATCGGGGGCTCATCGCCCTGCGGAAGCAGCTCCCCGGCGTCATAGATCTCAGCCCCACTGCAAGGGAGCGTCTCCTGTGGGTAGAGAATCTGAACGGATCCTGTGCTGTTGCCGCTCTGGATAATCGGGGCGGTACTTCTCCCTGGGAGCAATTGCTCCTTGTATTCAACTGCGGAACGGAGCCCATAGAATACGAAGTCCCTCATGGCACATGGCAAGTCCTTGCGGATGGTGAAAGCACCTTCTTGTGGCAGGAGGAACGGATCGCAGACAGGTTTACCGTGCCCTGCCAAAGCGCACTGATCTTAGGGCGCTATTCTGCTTCGGAGTAAAAAGATACCCTATCCCATTAATAATGGTGATAGGGTATTAATCATTATATGAGCTTTGCAGGGCCACAGGAGCTTCGGCGGATCAGTTGTGCGTGGAGGAGGAGAGAACTGACATGGACGTTGTTCATTTGGCTGGTGAGGGCGTGGAAGGCACTGCGGCCTAAATTCTCCCGATCCTGCCGAATGGTGGACAGGGGAGGGATGGCGTAGCGGCACAGGGGAATATCATCAAAGCCTATGATACTGACGTCCGATGGGACATGAAGCCCCAGCTCCTGGCAATGGACCAACACACTGTGTGCCAGTACGTCATGACTGCAAATAATGGCGGTGCAGCCCTGCTCCAGGAGTCTGGGCAAGTGAGTCCCCAAGCAATCGCTGACATGGTGAGCACTGCCTGTGAGATTGGGATCAGATTCCAAGCCGTGCTCTACCATGGCCTGCAAATAGGCATAGTATCTACGCTGATAGATATAGGCATGGAGCTCGTAGCTGAGATAGCCGATCCTGCGGTGGCCCAGATCCTTTAAATACTGGATCGCAATGTCCATGCCCTCCTGGTTATTGGTGCCGATGTAGGTGACGTTGGGATTTGCACTGACATGATTATCATATAGGACCGTAGGCGTGGTGCAGGTCTCAAACTCCTTCATCCAGGGGTCATTCATGAGGGAAAGGCCTAAGAACAACCCTCCGCAATAGCCACCCTTAAGCATATAGCTGTCGTAAGAATTGTCTAACTGCATCTGAATGGTAAGAGGGAGCACCTCCACGAGGAAGCCGGCAGGCTCCGCTGCCTTGCGGAAGCCGCCTACCAGATCGTAACCGAAATCATCGGGACAGAGATATTCCATATTGGTAATAAATAGGGCGATCTTTTTCCTGTTGCCACGTTGGCTCAGACGGGAATAGCCTAATTCCACGGCTTTGTCCATAACAGCCTGCCGTGTGGCATTGCCTACATCCTTGGCACCGCTGAGGGCTTTGGAAACGGTTCCTTTGGAGAGATGAAGGGCTTTTGCAATATCTTCTAATGTTGCCATGGGGGTCCTCCCGATATGTTTTTATTGATTATATCACAGGGAGAATATAAAAGCAACGACTTTCGTTAAAAGAAATGAAAAAGTTTCGCTATGTTTCGCAGAATGAGAATATAGGGGGATAGAGAGTTGTGAATAAATACAAAAGAGTCCCTTTTAAATTAGAGTTTATCATAAAAAACAAAGAATTTAAAATGGATTCTTGACGGGAATGAAAAATTACAATATACTTAGGATAGGAAACAAATAATTTCGTAAATTTGCGAGGAGGGGGATGGAATGGAATTCTGCTATGGGGGTTCGGAGCTTCTGAGGGGCGATGGGACCGTTCCTTCCTATCTTCTTTCCAACGGACTGGGTGGATACAGCTCACTGACTGCCGCATTTTCTGCACCACGGACGGATCAAGGGCTTCTGATTGCCGCCTACCGTGCCCCGGGGCAACGGATCAATTTGGTCCACCGTTTACGGGAACAGGTTATCCTGGGGAAGGAGGCGTGGGAGCTGTCCTCACAGGTCTTTGCAGATGGCACTGTGGAGGAACGGGGCCTGCAATGGCTGTGCGAATTCTCCTGCACTCACGGTCCGCAATGGATGTATCATGTGGGCAGCGTTTCTGTAAAGCGGAGCTGTGTTATGGCATTCGGTGAGAATACAGTGGCGGTAGTTTACGAAGTAAAGAACAGCGGAGATGAGGTTTGTACTCTGGAAGTCACGCCCTTTTTTAAATTTGCACCAAAGGAAGCTGCTCTCAAAACAGAGAAAGCAATGCTGTTACGGGGCCACTGCGTTAGCTGCGAGGACTATGAGGTATATATACGGACCAACGGCACCTTGGAGTCAACGGATGCCTGTTGGCAGCTCCTTGCCTATCCCGAGGATGAGAAGGACGGACGGGATGGCGAGGGACTGGCAGGCTCTTGCTGCAGGCTAATGTGGAGCATAGCCGGCCACAGCAGCAAGAAATCAGAGCTGATCTTTACTACGCACCATAAAGGAACACGATCTGCAGAGGAGATCCTTGCACAGAGCAGACAGAGAGAGGGAGAGCTTCTTTCTAAGTGTACATTGACAGATCCAGTTGCCTGCCGGCTAATTCTTGGAGCGGATCAATATTTGAGCCGAAGAGAATCTACAGCAGCAGGAAAGACGATCATAGCAGGCTATCCCTTGTTCGGTGATTGGGGCAGGGATACTATGATCGCACTGCCGGGATGCACCCTGACAACCGGCAGGTTGGAGGAGGCTCACAGCATTCTGTCTACCTTCCTTGCCTATGAGCGGGATGGACTCCTTCCCAATATGTTCCCGGAGGGTGGAGAGGAGCCCCTGTACAACACGGTAGATGCGGCACTCCTGTTTGTGGATCGTCTGTGGCAGTATGTAGATAGGTCCAAGGATCGGAGCTTTGCAGAAGAAGCCTGGCCTGTCCTGGAACGGATCATTTCTGCCTATATACATGGGACACGACACAGCATTTATATGGATGAGGATGGTTTGATCTCAGCGGGAGCCGGTATGGACCAGGTTACATGGATGGATGTGTGTATTGAGGGTGTGTTGCCTACACCCCGTCACGGCAAGCCTGTGGAGATCAACGCCTATTGGTATACCGCTCTACGCACTATGGAGGACCTGGGTAGGCTCCTGGGATATGATACGGAGGCATATGGCACACTTGCCGCAAAGGTGAGAGCATCCTTCCGCAAGAAATTCTTTATGCCTCATAAGGGGTATTTAAAGGACCTGCTTTCCGGCACGGAGGCCGACGAACAGATCCGTTGTAATCAGATCTGGGCTTTGTCTCAGAGATATCCGATATTGGAGCACCATGAGGAAGTACAGGTTCTAAAGACGGTTACAGAGCACCTTCTAACGCCCTATGGCTTAAGAACCCTGTCTCCCAAGGATCCCGGGTATCGAGGCTTCTATGGAGGGAGCCAATTTGATCGGGATATGGCATACCATCAGGGAACGGTCTGGGTATACCCTCTGGGGGCATACTGTCGTGCCTATTTGCGGACCCACGGGAATACTCCGGAGGCGGCACAGCAGGTGCGGCAGCTCCTGAGCAACCTTCCTCAAATGCTGCAACAGGGATGTGCAGGACAGCTTCCTGAGATCTATGATGGCACAGAGCCGAAAGAGGGGAAGGGCTGCTTTGCACAGGCGTGGAGCGTAGGAGAGCTATTGCGAGTCTATGAGGAACTACACCGGATCGAGTCCGGAGAGGAGCATATATGAGGTTAGACAAAACACAACATGGTTGGTGGAAGAATGCTGTATTCTATCAGATCTATCCCAAGAGCTTCCGTGATACTACCGGCAACGGGGTGGGAGATCTGCGAGGGATCATTGCAGGCTTAGACCATTTGGAAAAATTAGGAGTAGACGGAATATGGCTGTCGCCGGTATGCCATTCCCCCCAGGTAGACAACGGATATGATATTTCCGACTACTGTGCCATAGATCCCATGTTCGGTACTATGGAGGATATGGAGGAGCTCATAGAGCAGGCGGAGAGCCGAGGCATATCAATCATCCTGGATCTGGTCTTAAATCACAGCTCCGACCGGCATCCCTGGTTCTTGGAAGCAAAAAAGAGTCGGGATAATCCCTACCATGACTATTACATTTGGCGAGACGGGGAGGAGACAAGTCCTCCCAACGACCTTTGGTCCGTGTTCGGCGGCCCTGCTTGGACCTACGTCCCGGAGCTGGGGCAGTATTATTTCCACCAGTTTGCACCGCAGCAGCCGGATCTGAATTGGGAGAATCCTGCTCTGAGGCGGGCACTGTATGACTCCATCCTATTTTGGGTCAAGAAGGGAGTCAAGGGCTTCCGCCTGGATGTGATCGATCAGATCGCCAAGGAGCCGGACAACCACATTACCATTAACGGACCACAGCTCCACACCTTCCTGCAGGAGCTTTCCCGAGAGGCCTTTGGGGACAAAAGTCTTGTAACCGTAGGAGAGGCTTGGGGAGCGGATGTGGAACGGGCAGCCCTCTACAGCCGAGAGGATGGCAGTGAGCTGTCTATGGTGTTCCAATTTGAACATATGGGTCTGGACCAGGAACCGGGAGGGCCTAAGTGGCATTTCCGTCCTTTGTGCCTCCCGGAGCTGAAACGGTGCTACTGCCGTTGGCAACAGGGACTCCATGGCAAGGGCTGGAACAGCCTGTTCCTGAATAACCATGATCTGCCCAGGGTCCTGTCCCGTTGGGGAGATCCGGAGAACTACCCTGTGGAATCTGCCAAAATGCTGGCCACCATGCTCTACGGTATGGAGGGGACTCCCTATATTTATCAGGGGGAAGAGCTGGGTATGACCAATATCCGTCTGCCTATAGAGGCCTATGCAGATCTGGAGATCCGCAATTATTACGAAGAATGTATGGCACGGGGGGACCGACATGAGGATATTATGGAGCGGATCTATGCCCGTGGCAGAGACAATGCCCGTACTCCTATGCAGTGGACGGCAGGGGAGAACGCAGGCTTTACAACAGGGGAGCCCTGGCTCCCTGTAAATCCCAACCACCGCCGGATCAACGCAGAGTCACAGTATGCGGATCCTGCGTCGGTGTTTGACTATTACCGGAGGCTGATCTCTCTGCGGAAGACCTATGCTGTGTTCCGAGACGGTGCATTTTCCCTGTTGGATGAGGAGAATGAAGGGGTGTTTGCTTATCGCAGAGATGGGGGAGGCCGGCATCTGATAGTGGTGTGCAACTTCACCGCACAAGAGACGCCCTTGGACCTGCCGGAGGATTTTATCCACGGGAGAAAGCTCATAGGAAATTATGAAGGCGTAGGGGCATTTCTGAGACCCTACGAGGCATTTATGTTGTTGTATGAGGAAAGGAGCTCAGAATCATGAAGAGAGAGTCCGGAATCTTATTATCCGTGACCAGTCTGCCGTCAAAGTACGGTATCGGCTGCTTTGACAGTGCGGCCTACGAGTTTGTAGATCGCCTGCAGCGGGCGGGACAGAGCTATTGGCAGATCCTGCCCTTAGGCTCCGTAAGCCATGGGGGAGCCTTTGACTCTCCGTATCAAGCCTATTCGGCTTTTGCAGGTAACCCCTATTTTATCAGCCTGGATGCACTGATCGAAGAGGGGACCCTCAGCCGCGAGGAATGCGATGCTGTGGATTTCGGCTCCGATCCCTGTAAGGTGGACTATGAGCTCCTGTATCAAAACCGTCTGCCTCTTCTGCGGAAGGCTTATGAGCGGAGCCGTATTACCACCGTCCAGGGCTATATTGATTTTACACGGGAGAACCACTGGTGGCTGGAGGACTATGCACTGTTCATGGCTGTAAAGGCCTTCTTCGGCGGAGAGAACTGGACTCTGTGGCCCGAGGACATCCGTATGCATTACGGTTATGCATTGGACTATTACCGTGAGAAGCTGTACTTTGAGGTAGAGTTCCACAAGTACCTCCAGTTTAAGTTCTATGAACAGTGGAGCAAGCTGAAGACCTATGCCAATGAGAAGAATATTCGTATTGTGGGGGACATCCCCATATACGTATCTCCCGATGGGGCTGATGTTTGGGCACATCCCGAGATGTTCCAGCTTGACAGGAATAACATGCCCACCCGTATTGCCGGCTGTCCTCCGGATAACTTCAGTGCAGAGGGACAGGTTTGGGGCAATCCTCTGTACAATTGGGACCTCCACAGAGCACAGGGCTACCACTGGTGGGTCACCCGTATGTGGTACAGCTTCAAGCTCTATGACGTAGTCCGTATTGACCACTTCCGCGGCTTCGATGAGTATTTCTCTATTCCTGCCGACAGCCAAAAGGCGGCAGACGGTCGCTGGGAAAAGGGTCCCGGTATGGAGCTGTTCCGGGAGCTGGAGAGACAGCTGGGAGAACGGGGCGTCATTGCCGAGGATCTGGGTCTTATGACGGACACGGTACGCAGGCTGGTGAAGGAAAGCGGCTATCCCAATATGAAGGTGCTGCAATTTGCTTTTGATACCGAGGATACGGGTTGGGCCAACGAGTATCTGCCCCACAATTATGATCCCAACTGTGTGGTCTATACGGGAACACACGACAACGAGACTCTTGCAGGCTGGTTCAGCAGCCTGGATAAGCAGGGACGGGACCATATCCGATATTACATGGGGGATACCCATACGCCCATTAAGCATATGTACAAGAAGCTTATCCGTCTGGCAATGATGAGTTGTGCAAGGATCTGCATTGTTCCTCTGCAGGACTGGATGGGACTGGATAACTCCGCACGGATGAATACTCCGGGTACAGTAGACATCAACTGGAAGTGGAGACTGGCTCCCGGACAGATCCCAGATGGTCTGGAAGAAGAAATTTTGGAAGTTACGAAATGTTTCGGGAGAACCAACTGGGAGGCTGTAAATCGGCTGGAGAAACAAGCCAACTCAAAGGAAGAATGCGAAACAGAAGAATAATGGGATAAATAGGAGAATGTGTAGGCATTCTGCACAAAAATATAAAGAAAAATTTTTCTATTTTGGTAGTTGACGATTTTACAATGGAATGATATACTATTGGTGTTCTCTGAGAAAAAGCTTATTAAGTGACCGAAACATGGGAAGATTCGGAAGTTTCGCAGAGTTTCGTAATGATAGAGATTTACGGCACATTTTTTACTCGGCATCATCGGGGCAGTACCCCCGTGATAGCATAAAACGAACATTTTTAGGAGGAAACGAAAATGAAGAAAATCATTGCACTGGTTCTGGCTATTGCAATGGTCGCAGCTCTCTTTGCAGGCTGTGGACAGAAGACCGAGAAGATCACTCTGACCGTTTGGGGCCCCTCTGCCGACCAGGATCCCGCTACCGGCAACTGGCTCAAGACCATGTGCGACAAGTTCAACGAAGCACATCCCGAATGGGACATCACCTTCGAGTACGGCGTATGCGGTGAGAACGACGCTGCTACCAAGGTTACTGCTGATCCCTCTGCTGCCGGCGACGTTTACTTCTTTGCAAACGACCAGATCGGCAACCTGCTTCAGGCCAATGCCATTGCTGAGTTCGGCGGCTCCAACCTGGAAGCTATTAAGAACGGCTCTTCCAACGCTATGCTGGGCTCCGTCACCTACACCGACGGCGGCGTTTACGGCGTTCCCTTCACCGGCAATACCTGGTTCATGATGTACAACAAGTCTGTTTACTCCGAAGAGGACATCAAGAGCCTGGACACCATGCTGTCCAAGGGCAGGGTTGCTTTCAACACCGGCGACGGCTGGTACCTGGCGTCCTTCTATGTTGCCAACGGCGGCACCCTCTACGGTGAGACCGGTATCGACGCTGCTGCAGGCATCGACTTCGGCGGCGAAAAGGGCCTTGCAGTTACCAACTACCTGGTTGATATGTGCAACAACCCCAACTACATCATTGATGCCAACAACGAGGTCGGTCTGTCCCTCATGGCTGAGGGTGGCTGTGATGCATTTTTCTCCGGCACCTGGAAGGCAGATGCAACCAAGGCTGCACTGGGTGAGAACTTTGCTGCTGCTCAGCTCCCCACCATTACCATCAACGGCGAAGCAAAGCAGATGAAGGCATTTGCCGGCTCCAAGGCTATCGCTGTCAACCCCAACTGCAAGTATCCTGCCGTTGCAGCCGCTCTGGCTGTATACCTGGGCTCTGCTGAGGCTCAGCTTGCTCACTACGAGATGTGCGGTGTTATCCCCTGCCATCCCGAGCTGACCACCAATGAGACCATCATGGCTGACCCCGTAGCAAAGGCTCAGCTGGACGTTATTGCTAACACCTCCGTTACCCAGCCCCTGGTTCCCGACATGGGCACCAACTACTGGACTCCTGCCGGCAACTTCGGCGGCGAGCTGAACAACAAGACCATCACTCACGAGAACGCTGAGGAAAAGACTCAGGCATTCGTAGACGCTATCAACGGCAAGGGCGGTCTGTAATTCTTTGAATCACACTCCGCTTGATTGACAAATACCGGCGGCGGTCAGATTTTTCCCTGACCGCCGCCTTTTCTTACCCGCGAGGAGGATTTTTCCTTCTCCGGTTTTCTGCCATTATCTGCGGATATATGGGGTAGGGAAGGGGGGAATTATGCTATTAAGCCTTGCTTGCCCCATATGCCCGGAGAGAGAATGGGAACAAAGAGTTGATTAAGAGAAAAAGAGATTAATTTGAAAGGAGTTAGAATTGTGATAACAAAACAGAAGCTTAAGAGACAAAACGGACAAAATCCGTATTCTCTCCGCAATGCACTGACTAAGGGTGGCTCCAAGGTTTGGCTGTCCTGCCTTATTATGGGCTTGGGTAACATACTTGCAGGTCAGGTACTTAAGGGTGTGTTGTTCTTCCTGGTGGAGGCGGCTCTGATCGTGTTCCTGCTGCTGCCTCAGGGTGGGCTCCACTGGCTCTCCATGCTGCCCAGTCTGGGCTGGATGGAACAGGGCAAGGTCTTCGATGAGGAGTTGGGTGTATTCATTTACTCTGCCGGACATCAGTCTCAGCTGATCCTGCTGTACGGTGTGGCTTCTATCGTCGCTATTTGCTTCGTGGGACTCATTTGGTACTACTCTGTTACCAATGGCTATAAGGTCCTCTGCTTTAAGAAGGAAGGAAAGGCTGTTCCCACCTTTAAGGAGGATATGGCCTCTCTCCTGGATAAGAATATCCATATTACCCTTATGTCTCCTCCCCTGATATGTCTGTGTATTTTTACAGTAGTTCCTCTGATCTACATGATGTGCATGGCATTTACCAACTATTCCAAGATCGACAATCACCTGGTGTTGTTTGACTGGGTCGGGTTTGATAACTTTGCCTCCATGCTCAATGCCGGGTCTTCTATCGGCCGTGAATTCTGGGGAGTCCTTGGGTGGACTATTGTTTGGGCCTTCTTTGCAACCTTCCTGAACTTCTTCATGGGTACCATTGTAGCCATGATCATCAACCGTCAGGGAACACGGCTCAAGAGCCTGTGGAGAGGCTGTCTGTGTGTGACCATTGCTGTTCCTCAGTTTGTATCTCTGCTGGTCATGCGGTCTATGCTGCAGCCTCAGGGCATCGTTAATCAGATGCTCATGGAGTGGGGCTGGATCAATGAGGCTCTGCCCTTCTTTACCAATACTACTTGGGCAAGAGTGACGGTCATTGTCATTAATCTGTGGGTAGGTATTCCCTACACCATTATGCAGGTCACGGGTATCCTTAAGAACATCCCCGCCGAGCAGTACGAGGCTGCACGTATGGACGGTGCCAATGTATTCCAGGAGTTCATCCACGTGACTCTGCCCTACATGATCTTCGTCATGACTCCCTATATCATTACGCAGTTTACCGGCAACATTAACAACTTTAACGTTATTTATCTGCTGTCCGGCGGTGCACCCCAGAGCATTGAGAATACAGCAGGCTCTACAGACCTGTTGGTAACCTGGCTGTACAAGCTGTCTGTGGATCAGCAGAAGTATAACCTGGCTGCAGTTATCGGCATCTTGACATTTATTGTTCTGTCCGTTGTTTCTCTGATCACCTACCGCAGTTCCAAATCCTACAAAGAAGAGGAGGGCTTTAAATAATGGCAAAGAAAACCGTACATTCTTCTGCAAAGAGAAGAAAGATCGCATCGAATACCTTGGTCCATATTTTCCTTGCAGTTATGTGCATCGTATGGCTCCTTCCTCTTGCATGGATCGTTATGCACTCCTTCCGTGCAGAGCCCGGTCAGTTCGTCCGCACCCTTCTGCCTAAGACCTATACTTTGGACAACTATAGACGTCTGTTCACGGAGACCGGCATTATTAATTTCCCCCGGATGTTCTTGAACACCCTGGTCATTGCGACCTGTAGCTGCCTGCTCAGTACCTTCTTCGTGCTGTCTGTGAGCTACTGCACCAGCCGTCTCCGCTTTAAGTTCCGCAAGCCCTACATGAACATCGCTATGATCCTAAATCTGTTCCCCGGCTTTATGTCCATGATCGCAGTGTACTTTATCCTTAAGGCCTTCGGCCTCACCGAGGGGGCTATGATCCCCTTTGCTATGATCCTGTGCTTCTCTGCAGGGGCCGGAACCGGCTTCTACATCGTTAAGGGCTATATGGATACCATCCCCAAGGCTCTGGATGAGGCCGCTTATTTGGACGGCGCGACCCGTTGGCAGACCTTTACCAAGATCACTCTGCCTATGTGCAAGCCCATTATTGTGTATCAGCTCATTACCTCCTTTATGGGGCCCTGGCTGGATTTTGTTATGGCTAAGCTGATCGCAGGTGCCAATGCCAAGTATTTTACCGTATCCATCGGCCTGTGGAATATGATGGAGAAGGAATATGTATATGATTGGTTTACCCGTTTTGCCGCAGGTGCGGTACTGGTTTCCATTCCCATTGCAGCATTGTTCCTCTATACGCAGAAGTTCTATCAAGAAGCCATGAGTGGCTCTGTTAAGGGCTAAGCTATGAGAAAGCCGATAAGGCTCCTCTGTTTGCTTATGGCACTGACAATGCTCTGGGGGTGCGGACCCTCCGTAGAGGACTCCTTAGAAATGATCCGTGCCTTGGGGGACAGCCCCGACGACAATTACCGCACCTGGTATGAGATCTTCGTCTACTCCTTCTGTGATTCTGACGGAGATGGTATCGGGGACCTGCAGGGAGTCCGCTCCAAGTTAGACTATTTGCAGGAACTGGGCATTACCGGGATTTGGCTCATGCCCATTCACCCCAGCACTACGTACCACAAGTATAACGTGTCGGATTATTATGCCGTCGATCCCTCTTACGGTACCATGGAGGAATTCGAGGCTCTTCTGGCAGATTGTCATGAGCGGGGGATCAAGGTCATCCTGGACCTGGTCGTCAATCACTGCGGCTCTGCCCATCCCTGGTTTGCCAAGGTCCGGGCCTACATCAGCTCCCTGGGACATGGAGAGCCCATGGATCCAGAGAAGTGTCCATATGTAGAGTACTTCAATATTATAGACGAGTTTCAAGCCGGATACAAGGAGATCGGAGCATCCGGACGGTTTTATGAGTGCCGTTTCTCCTCATCCATGCCGGATCTGAACCTGGACAACTCCGCTGTTCGTGGGGAGATCCGCCGGATCATGGAATTCTGGCTGAATAAGGGGGTGGACGGCTTCCGCCTGGATGCCGCCAAGGAATACTGGACAGGAAACACGGAAAAGAACGTAGAGATCCTGTCATGGATCCAACAGACCGTAAGGGAGATCAAGCCGGAGGCGTATTTGGTTGCTGAGGTTTGGGACACCTTTGGAGAGATCACCGAGTATTATACCAGTGGGATCACAAGCCTCTTTGATTTCCCCTTTGCCAATACCGACGGCAAGATCGTTGCGGTCCTGCGTGGGGCAGGGAATGCCTCTGTAGTATCTACCTATGCCACGGCTTTGGAGAAAGCAGATAAGGCTTACCTGGGCTCCAATCCGTCTTATATTGATGCACCCTTCCTGTCGAATCATGATGTAGGGCGGGTCGCAGGCTTTGTGTCCCAGAATGAGAGCAAGACCAAGCTTGCAGGTGCCATGAACCTCTTTATGGGCGGCAGTGCCTTCGTCTATTACGGGGAGGAGATCGGCATGGTGGGATCCGGCAATGACCCCTCCAAGCGTGCCCCCATGTATTGGAATGCAGAACGGGACCGTGGGACGACACAGCTGCCCCCGGAGTGCGTCCTTCCCGAGAGCTACCCCTTCGGAAGCTTAGAGGAACAGCAGAAGGATCCGCTCTCTGTGTACAATTATTACCGCCAAGCCATTGCGATCCGTAATGCACTGCCTCAGATATCCCATGGCAGGACCCTTGCGGAAACGGCACTGAATCGTGGTTGTGTCAGTGCCCTGCGGAAGGTATGGAATGACAGTGAATGCATCATACTGATGAATATAGATGGGAAGGAGGCCTCTGTGGATCTGACAGGCTACGAAGGCTGGACACTGGGTGCGACTCTTACCGTGGACCGTGAAAAGGTAGAGCACAGGGGGGATGCTCTGACTCTCCCTGCCTGGTCTGTAGCGATTCTGCTCCTCACACAGAGCACCCAATAGATCGAAGAGAAAGGAGCTGCCTATGGACAGCTTACGTCAAGGACCCTCTATGGGTCTCAGTACCCGGGCACTGCGAGTCTGGGCTATGATTTTTGCCACCCTGGGCATCCTGGGCAGGGGACTGGTGCAAAACGGGCTCCTCCGGGTCAACGGAATGGACGCAGATGCTCTTTTAGTTCTGCTGGACGGCTCTAAGAGATCCATGATCCTTGCTACCGTGTCCATTGTTCTCCAAGGAGTGGAGACCTGTGCGGTTCCCATATTCGCCTTCCTCTTGGTAGAGGGTCTGAGGCACACTGCGTCCGTACGGTGCTACTTCCTCCGTGTTTTGGCAGTGGCCCTTATGAGTGAGCTGCCCTATAATCTCTGTATGTACGGAAGCTGGTTCTATATGCAGACTCGTAACCCTGTGTTCGGGCTACTGATCTGTCTTGTGGTCCTGTATTTCTTCCGTCGTTACGGGGACAAGTCCCCGGGGCATTACTTGATCCGCATTTTCGTGGTTCTTGCCGCTGTCCTGTGGACAGGCTTCCTGGGTGTAGAATACGGCCTGCCGACTCTTATTCTGAGTCTGGTGCTGTGGGCAGTTCGGAATCAGCCGAAATATCGGATCCTTGTGGGAGCCCTTGCCGCTGTGGTGTGCTGTCTGTTCTCCCTGTTCTTTATGGCTGCGGCTATGAGCTTCTTGATCCTCCATTTCTACGAGGGGGAGAAGGGGAGCGGCAATCGTCTTATTCATTATGCAGCCTACCCCGTGCTCCTGCTCCTGGTGGGCTTGACGGCAAGCTATTTGCTCTGATGTAATTTTTGTGAATAGCAGACAGTAGAAATAGCCGCTTTAGGAATCAGAGCCCCATTAAAATTACGTTTATTACCGCTGTATAGAGGCTGCCCTCTGTACGGCGGTAATTTTTTCATATTTCTGTTTGACAAAAGCTCTGTTTTAGGTTAAACTGGATAATGGATTCATGTTCCTGTGCCCATAAGGAATATGATGAGAGACAAATTCATATGGAAAGTAAAGGAGAAACGCTATGAGCAAAAGAGCATTATCCCTGATCCTGTGTCTCGCCATGCTGGTTTCCATGATCGCTCTTCCTGCTTCCGCAGAGCCCAAGGCTGAGACCAAGGCTCCTGCGGTACAGGAAGAATTCCAGATCGTAGGTGACTGGGTATGGGGAGAGACCGTATACTCCCTGGGCGCTGCCAAGGTCGTTGACCGCAGTGCAAGAATGGGTGTTACGGACCTGTACATGCTGACGAAGGGTACCGGCGGCAAGCTGAGCTACCTGAAGACCCAGTACACCGATGCAAGAACCAGAACCGATCGTGACGTTCTGCAGGAGCTGATCACTGCTGCACACGCCAAGGGTATCCGTGTCCATGCATGGCTGGTTACTGTAGAGGATGCTTACTATAAGAGCAAGTATCCCGAAGCAGGTGTTTACCATTATGTTCGCGGTACTGACAATGACCGCATCAATCCTTACGATGAGGGCTACCGTACCTATATGTCCAACATCGTCAAGGAGATCACCTCCGGCTACGCTGTTGACGGTATCCACCTGGATTACATCCGCTACAACCATCTTGCTAACGGTTGGAGTGCAACGGACTTTGCTAACATTCAGGCTATGGGCGCCGATGTAGAGCAGGTCAAGTACATGATCAACAAGACCTTCTATGCAGACAAGCTCCCTGCAGGAGAAAGTGTAGATGAGAACTACGTATTTGATGCTTACAGAAACGGCGATAAGACCGCTCTGCTGATCGGTCAGTACCGCCGGGACAACATTGCAAACTTTGCCAAGCTCCTCAAGGACGCTGCTAAGTCTGTCAGATCCGACATCCTCTTTACCGGTGCACTTATGCCCGAGGGCGGCATCACCTACGGCAACCAGGATATTGCCTTCGGTGATCTCCACTACGGACAGAACTATAAGGATGCTGCAGAGATCTATGACTATCTCTGTCCCATGGCATATTCTGCTTCTTATGAGGCTGAGTCTCAGTGGATGGCAGATATTGCTACCTACTGTGTAGAGATCGGGAGCAAGGTGGTTATGGGTCTGCAGTCCTTCTCCCCCCTGACTACCGAGAAACTCATGTCTGATATCGAGGCTGTCCGGGCCCTCCTCCCCATGGAAGGCGTCCTGGGTATTGCTCACTTCCGCCATACTCAGTTCAGCTATGCCAAGACCGATTACAACTATAACACCGGCGTTATGGATATCGAGTATATCAATGCCTCCGAGTCCGGTGCTATTAAGTGGGTCAAGGTGGACGTTCCTGCAGGTATGAAGATCACCAAGGCCTCTGTGGTCAGCGGCTTTTATTCCTCCTCTCCCGTCTCCATCTCCTCTGACGGACGGACTGCCACCATCGGCTATGCCGAAAGCTCCTCCAGCACCATTCTCGCTGCTCTTGGAGAAGGCAAGCTCCGTGTACAGTTTACCGGCAGACCTACCGACGAGACCGTAAGAGCCTCTCTTGTCCGTGCCTATATCGGCTCCGGCGAGACTCGTGTCTATAATGTTTATGAGGACATGACCAACTTCAAGGTCAGCTTTGTGGATCATGACGGCACTGTGCTGGCGACTAAGACCGTTGCTCCCGGTGGCTCTGCAGAGGCCCCCGAGGATCCCATCCGTTACGGCTATGCCTTTGCAGGCTGGGATAAGAGCTTTGATGTGATCAGCAGTGATCTCACCGTTACCGCTCAGTATGAGAAGATCCGGGTTGCCGGTGAATTTGAGATCGTTGGCGACTGGGTATGGGGCGAGGATGTCTACAACTTAGGTGCCAAGACCATCGTTGATCGCAGTGTCAAATATGGTGTTACAGACCTGTATATGCTGGCCAAGGGTACCGGCGGCAAGCTGAGCTATCTGAAGACCCAGTACACCGATGCCCGTGCAAGAACCGACCGTGACGTTCTCCAGGAACTGATCACCGAAGCACACGCAAAGGGCATCCGTGTCCATACCTGGCTGGTTACTGTTGAGGACGAGTATTACAAGTCCCTGCACCCCGAGGCAGGCGTCTACCACTATGTCCGTGGAACGGATAACAACCGCATCAACCCCTACGACGAGGGCTATCGTACCTATATGTCCAACATCGTCAAGGAGATCGTCTCCGGCTACGATGTAGACGGTATCCATCTGGACTACATTCGCTACAACCATCTTGCTAACGGCTGGAGCGAGGTAGACTTTGCCCGTATCGCTGCTATGGGTGCTGACGTAGAACAGGTCAAGTACATGATCAATAAGACCTTCTACCAGGATCAGCTTCCTGAAGGCGATATTATGGATGGCAACTATGTATTTGATGCCTACAGAAACGGCGATCCCACTGCACTGCTTATAGGTCAGTATCGTCGTGACAATATCAACGATTTTGCAATGCTCCTCCGTGATGCGGCTAAGAGCATTGAGCCCGATATTCTCTTCACCGGTGCTCTCATGCCTGAAGGCGGCGTGACCTACGGCACCGAGGATATCGCTTTCGGCGATCTCCACTACGGTCAGAACTATACCGACGCTGCTGAGATCTACGACTACATTTGCCCCATGGCATACTCCGCTTCCTACGAGGCAGAGCCCCAGTGGATGGCTGACATTGCTGCCTACTCTGTAGAGGTTGGCAATAACGTTGTTATGGGTCTGCAGTCCTTCTACCCCCTGACCTCCACCCAGCTTATGGGCGACATCAATGCGGTTCGTGGTCTGCTTCCCATGGAAGGCGTCCTGGGTATTGCCCACTTCCGCCACAGCCAGTTCAGCTACTCCAGAGCTATCTATGACTACAACACCGGTGTTATGGATATTGACTTCCTCAATGCTTCTTCCGCAGGCGGCTGCCAGTGGCTGATCGTTGAAGTGCCCGAGGGTATGAAGATCACCAAGGCTACCCTGGGAACCGGCTTTACCTCCGGTGCTCCCGTTTCCATCGCAGCCGACGGCCGTTCTGTTAAGTTTGGCTACGAGGAGGGCACAACCGATACTGTCATCGGTTCTCTCCAGTCCGGCAAGCTGACCATCAACTTTACCGGCAAGCCCGTAGATGAGAAGGCAAGACCCTCACTGGTCCGTATTTACATTACCTCCAACGAGAGCCGTGTCTTTAACACCTATGAGGATCACACCACCTACACCGTAACCTTCAAGGATGCAGATGGTACTGTTCTTGCCAACAAGAAGACCTATGCCGGCGGCACTGTCAAGGCTCCCGAGGCTCCCGAAATGGAGGGCTGTGTCTTTGCTGGCTGGGATAAGAGCTTCAATGCTGTCACCGAAAACATGACCGTCACCGCTACCTATGTTTCTGCCGAACCCAAGGAATTTGAGATCGTCGGCGAATGGGTATGGGGCGAGGACATTTACAACCTGGGTGCAGACACCGTTGTGGGCCGCTGTGCTCAGATGGGTGTCACCGATATCTATCTCCTGGTCAAGGGTACCGGCGGCAAGCTCAGCTTCCTGAACACTCGTTACCCCGAGGCTGCCTCCAGAACCGACCGTGACGTTCTCCGGGAGTGCATCGATGTTGCTCACGCCGCAGGCATCCGTGTCCATGCATGGATGGTCACTGTAGAGGACAGCAACTACAAGGCAAACAATCCCGATGCCGGTATGTATCATTACATCCGTGCCAGAGACAATGACCGCATCAATCCCTATGATGCAGGCTACCGCACCTATATGTCTAACCTGGTAACCGACCTGGTTTCCAACTACGACATTGACGGTCTGCACCTGGACTACATCCGCTACAACCACCTGTGCAACGGCTGGAGTGAGACCGACTTCGCTAACCTGGCTGCTATGGGTGCCGATGTTGAGAATGTCAAGTACATGATCGACAAGACCTTCTACGCCGACCGTCTCCCCACAGGCGAGTCTGTAGATGCCAACTACATCTTTAAACTCCTGGCAAACGGCGACAAGGACGCTACCATCGTAGCACAGTACCGCCGTAATAACATTGTTGACTTCGCAAATCTCCTTGTCAACACTGCTAAGGCAATCAAGCCCGAGTTGATCATGTCTGCTGCAGTGATGCCCGAGGGCGGCGTTGTCAGCGGCAGTGCAGGCAGTGCCAATACAGGCTTTGCTGACCTCCACTACGGTCAGAACTACACCGATGCCGCAGGCATCTATGACTACATTGCTCCCATGGCTTACACCGCAAGCTACGGCACCGGTCCCGACTGGTTCGCAGGCATTGCTGAGTATGCCGCATCTGTAGGAAACGGTGTTGTTATGGGCACCCAGTCCTACTATCCCTCCGTTTCCGCAGATCTGATGGCCGAGATCGAGGCTACCCGTGCACTGCTTCCCATGGAAGGCATTCTGGGTATCGTCCATTTCCGTCACAGCCAGTTCAGCTACGTGAAGTTCGCAACGGATATGGCAGCAGGTGAGATGGATGTTCATGCTATCAACACTTATGCCAACGGCGGCTTTAACTGGCTGCGTATCGAGGCTGCCGAAGGTGTTACCTTCACCGGTGCACAGTACCTCAATGGCTTCAATGCAGAGGCTCCCATCACCATTGCTCCCGACGGCAGCTACATCCTCTTCGGTTATGAGGATGTCTCCGGCACCGTACTGCCCACTCTGGCAGAGGGCAACCTGCGTATTACCTTTACCGGCAGACCCATTGATCCCAACGGACGTATTGCCATCGGCCGTGTCTACATTGTTACCAACGAGAGCCGTGCATACAGCACCTACACCACCCGCTGCAGCCATAGCTGGGGTCAGAGCACTGTAGCTCTGGAGGAAACCTGCATTGCAAACGGTGCTATGGTATCTACCTGCGCTCTCTGTGGCGAAGCCAAGGTGGACAGCATCCCTGCAACGGGACACAGCAATACGTATACTTATGTTGACGCAGACTACCACAAGGTCACTTGTTCTGAGTGCGACCTGGAGGAGCTGGAAGGCCATACCTACGTGAACGATCTCTGTGTCTGCGGTGCAGACAACAGCGTTGCAACGGTGGATCCTGCTGTGACCATCAACCACGCCCTGAACCTGGCAAGCGATATTTCCGTAAACTATGCCGTCCTCTACACCCTGCTGGAAGGCTATGATATGGATACCGTATATCTGGAAGTCGAGATGGATGAGTACACCGGGAATGCCAAGACAGGGACCAAGGTACAGAGGCTGTACCCCGAGCTCCGTGGCAACTTCTACTACTTCACTCTGGATGGCATCAATGCCGTACAGATGAACAACGAGCTCCGTGCAGTTCTCTATGGACGGAAGGACGGACGGAATTATTGCTCCGCAGTGGATACCTATTCTGTTGCACAGTACGCTTATTCTCAGATGAATAAGACCACTGTGGTTGACAGCCTCAAGGTCCTGTGTGCAGACCTGCTCCGCTACGGTGCACTGGCACAGACCTTCAAGGCCTATCGTACCGATGCTTTGGCGGATCAGAACATGACCGCTGCACAGAAGGCATATCTCAGTGACCTGAACGGCGTTACCTTCAACAACAATGCCTTTGAGTTTGGGTTCACTCCCAATCCCACTGTTACCTGGGCAGGTAAGGTCCTGGATCTGAATGCTAAGGTAAGCCTTCGCTACGTTGTCAACCTGGGTAACTACGCAGGCAATGTTGAGGATCTGAGCCTGCAGATCACCTTTGTAGATATCTACGGAGTCAGCCGTACTGAGATCGTTGAGGACCTCGAGGTTTACAATGCAGCTATGAACCAGTATGCATTCACCTTCGATGGCCTCCTGGCAGCCGAGCTCCGTGTTGTGCTTACCGCAACGGTTATGGAGAACGGTACTCCCGTTTCCAACGACCTGATCTACAGTGCTGATACCTATGGCATTGGCAAGACCGGCCTCCTGGGCGAGCTGTGCAAGGCCCTCTTTGCCTACAGCGACAGTGCAAAGGCCTACTTTGTGGGTTAAACTACCTGCAAGGAAACTGAATTGACCTAAATGAAGCCGCTTCTTCGGAGGGGAACCTCCGGGGAAGCGGTGGATTTTTTACAAGTCCCCCATTGCATTTCTATGGGAAATCGTATATAATAAATATTAGTGTGCATGAAAGAAGGTGCAGGGAATGCAAGAAGGGTATCAGGCCTTATATCGGAAGTACAGACCCCAGGCTTTTGATGATGTGGTGGGACAGTACAGCGTGACCCAGACACTGAAGAATCAGATCATGAACGGTCGCCTAAGCCATGCCTATCTCTTTACCGGCACCCGAGGCACAGGCAAGACCACCTGCGCCAAGATCCTGTCCAAAGCGGTCAACTGTTTGGAGCCTGTGGACGGCAATCCCTGCAATCGTTGCAGTGCTTGCCGCAGTATTGACTCCGGTGCCTGTGTGGACGTCCTTGAGATCGACGCCGCCTCCAATAACGGTGTAGACAATGTTCGTGCTCTTAGGGATGATGCAGTGTATCTTCCTGCGGAGGTAAAGAAGCGAGTCTATATCATTGACGAGGTCCATATGCTCTCCATGAGTGCCTTTAATGCTCTGCTCAAGATCATTGAGGAGCCGCCCGAGCATTTGGTGTTTATCCTTGCAACTACGGAGCTGCACAAGGTTCCTGCTACTATCCTATCCCGTTGTCAGCGGTTCAGCTTCCGCAGGATCCTCCCGGAGGACATTGTGGAGCGGCTCAATTATATTGCCTATCGGGAGCATATTGATCTGGAGCCGGAGGCCTCTGCCTTCTTGGCAAGATTGGCTGACGGAGGACTCCGTGATGCAGTGAGCCTGCTGGATCAGTGTGCCTCTGCGGCGGCAGGCACTGTGACCACAGACGAGGTCTGTAGGATCCTGGGCTTGGCAGGTACACGGCAGACTGCACAGCTTCTCCGCTCCATTGCTGCTCACGATACTGCTTCAACTCTTGAACTGTTCCAACAGCAGTATGGGGAGGGCAAGGACCTTAGTGCTATGTTAGATGAGCTGTGTGTGGTTTCCAGAGATCTGCTTATCCTCCGCAGCATTCCCAAGAGTGGCGGCTCCCTGATCTCCGGCGTCTGTACGCAACAGGAACTGAAGGAGCTGCTGCCTCTCTTTGCACCGGGGGAGCTTCTACGCATGGCAGAGATCCTCCGCAATACGGTCAACGGCTTTAATACCAGTGCCAACAGAAGGATCGATGCGGAGCTGTGCTTGATCCGTCTGTGTGAGCCGGAGGCAGAGATGGATGCCCAGGCTCTCAACGCCAGGATCACCCGATTGGAGAACAAGATCGCCTCCGGCCTGGTTGCAATGGTTCAGCCCGCAACACAGGATGAGGCGGATGAGGACGCACCGCCGTTGCCTGCAGAGTCTTCCCCTCCGGAGGAGCCACTGCAAGCCGCTCCTGTGGATGAAGCCCCCGTAGGCTTTTGGCCCCGATTGGTGGAACAGGTAAGACCCCAGCTGAGAGCCCCTGCTCTTGCAATGTTCGTGGTCAGCGAGGATGCACCTGTGGTGGGGACCCTCCGTAACGGGGTGCTCTATTTAGAGCCTCGTGCCCTGGTCGCCGAGAAGCTGATCGGCAAGCCCGAGGTCCTGCAGATCGTTGGGGAATGTGCTTCAGGCATTTTAGGACGACCTGTCCGTGTTCGGGTTGGCAAGGCGGGGGAGGGTCCTGCTCCTAACAACGAGAGCTTCGACAGACTGGTTCATTTCGGTCAAACCCACGGTGAGACCGTTGATATTATGGATTAAATTTAAAATTTACAATAAAGGAGATTTTTCAAATGGCAAAAGGCGGATTCCGTCCCGGTATGGGCGGCGGTATGAACATGAACATGATCAAGCAGGCACAGAAGATGCAGCAGGATATGCTGAAGATGCAGGAGGAGCTGGAGAACAAGGAATACGAAGCTACCACCGGCGGCGGTGTGGTTACTGCCCGTGTCAACGGCAAGCATGAGATTCTGAATCTGGTTATTGCTCCCGAAGCAGTGGATCCCGATGATGTAGAAATGCTCCAGGATATGATCGTAGGTGCAGTCAATGAGGCTATGCGGAAGGCTGATGCAGAGGCTTCCCAGAATATGTCCAGACTGACAGGCGGTCTCAATCTGAACGGATTGTTCTGATGAGAGTTTTTCCCGTTGCTTTAGAGCGGCTTACAGAACAGTTTGCAAGGCTCCCCGGGATCGGAGGCAAGACAGCACAGAGGCTTGCCTTCCACATTCTCAGCCTCCCTCATGAGCAGGCAGAGGAATTTGCCCAAGCTGTAATAGAGGCAAAGGAGAAGGTACATCTGTGCCCCATCTGTCAGAATTTAACGGATCGGGAGATCTGCCCCATCTGCGAGGATGAGAGCCGAGATCGGGATCTGATCTGTGTTGTCGCAGAGCCCAAGGATGTGATCGCCATGGAACGAGCCAGGGAATTTAACGGCCTGTACCATGTGCTCCATGGTGTGATCTCGCCTCTCAATCGCATCGGTCCCGATGATATACGGATCCGGGAGCTCTTGACCCGGATCGGCAGGGGAGATATCCGGGAGGTCATCATGGCTACCAATCCCGACACTGAGGGTGAGGCAACTGCCATGTACATCTCTCGTATCCTCCGCCCTCTGGAGGTTCGGGTGACACGGCTTGCATACGGTATTCCCGTAGGCAGTCAGTTGGAATTTGCAGATGAGGTGACCCTCCTCCGTGCGCTGCAAGGGCGCCGTGATATTTGATCGTCAGCTTGACCCCAATAGGCATAGCCGCAAATGAGAATTTTGCGGCTATGCTTGTTCTTTTTGTAAAAAAGGATTGCGAATTAGGGCTTTTTGTAGTATGATATATTTTAGGACACCATATGCCTCGATCTTTCATACAATGGCATGAGGTGGTGTTATGCTGATACGATTCTTTGTCGTGCTTTTAGGCTTATGCGGCCTGGGCCTTGTTTTGTGCGGTCTGTTAGAGACCTTGTTTTTCTCTGCACCCTCGGAGGTCCATCACGTGATCCCTCTGAACGGGGATAGCTCCGCCGTGGAGGACCGGGTACGGAAGGCCCTATACAGCCTGAAGGGCAGGCTTTACTTCGTAGATTTAGGATTAGATGCTGAGGCGCAGATGAGTGTGGAGCTGCTGTTAAGAGATCGGAGTTATGCAATACTGCTCTCTCCTCAACAGCTCTCGCAGGAATTAAGATGGGAGAATGGCCTTGGAACAGGTACTGATCAAGGGAACGGTCACCACGGTGATTTTTCGGAATAAGGAGAACGGCTACGCTGTTCTCCGACTGAAGAGCGATGAATACGGCGATATCACGGTGGTAGGCACCATTCCTGCAGCCTCTGTGGGGGAGCAACTTATGGTTACGGGCCATTGGGCGGTCCATAGCTCCTATGGCAAGCAGTTTGAGGCAGAATTTCTGGAACGTCTCTTGCCCGATACCAAGGAGGAGATCCTGGAGTATCTCGCCTCCCGGACGGTAAAGGGGATCGGACCCAAAACCGCCCGCAAGATCGTTGACAGATTCGGAGAAAACAGCCTGCAAATTCTGGATACTGCCCCACACCGGCTGGCAGAGATCAATGGTATTTCCCCTGCTAAGGCTAAGGAAATAGGGGAAAGCTACCGTAGTCAGGTAGGGATCCGCCGTTTAATGGAATTCGTTACCACCAATCATTTACCTGCAGAGCTGGCTGTCCGTGTGTACAAGCTGTATGGGGACAGTGCTCTGGAGCTCTTACGGGAGAATCCCTATATTCTGACTCAGACTGATGTTTCGGGTGATTTTGCCGCCACAGATGCTTTGGCAAGACGGTTGGGGATCTCGGAGAGTGATCCCCGACGGATCGATGCAGGCATAATTTGGATCCTTCGTGTCGGTTTGGACAGTGGACACTGCTTTCTGCCGGAGGACAGGCTCAGGGCTGCCGCCATGCACCTCATGGGACCTGAGGAGGGGGCCATTGGAGAGGGGATCCAACGTCTGCAGACCCTGGGTCTCCTGGAGATAGAGGAGCTGTGGGGCAAGAGAGCAGTGTACCTGCCGGAGTATATGGAGGCAGAGACAGCCGTTGCCTACAGGCTGATCGCCATGGCAGATACGCCCGTTACCCCGCTGCCTCAGCCGGAGAGATTTCTCCGTGCTATTCAGGAGAAGCGTGGGATACAATATGCCGCCCTACAGCAGAAGGCCATTCGCTGGGCGGGAGAACGGAAACTCATGATCCTGACAGGGGGGCCCGGAACGGGCAAGACCACTACCTTGGCAGGGATCCTGTCCCTGTGTGACCTCCTAAAACGGAAGACCCTGTTAGCTGCTCCTACGGGCAGAGCCGCCAAACGGCTGTCAGAGCTGACGGGCTGTGAGGCCTCCACCATCCACAGACTCTTAGAAGCCCAGATCTCTCCCCAAACCGGCGAAATGTATTTTGCAAAGGATGAGGACGATCCTCTTAAGTGTGACACCTTGATCATAGATGAGATGTCTATGGTGGACTTGCCCCTAATGGACAGTGTTCTGCGTGCCCTGCCGGAGAAGGCAAGTCTGGTTCTGGTGGGAGACCCGGACCAGTTACCCAGTGTAGGCCCCGGCAAGGTCTTTGAGGATCTGATCTCCAGCGGTCGGATCGACGTAGTCGCTCTCAAGGAGATATTCCGACAGGCTCGGGAGAGTCTGATCGTTACCAACGCCCATGAGGTCAATCATGGGAATCTGCCTGTTCTCAACCGGACGGATAAGGATTTCTTCTTCCTGCGGCGGAGAGACTCTAAGGCTCTGCTGGACACGGTGTCGGAGCTATGTGCCACTCGTTTGCCCGGATATCAGGGGATATCACCTATGGATATCCAGGTGATCGCACCTACTCGCAAGGGGGATACGGGTACGGTCAACCTTAACCGGGTGCTCCAGGACACTTTAAACCCTGCGGATCGGGGTAAGAAGGAGACCTGTAGCGGCGAACGCACCTTCCGTGAAGGGGATCGGGTGATGCAGATCCGCAACAACTATGATTTAGGATGGAAACGTGACGATGGTGTCGAGGGTCTCGGGATCTTTAACGGAGATTGCGGCATCATACTTAGGATCGATCATAAGCAGGAGCAGCTCTTGATCCGCTTCGATGACCGTCTGGTCTATTACGATCTGGAGCTCCTGTCTGATCTGGAATTGGCTTATGCAATTACCGCCCACAAAAGCCAGGGCTGTGAATACGGCGCAGTGGTCTTCGTAGCCTACGATGCATCCCCTCGTTTGCTGAATCGGGGTGTGTTGTATACGGCAATGACCCGTGCCAAGGACCTTATGGTCATTGTTGGTAAGGAGCAGATCATTGCCAATATGACCATGAACCAAGAGAAACATAAACGTTACTGCGGCTTGCAGTATAGACTTCAACAGGAAATAGAGTAGGTGAAAGTATGAATTTGACTTCAAAAGCCATTGGTATTGATTTGGGAACCTCTAACGTGGTGATCTACCAGGAGGGCAGAGGCATTGTGCTCCGTGAGCCCACTGTGGTTGCCATGGATAAGAATACAGGGGACGTTGTAAAGGTTGGCTCTGCTGCCAGGAATATGCTGGGCAGAACCCCGGGACATATTGCATCGGTCCGTCCCTTAGTAGGCGGTGTTGTTGCCGACTATGAGCTGACTGCCAAGATGCTCACAGAAATGGTCAAGAAGACTGTTAAGGGCTCTCTTATTAAGCCGGATATGATCGTCAGCGTCCCCAGCGGCGTTACGGAGGTTGAGGAACGAGCTGTGGTACAGGCTGTTATGGAGGCAGGTGCCAAGAGAGTATATCTCATAGAGGAGGTCCGTGCCGCTGCCATCGGAGCCCGATTGGATATGGATCCTGCTACGGGACATCTGGTGGTGGATATCGGTGGGGGAACCACGGATATAGGGGTCATTATATCTAATGAGGTCGCCTATTCTTCTTCCCTTAAGGTTGCAGGTATGACCTTTGACCGTGCCATTATGGACTACATTCGGCGGCAATATGCTTTCTCCGTAGGGGAGAACACTGCAGAGGAGATCAAGACCACCATTGGCTGCGTATATCCCCGTCCCAGCCTTATGCGTATGGCCGTACCCGGCAGGGATGAGATGGCAGGGTATTCACAGGGGGACCTGGGGAACTATTTCAACCGCACCGCTCAGTCCAAATCCCGTGACAAGGACAAGATGCAGGTTCGAGAGGAGATCGTTATCACCTCTGAAGAGATCCGGGCTGTTTTAGCTCCCTATGTAAGTCAAATTTTGGAGGAGATCGAGAAGGTCATTAACCGAGTCTCTCCCGAATTGGCATCGGATGCGGTGAAGAACGGCATTACCCTCACCGGCGGAGGAAGTCAGATCTGGGGCATGAACCAGGTGATCGCTGACTACTTCCAAACAGAATGCCATACGGCAGACGAGGCAGATTCCTGTGTGGCATACGGATGCGGCAGAGCTATCGGCTGGACCAAGAATATGAATGACGGTCCTATTAACATTGCGAGAAACCGTAGAATGATGGAGTATTGATCTTTTTCACCAATAGAGAAAGGAGAGATCACATATGTCTGATAACAGGAAGAAGGATCCGTTTCAATATGACTTTGACCAGCAGTGGGATGTAGAGCGAGAGCTCTACGGCAATCTGTGGGTCAAGGAGGCCAACCAAAACAAGGCACAGAACGATGACATTGATGTGTTCCTACCCTCGGTGAACCATCGTAACACCCCCGCGTCAGCCCCTCAGGTGCAGAGGGAACGGAAGGCCGCACCTGTGGCAGGTAAGACAAGCAGTGGAGCCGGACCCGGGAGCAGAAGAACAGAAGCCTCCGGCACAGTTTCCGGGAGAACCACACGGATGCCTCCCCAGCCCAAGAAGCAAACATCCGCTAAGAAGAAAAAGAAGAGAAAGCCTAATTATAAAGGCTGGGCTATTTTGGCAGGCATCGCTTTGACAGCGATCCTGGTACTGTATCTGTTGATCCGTTTCTTTGTGTGGGTGTTATCGCCGGGGGCAAAGAGTGGAGAAGAGGACCCTGCCGCCGACTCTACGGTGGAGACGGTGCCTACGACCACAGTGGATCATGAGGCCGTCGCCGCAGAGCTCCTGGAGGAGGCAGAATTGCAGGCGGCAATGTATGATTACGACAGAGCCATTGCTACGGTAAAGAGCTTCGGCACCGGCTGGAGCCAGCGTGCCGACCTGACACAGGCGACCCAGAAGTACGAGAAGCTGAAGCTGCAGGCGGTTCGCTGGGAGGATACTACGACGATTCCTCATATTTTCTTCCATATCCTGGTTGCGGATAATGCACGAGCCTTTGACGGAGACTATACAGAGGCCGGATACAATCAGTATATGACTACCATTCCGGAGTTCAATGCCATATTAGAGGAGCTCTATGCTCGGGATTACGTCCTGGTGCGGATCCATGATATTGCACAGCTTACTACGGACGAGAATGGGCAACAGGTTTATCGCCAGGGAGATATTTATTTGCCTGCCGGGAAGAAGCCCATCGTTCTATCTCAGGATGACGTAAACTTCTATGAGTATATGATCGACAGTGATGGGGATCACCTCCCCGATGCCGGCGGAGACGGCTTTGCCAGCAAGCTGTTGGTGGATGCCCATGGAGATATTACCTGTGAATATGTGACTGCAGAAGGAGAAACGGTCTACGGTGACTATGACCTCGTTCCTATTTTGGAGCGGTTTGTAGAGGAGCATCCCGATTTTTCCTACCGAGGAGCAAAGGGCATCCTGGGTCTTACGGGATACGAAGGCGTATACGGCTACCGTACAGACAAGGATGGCAAGGCACGCCTTACCCCGGAGGAATTTCAGAAGGAGATCGAAGGGGCCAAGGAGGTCAATCAGTGGCTTAAGGACCACGGCTGGGAAATCGCAAGCCACAGCTACGGTCATCCCTCCTACGGCTCTCTGACCTATGATGAGCTTGCCCGCGATGTGAGCCGCTGGGAAGAAGAGGTCCAGCCTGTGGTAGGGGATACGGATATCTTTATTTACCCCTATGGCAGTGATATTGCCGGGGTAGAGAATTACTCCGGTCCTAAATATGAGACCATGTATGAGGCAGGGTATCGCTTCTTCTGCAATGTGGATTCCTCAGAATACTGGGTCCATATACGGGATCAGTATGTTCGCCAGGGCAGACGGAACTTAGACGGCTACCGAATGTGGTATAATCCCGAGCTTCTGGAGGACCTGTTCGACGTGGATGCTGTTTTCGATCCCGAAAGAACGACACCTGTTCCTCCCATTTGAATCCTACTGCTTTATCACCCCCTCGGAGAAGAAATACCTTTTCCGAGAGGGTGATCATTGTCATAGAGCACGTGCTACAATCTGAAATCAATGATTACAAATGTGCAATATTAACAAAATTGCTTGTCAGTAAGCAGGAGGATCCCCGTTCCCGACAGCTTGAGGGATGCGGAGTATCTCAAGCCCCCCGGGCATCCGTTTCATGTATACCGGGAATGAGGATCCCGGAAACATTGCAACCATCACCGTAGACTACATTTACGTGAGAACGGAAGCAGATGCTCCTACCCGGCTCTATATCGGCTTTACCAATTGTCTGGGCAGGAAAGGTCTTGAATCCGGAATCCAAGGTAGCTGTTAAGCTTGTGTTTAACCCTGCTGCCTATACGGGAGAGCTTTCTGCACCGAACCTCCGTATTTCCTATGAGACGTACATGTCTCAAAGTGCGAGAGCGTTCTCGAAAAGTGAGAACGGCATACGGATAGGCACTTGAATAGTTCTGCCCAGGGTTCTTGCATTTTGAAGATAGTTTGATTATAATAAGGGGGAAAGGATGGCGAGAACATGAAGTACAAAATTGCAATCTGCGATGATTCCGATGCAGACAGACAATATGTTTTGAATATGGTTCACGCTTGGGCGGCATCTGCCGGTCATGTGGTACATACTGATACCTTTACTTCTGCTGAGAACTTCCTGTTCCACTACGCAGAAGAAAGCAACTACGACATTCTGCTCCTGGACATTGAAATGGGAGCTATGGACGGCGTAACGATGGCGAAGCAGCTCCGCAAGAATAACGACACCGTTCAGATCGTTTTCATCACGGGCTATTCCGACTACATTTCAGAGGGATACGAAGTGGCAGCTCTCCACTACTTGATGAAGCCGGTCAAGGAAGAAAAGCTCTGCTCGGTGCTTGATCGTGCTGCAGAGAAGCTGTCCAAGAATGAAAAGGTCTTGGACTTTGAGATCAGCGGCGAAATGGTGCGTGTGCCGATTTATCAAATCCGGTATGCCGACGTGTTCGGCAACTACGTTACCATTCACGCTCTGTCTGACATTACGGTGAAAATGACTTTGGGTGAGCTTGAAAAACAGCTTGACGAGCGCTTCTATCGTGTAGGGCGCTCCACGATCATCAACCTAACGCAGATCAGCCGTGTAACCAAGACGGAAATCAAACTGAGCGACGGAACAGCTATTCCTCTCCCACGGGGAGCGTATGACGGTATCAACCGAGCGATTATTTCTCATACATGAAGGAGTAAAAATGATACTATATCACATGAGCCAAACCTTAAAACTTGGCGATGAAATGAAACCGGACTATCAGAAAAATGTGAAGCTTGTTCAGCCTTTCATTCAAGCCTTGGAGCAGAGCGAGGATTGTTTCTATGGAATGGTATTGAATGGTAAATACCTGTATGCCGTTCTTAGTAAATTTAAGCTTTGGGAGTGGTCTGACTATGCGAAATGGGCAACAGAAGGTGCTTTTGAGTTCATTCGCAAAACCGAATTTCCAGACAGCTACGGTAGGATGGCAAGTAATTATTTCTATGATGATCTACCCAACTGTAAAAAGCTTTACGAGTATGATTGGGGCTGTGAAAGCGAAGAAGAACAGTTAAAAGTGCATCTTTGGGAAGTAGATGTGGATGATGTAGCTCCCCAACGCCGTGATATGAATATCTATGATGAAGCATACAATGCCATGTCCGAAACGCAGGATGTAAAATTGGTGCTTTCTTGCGCTCGGAGATATTTCGCAGGAGAACAAACCGCAGAGCCTGTTTGGGAAATAATGAGCGATAAGCCAGCAAAAGTAGTGAAAGACATTTCTGAATATATCCGGTAGTGTTTTTCAAAGTAAGGAGAAAGTCATGTCCATCTTTTCAAGGAAAATAGAAAAGCAGATCGCTTCCTATCAGCACGAGCTGATTGAAACGCATTACCGGGAAGTTGATAATATGTACCGTCAGATTCGTGGTTGGCGGCACGACTACCGCAACCACATTCAGACGATGAAAGCATACGCAGCAAACGGCGATCTCGATGCCATCAAGAATTATCTCGACCTACTCGACGAAGATCTGACTACCGTTGATACGGTTATCAAGACCGGCAATCCTATGACCGACGCTATTCTCAATTCCAAAATCTCGCTTGCGAAAGCGAAAGGTATTGAGGTCGTGGCAGATGCACATATTCCTGTAAAACTGAAATCCTCGGAGATTGATCTGTGCTGCATCATTGGCAATCTCTTTGACAATGCTATTGAAGCGAGTGTAAAGCTACCGGAGAATCAGCGTGTGATCCGTGTATATATGGATATGAAGAACACCCAGCTCTACATTTCCTTTACCAACTTTACAGCCGGTAAGAAGATGAAAAAGGAAGGCAAGCTGTTCCGAAGCACCAAAGGCGACGGACACGGATTTGGTCTTGTTCGCATAGATGCGATTGTGGAACGGCTTGACGGCTATATCAGCCGCAATAGTGAGGACGGAGCGTTCACAACAGAAATACTGCTTCCGCAGGTGTGAAAATTTGCAATTCATCACCCAGGAATAACGATTCGTCCCCGAAATCATCCGGGGACGAATTTTTGTGCTATCATAAGCACAGAAAGGATGGTGGTTTTTATGGTTAAGGAAAAAACTCAAAAAGCCAAAAAAGAAAAAGCTCCCAAGCCAAAATACAACATGGGGCAGAACTCATGGTATATGATAAAACTCGCTTGGACGACCGGAGAGAAAAAGGTTATTGTGCTTTCCTTACTGTCCGCACTCTTTGCGGTGGCACTTAACCTTATCAATCTGTACGTTTCCCCCACGATACTCTCTGTGGTGGAGAGAAAGGCATCAGTTACGGAGCTGATCTTAACGATAGTGGTATTCGTCGTAGCTTTGATGTTTGTTTCGGCGACTTCTTCGTATGTAAACGAGAATACCTTGTACGGAAGAATCAGCACCCGTTGTGAAATTATTGCACAGCTTCAAAGGAAAGCGGCAACTACGTCCTATCCTAATTTGTTTGATGACAAATTCAAAAAGCTGAAAATGAAGGCACAGGAAGCGATAGGCTCAAATAGTGCTGCAACAGAAGCTATTTGGACAACGCTTACAGAGCTTGCAACAAATCTTATCGGCTTCGTATTTTATGTCATTCTTATGTCATCGGTTCAACCGCATCTGCTTATTGTCATTCTCGCAACAACAGGAATCAGTTACTTTGTAGGCAACTATGTCAATGAGTGGGGTTATCGGCACAGAGAAGAAGCAGAAATGGCAAATCAGATATATTATCTTGATAGGCGAGTAAGCGACTTTAGTGCCGCAAAAGATATTCGTATTTTTGGTCTACGCCCGTGGCTTAATGAAGTTTACAACAAGGCAGTCGCAACCTATACAGCGTTCCATCAAAAAGCGCAAGGAGTTTATATTTGGGCAAGAATCGTTGACCTTGTACTCACGTTCCTTCGTAATGCAATTGCATACGCTTACCTTATCGGTCTGGTAATCGGAAACGGACTCAGCGTATCGGATTTTCTTCTGTTCTTCAGCGCAATAGGCGGCTTTACCGCTTGGGTGACCGGTATTCTCGGTGGTTTTAATACGCTTCACAAGCAATCACTTGATATTTCTACTGTTCGTGAGTGTCTTGAATATCCCGAACCGTTCAAGTTTGAGGACGGCGAACACATCGAAGCAGAAGCAGACGGACTCTACGAGATCAGACTTGAAAATGTATCCTATCGTTATCCCGGTGCTGACAAAAACACTCTCACGAATATCAATCTCACACTTCACCCCGGCGAAAAGCTCGCTGTGGTAGGACTTAACGGCGCAGGCAAGACAACGCTTATCAAGATGATCTGCGGTTTTCTTGATCCCATCGAAGGACGTGTTCTCCTTGACGGAAAAGATATACGAGACTATAACCGCAGAGATTACTACAAAATGTTCTCAGCGGTGTTCCAAACATTCTCACTTCTTGCCGGTACGATTGCAACAAATGTGGCACAGGACAGCGTAGACATTGATATGGATCGTGTCAAAGAATGTGTTGACAAAGCCGGACTTCGCAAGAAAATCGAATCCTTGAAGGATGGATATGAAACCTATCTGAATCGAGAGGTGTTTGAAGAAGCTATACTGCTTTCGGGCGGTGAAACACAACGCCTTATGCTTGCCCGTGCTCTCTACAAGGACGCTCCGTTTATTGTTCTTGACGAGCCTACGGCGGCACTTGACCCTATTGCGGAGTCGGAAATGTATCAGAAGTACAATGCAATGACAAGCGGCAAATCCTCAATCTATATTTCCCACCGTCTTGCATCCACACGCTTCTGCGACCGCATTATTATGATCGCAGATGGTAGCATCGGTGAAGAAGGAACACACGAAGAACTCTTAAAAGCAGGTGGCAAATATGCCGAACTGTTTGAGGTTCAGAGCAAATACTACAAGGAAGGAGAAGTCGAAAATGAAGAAAACTGAAAAACGATTGTCTTGGAAAGAAGTCTTTCAGATGAACAGCCGGGGATTAAAGATGTTTTATGAGCGTTATCCTCAAATGGTAACATCTCGATTTATCAGCGTGATTTGGAACGCACTTACCCCCTACGTTGGCATTTTCCTCTCCGCACTTATTGTAGATGAGCTTGTGGGAAACAGAGATATACAGCGACTTCAAATGCTTGTTGTTATCACTCTTGCTTCTGCTGCCATAATTGCTTTGGGTACGGCACTTCTCAACAAGTGGAAAGAAACACAAAATGCAGGACTTTGGTTAAAGATTGAGCATATTGTTTCTGAGAAGATGCTTGACACAGATTACGTTAATCTTGATGATACTCATACATCAGAGCTTTTATCTACTATCCGCCAAAACCTAAACGGAGGCGGTTGGGGGCTGTACTATGTAATTGAGTGTTATGAAAAACTCTGCTCTCATGTGTTAACCATTTTTGGTGGTCTTGCACTTACCGTGTCGTTATTTATCAGTAAGGTTCCTGCCGAATCGGGGGCGCTAACAATATTGAACAATCCGTTAGTCGTTATTGCCGTGATTGTTCTGATGTTGGCAGTTACCTTTACCGCTCCGATTCTAAACAACAAGGCAGGTAGCTATTATGCTAAATATGCAGACTCTCATAACCTTGGAAACCGTTTGTTTTCTTTTTTCGGCTATCTTGGATACTACACCGAACTTGGAACGGACATGAGAATGTATCGTCAAGATAAGATATGCGACAGATATAATCGAAACAAAGAAGACACCTTCGGCTCTAATGGCTTATTCGCCCACTTCGCTTGGGGTTCTATGGGCTTGTATGCCGCTGCTTCTGCCACTGTGTCGGTTATCTTCACAGGAGTTGTATATATCTTCGTATGTCTTAAAGCATTGGCAGGTGCGTTCGGGCTTGGCTCGGTTACACAGTATGTTGCTTCTATCACAATGGTATCGGGCGGTATGTCAAGTCTTATATCCACCCTTGGTCTTATGCACAACAATGCACCGTTCCTTAAACTGACACTTGAATATTTGGATATTCCCGACAAAATGTATCAAGGCAGCCTTACGGTTGAAAAGCGCCGTGATAGAAAATATCAAGTAGAGTTCCGCAATGTATCGTTCAAATATCCCGGTAGCGAAACCTACGCACTTCGCAATGTCAACATGAAATTTGAAATCGGCAAACGTCTGGCGGTTGTCGGCATGAACGGTTCGGGTAAAACCACCTTCATCAAACTGCTGTGCCGTTTATATGATCCTACTGAGGGTGAAATCCTGCTTAACGGCATTGATATTCGCAAGTACAACTATCGTGAATACATGGACATCTTTTCCGTGGTATTCCAGGACTTCAAGTTGCTCAGCTTGAAGCTTGGTGAGAATGTAGCCGGTAAGATTGATTACGATAAGGGACTGGTCGTTGACTGTCTTGAAAAGGCGGGTTTCTCTGATAGACTTGCCGAAATGGAAAACGGCACAGACACCTATCTTTATAAGGACTATGATAGTGAAAACGGCGTTGATGTTTCGGGTGGCGAAGCACAGAAGATCGCTATTGCCCGTGCACTCTACAGGGATGCTCCGTTCATTATCCTCGACGAGCCTACGGCAGCTCTTGACCCGATTGCCGAAGCGGAGATCTACTCCAAGTTTGACGAGATCGCAGGCGATAAGACCGCAATCTATATCTCCCATCGTCTGTCCTCTTGTAAGTTCTGCGACGAGATCGCCGTATTCCACGAGGGCTCCGTCATTCAGCAGGGAACACATGCTTCACTGGTTGCGGATACAAGGGGCAAATACTACGAACTGTGGAACGCACAAGCGCAGTATTACACCCCCGAAGCCTCCTCAAGTAACCGCTGAGACAGTCCCGGATCTATGGTTTCACATGGGAGCCGCTCCTGCAACCAGGAGGCTTCCGTCACTACACAGGCCGACGGTGTGGTCGAAGGCGGCAAAGACAGCTACAATGTTTTCCCAGTGAGATACGTTACACCTTCCGTCCTCGTTATAGCCTCTTGCGATCACGGTTCCGTCCATTCGCAGACCTACACTATGATCCTGGCCACAGGCGATCATAACAATATCGGTCATATCCTCTACATAGCAGCGCCCATCTTGGTCACTGCCTGCGGCGAGAACTGTGCCGTCCTCACGCAGACCGAGAGTAAAATTTCGACCCCCACACAGGGACACCAGGCCATTCCAGTGGGTGATGTCACATTGTCCACAATCGTTCTGTCCCGTAGCCAGGGCGGTGCCATCGGCCTTTAATCCCAGGCTGTGAAAGCCGCCTGTGGATAGGGTGATCACATCCCTCCAGTGATCTACATTGCACTGACCGTCATAATTGGCACCTGTGGCAAGGACCCGTCCGTCCCTCCTTAGCCCCAGGGAGTAGGAGCTTCCTGCACAGACTTGGATCATGTCGGTCCAGGTCCCTACGGCAAGCTGGGGATCTTGACCATCCCCCTTTGCCAGGACGGTTCCGTCCTTCTTTAGCCCCAAGCTGTGGGTCCAGCCGGCACTGACAGCTTGCAGCTCCTTCCAACCGCCCATTTTGCAGCGGCCATTGGGATCAAAGCCTGTGGCAAAGGCTTTTCCGTCCCGGTCCAAGCCCAGGACGTGAGCATAGCCTGCGGAAAGGGAGGTAATATTCTTCCATTTCTGGACCTTGCATTGGTCGTACTCATGACTGCCATAGCCTACGGGCTTACCGGCTTCGGTATTCTGTATCCAAAAACAGGAGCCTACAGCAACTTGATCCCTGTAGGCATTGCAGCGGGCACGGGCTTCACTCAGAGCCTCTAAGTCGGGGCAAAATTCAATTAACTGCATAGTGATTTCCCATAGCCGATGGCATCCAGAATGCGATCGACAGTGCGTGCATTGGCTAAAGAGAAGGCCTCTGTTACAAGAGGGGCTTCTTCCCCTGTGATGCAACGGCCTAACTGCTCTACCTCGAGACGGTAGTTGTGGGGGACGGAAACGGTGCGGATCTCCTCTGTTCCCTCAAGGGTCTTTACCCGATAGCTCAGCTCTCCGGGAGAATTGAAGCCGAAGGCAATGGATTCTATAGAGCCTAAGGTGCCGTGGATCTGGAAGCGGTTGAGGAAGGAGTTCTTCTCTGTAGCCAGCACCATTCCGCAATCGAAGGCAGCCTTCATCCCACCCTCAAAGTCCATGAGAACAGAGGTAAATAAATCAATGCCCTCAGGGGAGAAGCTGCTGATGCCCTGAACACGGACAGGCTCCCTGCCTAAGAGCCTGAGGATCAAGCTGCTGCAATATACACCCAGATCGTAAGTACAGCCTCCTAAGGTGTCCCGACGCATACGGATATTCTCGGAAACGTAGTCCGAGGTAATAAGGGCGGCCTCCATATATCGGGGCTCACCGATGGTGCCTGCTTTGAGCTCTGCCTCCAGAGCGGCTATGTAGGGGCTGTGCTGATAGGCAAAGGCCTCCATAAGACAGACATCGGCTTCCTTGGCGGCGGCGAACATTTCCTTGGCCTCCTGCTCCGTAGGAGCCAGGGGCTTTTCGCACAGGACATGCTTACCGGCACGGAGGGCTTTAATGGTCCATTCATGGTGCATGGTATTGGGCAGGGGATTGTAGATGGCCTCTACATTGGGATCGTTGATCAGCTCCTCGTAGCTGCCGTATGCCACTTGGAAGCCGTATTTTTCCTTAAAGTGCAGTGCCTTCTCCATAGACCTGCCTGCAATGGCGTAGAGCTCACAGTTCTCGGCCTGCCTCATTCCCTCGGCAGTATCCCGTTCAAAAATATAGGCAGTCCCTAAGACGCCCCATTTGATTTTTCTTTCCATGGATCACATCTCCTTTTTTTCTTTCATTATATCAAACGATGGGGGAAATAACAATCCCCTTTGTGATTGTGTGATTTACTTTCCTCGCGTTCTGTGGTATACTGTAGAGGTAAGAGAGGTGTAGCCTATGCTGAAGAAGGCATATCTGGAGATTACCAACGTTTGCAATCTGTCCTGCAGCTTCTGCCACGGAACGAGCCGAAAGCCTCACTTCCTGTCTCTTGAGGAATTTGAGATTTTGACAGAGAGACTCCGTGGTCGTGTAGAATTTTTATATTTCCATTTAATGGGTGAGCCTCTTTTGCACCCGGAGCTGAGTAGGTTCTTTAGGATCGCAGAAGAAAAGGGGTTCAAGGTGATCTTAACCACAAATGGGACGCTCCTTAGAAAACGGATGGAGGAGCTCCTTACTGCGAGGTCCTTATACAAAGTCAGTATTTCCCTCCATTGCTATGAGGTCAATGCCATGGGGCGTAGTCTTGAAGGGTATTTGGGAGATTGTTTTGCATTTTGTAAGGCCGCCTCTCAACAGGGGAAGCTGTCAGTGCTCCGACTGTGGAATCAAGGAGGAGAGGATCAGCTGAATCAGCAGATCCTGTCTCAAATGGAGGCGTTCTTCCCCAAGCCTTGGAGGGATACCTATTCAGGGAGCAGATTGGCAGATCGGACCTTCCTGGAATGGGGAGAGCGGTTCGATTGGCCGGATCCCTCTGCCCCTATGCAGGAGGGATCCTACGGTTGCTATGGATTACGGGATCAGATCGGGATCCATTGTGACGGTACGGTGGTGCCTTGCTGTCTGGATGCCGAGGGAGGGATCCCTCTGGGGAATCTGTTCACACAGGAGCTGCCTGAGATCCTGGGCTCCAAACGGGCGGTGGAGCTAAGAAAATCCCTGCAAAATCGCAAGCCCTGTGAAGCACTGTGCAAGCACTGCGGTTATGCCGCCATCAAAAAATACTAAAACACAGCATCCTTCCATGGAAGGATGCTGTAAATTACGGGTCTGCTTTGGTGTTTTGGCGAGAACGCAAATATGCATTGCGGTCGTATTCCTCGTAGGTGAACCTGCTGCAACGGATGGAGCTCCAGCGATGCTTTTCGTTGGTGCCGATGTTCTGTAGGATGTGAAGCTCCGATAGGAAAATACCATCCTGCTTCAAGCTGCTGTTATCACCGATACAGCAATCTATGAAGCTGATGCAATAGCTCCGAAATTTCTTCTTACCATTGTGGAATAAGGGATTCAGGGTAGGGATATGGGCGTCCTCAATGAGGAGCTGATACCAATCGGGACAGCTTAACAGAAAGTCCAAATTACGAAGGCTCTTGCCCTCCCGTATGGATATTGCCCGTAGCCCGTGGAAGTGGGAGAGGAAGCTATAGTCCTCCAAGGGAACAAAGGCATACAGCGCAATGGGCTGTTTTGCCTCCAGCTTCTCCATAACAGAGGGATCCTGCAGATCCTCAGGTGCGATATAGAAATCGGGCACACACATATTATAGGCATTGGCAGTTATATCCCAGGGGACAGAGAGGGCCTTCCTGGGAATCCCTCCCTCTGTGATCCCTATACTGATGTAGGAAAGATCGGGGTCATCTAACCGCTTGCGTTGAGCGTCCAACATGGGAATCCCTCCTTTTTTTAGATGAGATCGTTGCATTGAGGATCATTGCAAGAGAAAGTACCAGGATCGAGGAAATGATCAGGATCCCACAGCGGAGGAAGAAGGCTTCGGGCAGTGCCAAGATAATAGGATCCTCCGAAACGCGGAATAACCAATTCTCCTTCCCGGGGAAGAAGAGCCTATGGAAGATGACAAAGGCTCTGCTAAAGTCAGTGGCGGCCAAACCGCCTGCAAGTCCGAAAAGCACCAATGTCCCTATACCGCATAGGAAGGTGTAATGCTTGCGAAACGGGCGACAGGGGAGAAAGATACCTCTCCGTCTCATAAGATACAGCACAACGACGGTCAGCGCAGAAAGCAGGAGGACAGCACTGTTGAGGTCAAAGAGGATCTTGCAATCCTCGAAGTGGGCTATGCCTGCGGCACTGTGGGGGAACACGCCTGTTCCGAATTCCTGCCCCGGGAGAGTCAGATAATCCATGACTTGATCGTAGGCATGGCAAAGCTCTTCCTTGGTATAGCCGGTTTCCTCTACTAAGCGGAGATTGTCAATCTGCAAATAATAAAAGGGACGGAAATAGATGGGCATTCCGATGGAGACTGTAATGGTGAGAAGGATCGCAGCGATACAAGCAACAATGGTTAGGATCCGATGCTTCATAGAAGGCACCTCCTGTCATGATTTCCCGGTAAATTATACAATAAAGGGAGCCTAAATGCAAGTCCAAGAGTAAAACAAGGAAAAAACACAGGATGTTGAGAAAAAATTTAAAAAAATATAAAAAAAGACTTGCATTTTGTGCGTAAGTGTGCTATCATATCTGAGCATGAAAAATAAGGGGCTCACGCCCTGTTACCAAAAAGAAAGAGGTGAAAGCAATGAAGGAAGGACTCCATCCGAAGTACGAACAGACTACGATCAGATGCGCGTGCGGTGAGATTATTGAGACCGGTTCTACCAAGAAGGACATTAAGGTTGAAATCTGCTCCAAGTGCCACCCTTTCTATACCGGCAAGCAGAAGCTGGTTGACACCGGTGGACGTGTTGACCGTTTCAACAAGAAGTTCGGTCTGAAGTAATGAGACAAGCTCGCACCGTATCGGTGCGGGCTTTTGTCTTTTTTTCAGATATACGAAGGAGATTTTATGGAACAATTGGAACGTGTGGTTGTAGAAAAGGCTGTCCTTGTAGGACTCAATGCAGATTGCTTCAAATCCGAAGAAACAGCCACCTATGAAACATTAGATGAATTAGAGGCCCTGCTGGAAACCGCAGGGGGCACCTGTGCCGCCAAGGTCCTGCAGAATCGCAAGACACCGGATCCCCACAGCTTTATCGGGGAGGGCAAGGCCCGGGAGGTCTGCCAGCTCCTGGAGACCACGGAGGCCAACATGGTGATCTTTGATAACGAGCTCTCTCCGTCACAAATTCGAGCCTTGGAGGAGATTACAGGGGTCACTGTTCTGGATCGCAGTGCACTGATCCTGGATATTTTTGCCCAACGTGCCAAGACGGCAGAGGGCCGTCTCCAGGTAGAGCTGGCACAGTACAAATACGTCCTGCCCCGTCTGTCCGGCATGGGCAAGTCCATGTCCCGTCTGGGCGGCGGCATCGGCACCAGAGGCCCCGGTGAGACCAAGCTGGAAACAGACCGCCGTCATATCCGTGAGCGGATCAACCGCTTGCAGGAGGAACTGGAGGCGGTCCGCAAGGTTCGGGGTGTGCAGAGAGAGCGTAGACAGAAGAATTCTGTCCCTGTGGTTGCCTTGGTAGGCTATACCAACACCGGGAAGTCCACGCTCCTGAATCTGCTGACCCAGGCAGGGATCCCTGCAAACAACCGACTCTTTGACACCCTGGATACGACTACCCGGCGGCTGAGGATCTCCGATCATTTAGAGGTCCTGCTGTCGGATACCGTCGGCTTTATTGCCAAGCTGCCTCACCATTTGGTAGAGGCCTTCCAGGCTACGTTGGAGGAACTGCAGTATGCAGACCTGCTGCTACACATGATCGATGCTTCCGACCCGGAGAGAGATGCCCATATTGCAGTAGTAGACAAGCTCATTGACAGGTTGGCTAAGCCGGGAGTTCCTGTGCTGCGCTGCTATAATAAGGTGGATCTTTTGCAGGATCCTACAGACCTGCCTGCAGGAGAGATGGATCTCTACCTCTGCGCCCGTAGCGGCGTAGGCACCAAGGAATTGCTGGAACGGATCGAGAAGGTCCTGACAGGCACCCTGCATCACGGCCTTTTCCTCTTGCCCTATTCCCAGGCAGGTATACTGGAGATTCTTCACCGTCAGGCACAGGTCCTCCGTACAGAATACCTGGGCGAAGGTGTCCTGGTTGAGGCGGTGTGCTCTGCAGAGCTCTTCGGCAGATATGGTCAATTCCTGCAGGAGGACCGTTCATGAAGGAGTATCGGATCCCTACCAAGGATGCTACGGCAGAATTTATAGAACGTCGCTCCCGATTCATGGGTCATATCTTCCTTACAGAAACGGAGGAAGAGGCACTCAAGCGGATCAAAGAAATGCGGGAGAAATATTGGGATGCCACTCATAATGTATATGCCTATATCATCAAGGATGGACCCACTCGCTTCTCCGATGACGGGGAGCCGGGTGGAACGGCGGGTATGCCTGTTCTCCAGGTGCTTCAGCGTGAGGAGATCTATAACGTGACCTGTGTGGTTACCCGTTATTTCGGTGGGATCCTCCTGGGAGCAGGGGGGCTGGTTCGTGCCTATGCCCACAGCACCAAGATCGGCCTGGATGCAGCAGGCAGATCCATGAAACGGGTTTGGAGAAGCATTTATATGCCCTGCCCCTATAGCTGGTTTGAACGGATCAAGCTGGAGGTTCTTGCCTATGGAGGCATTGTTCGGAATACAGACTTCGGCATGGATGTAGAATTTGAGCTACTCCTGCCGGAAGCACAGACTCAGCCTTTTTTGGATCGGGTCTATGACCTTTCCTCGGGTACTATCGAGGGAATGATCGTGGGACAGGAGTACAGAGCCTTTCCCATAGAATAACACAGGAGGGAGACTACGACCGTGACGATTCGTGAGGATTTGGAATGGCTTGAGCATCATACTCTCAGTGAAAGGGCACAATTATCTAATGGATCCCGAGGCAGGATCCGCCCGGAACAGGACCTGGAATTTGACGTCCGCACCTGCTACCAACGGGATTCGGATCGGATCCTCCACAGCAAGTCCTTTCGTCGGCTGATGCACAAGACCCAGGTGTTCCTCCAGCCGGAGGGCGATCATTACCGTACTCGTATGACGCACACCCTTGAGGTCTCCCGTATCGCCAGGACCGTAGCCCGTGCACTCAGACTCAACGAGGATCTGACGGAGGCTATAGCCTATGGTCATGACCTGGGGCATACGCCCTTTGGGCACGCAGGGGAGGTGGCACTCACGGAGGTCATGGGCAAGCCCTTCCGACACAACGAGCAGTCCCTGCGAGTAGTGGACGAGCTGGAGAAGGACGGACAGGGACTGAATCTGACCTATGAGGTACGTATGGGGATCCTCGGACATACCACCGGCAGCCCTATGCCCGAGACTTTGGAGGGACAGATCGTCCGTTTTGCTGATCAGATTGCCTATATCAATCATGATATTGACGATGCCATGCGTGCCGGGATCCTGACCAACAAGGATATCCCCAAGGAGATCTCCGATGTGCTGGGGGACAGCCACCGGGATCGGATCAACTCCCTGGTGACGAATTTGATCCTTCACAGCAGGGAGGGTGACACCTTAGGTATGGACGAAGAGATCTATGCTACCATGCAGGCACTGCGGAGCTTTATGTTCGAGAGAGTCTACAAGAACCCTAAGGCAAAAGGGGAGGAGTCCAAGGCAAGACGGATCCTCCAGCAGCTATATGAATACTATATCAAGCATCCCCTGGAGCTACCAAAGGATTTTCAGCCACAGCTCAGCTTCGAGGGGATGGAACGGGTGGTCTGTGATTATATCGCAGGCATGACCGACAAATACGCAATGTTTAAGTATGAGGAAATCTTTATCCCCACTGTTTGGAAGGTACGTGGATAGGAGGGTGAGACATGGCATTTCCCCCTGCATTTTTAGAGGAATTGAATCATCGTAACCCCATTGAGGACGTAGTCGGGCAGTATGTGTCTCTGACCCGTAAGGGGAGCAATCTCTTCGGCCTGTGTCCTTTCCACGGGGAGAAGACGGCCTCCTTCTCTGTGGCAGCGGATAAGGGGATCTACTACTGCTTCGGCTGTCACAAGGGCGGCAGTGCAGTAAACTTTATTATGGAGATCGAGAGCTTGACCTACCCGGATGCTGTCCGCTTCCTTGCAAAGCGAGCCGGCTTGGAGGTCCCGGAGGACAACCGAGACAACTCCCAGTACAAGAAGAAGGAACGCCTCTGGAATCTCTGCAAGGACGCTGCTCGGTTCTTCCATCAGCAGCTCAAGACGCCTGCTGCCACGGGAGTGTGGGACTATATCCGCAAACGAGGCCTGAGTCCCAATACTGTGACTCGGTTCGGCATGGGCTTTGCTCCCAACCAATGGACGGCACTTATAGACGCCATGACAGCCAAGGGGTATGAGAAGGCGGAGCTCTTAGAGGCAGGGCTGGTTTCCCAGCATAAGGAGAAGGGGACTTTCTACGATCGATTTCGCAATCGGCTCATGTTTCCTATTATTGACGTCCGGGGAAACGTGATCGGCTTTGGCGGACGGGTCATGGATGACTCCGAACCCAAATACTTAAATTCCCCGGAGACCCTGATTTTTAACAAAAGGAAGAATCTCTTTGCCATGAACGTGGTAAAGAAAACGAAATCCGATTTTATTATCCTGACAGAGGGCTATATGGATGCCATTGCCCTCCACCAGTATGGCTTTGATTGTGCAGTGGCCTCATTGGGAACGTCCCTGACCCAGGAACACGCAGATCTGCTGAGCAAGTACACAGCACAGGTGGTCCTGACCTACGACGGAGACAAGGCCGGACAGAATGCTACACAGAGAGCCATTCCCATGCTGGAGAAAACGGGACTGAAGGTGCGGATCCTGCGGATGCAGGGTGCCAAGGACCCAGACGAGTTCCTTAAAAAATTCGGTGCAGACCGATTCAAGCTCCTTTTAGAGGGCTGTGAGGATCAGGCACAGTACCGACTTGTATCCCTACAGAAGCAGTTTGACCTGTCTGTATCTGAACAGAAGGTGGAATTTGCACGGAAGGCGGCGGAACTGATCTCTACCTACGCCTCCCCGGTTCAGCGTGAGATCTACGGCGTAAAGGCGGCAGAAATGGCAGGATTGACCCCGGAGGTCATGAGTCTGGAGATCAAGAAGGCCTATAAACGCCGATTGGCTATGGAGAAGAAGGAGAGGGAGAAACGGGAGCTGGAAATTGGTGCTGCCCGTCAGCCCAAGACCAAGGAGATCCGTTACGACAATCTTCGCTCTGCTATGGCAGAGGAGGCACTGATACGGATGCTCCAACGGGATCCCTCTCTGTTCCAGAGAGCCAAGAATATTGACGAAGGTTATTTTTCCGTACCTATGTTTAGCAGGATCTTTGCTGCTTGGTCAGAGAATTGGAGGGAGGATATCCCCTTATCCACGGGCGCCCTGGGAGAGATCCTGGACGTCGGGGAAATGTCTCATCTTAGCAGAGTCCTGCAGAATAACGATGTGACCGTTTCTGAGGCAGCCTTTGATGACTGTGTCAGAGTGTTGAGAGAGGAAGGCAATAAGACAGAGGACCTTTTGGCCCTACAGGCAAGATTGAAACAGAAGAAAGGATACGGAGGTACATGATGGAAAAAAAGCAGGAATTTGATGTTCAGACCGCCCTGGAAGAGCTGATCACCCAAGCAGGAGAGAAGAAGCTCCTTCCTGCAAAGGTTCTTGTGGACACCCTCGAAAGGATTGGTGCCACAGAGGAGCAAACCAATCTGATCTACGATGCCATGGAGGCTCGTGGGATTCAGATCGATGTGTCCAAGATCGCAGAAATGCTGAAGAACGAGGAGGATCACGACCCCAGCCACGAGGAGCTGATGTCTGTAGAAGAGGAACAGCTTATAGATCCTCAGAATCTGCCGGAGGCTGTGGACACCAATGATCCTGTCCGTCTGTACCTAAAAGAGATCGGAAACATACCCCTGCTTACTTCTGCAGAGGAATTGGAGCTTGCATACCGCATCCGCAGAGGGAGCGAGGAGGCCTTCCGCAGGATGGTCGAGGCAAACCTCCGTCTGGTAGTGTCCATCGCCAAGCGTTGCGTAGGTCGTGGCTTGTCCTTCCTGGATCTGATCCAGGAGGGAAATTTGGGACTGATCAAGGCGGTTAAGAAATTTGATCCCGACAAGGGCTTTAAATTCTCCACCTATGCAACCTGGTGGATCCGACAGGCCATTACCCGTGCCATTGCTGATCACTCCCGTACCATTCGGATCCCTGTCCACATGGTGGACGTGATCAATCGTGTGTCCCGTGCCTCTCACAGGCTGGTGCAGGAATTGGGCCGTGAGCCCTCTGCACAGGAGCTGGCCTCGGAGCTGGATATGACTGTGGAGCGTGTGGCAGAGCTTCGTCAGATGGCACAGGAGCCCGTCTCCCTGCAGACTCCCGTTGGGGATGAGGAGGAGAGCAACCTGGGTGACTTTATCAGCGGTGCCAAGGAGCTGGAGCCTGCGACTGTGGTGGATGAGCGTATGATGGCAGAGCAGGTCTCCCGTATGCTCAAGACCCTGTCTCCCCGTGCAGAGCTGATCCTCCGACTGCGCTACGGTCTGGAAGACGGCAAGCTCTATACCCTGGAGGAGATCGGTGAGAAGCTGGGAATTACCCGGGAAAGAGTCCGTCAGGTAGAGGCCAAGGCCCTCCGCCAGCTCCGTATGCGGTCCAGATCCGGATTTTTAAAGGATTATTGGACCTAATTTTAAAATTATACTTGACAAAGTGAAAAAAATCATTATTATAGTAGGGGAAACATAAACGGAGGCGATAGATAGATGCTGAATAAGATTATTTTCTACCTTTCCCAGCAGTTAGACATTCCTGCTGATGATCTGGATGCCAATACCACCTTCGAGAGTCTGAACTTAGATTCCCTGGATATGGCTGAGATGATCGTTGATATGGAAGAAGAGGTCGGCGTGGATTTCGAGATCGAGGGCGATGTCCGTCTCGAGACCATCGGCGAGCTTGCTGACTATATCGAGGACAAGCTGGACTGATCTACTGTAATTGATTAGGATTTCTGCATAGCTTCGACCTATGACAAGGTCGCACTAGTTGGGGAGATAGCGGTGCCCTGTAACCTGCAATCCGCTACAGCAGGGATGAATTCCCACATGAGGGGCTTTGCTGTATCGTCTGTCCCGGTAAGTGGTGTTGAGGAATCGGTCTCACGCAACGGGCTCCCGTGAACCATGTCAGGCGGGGAACCGAGCAGCATTAAGCGGACCTGTCCGTGTGCCGTGAGCCAGCCGTTTCTGAGCTAACTGCCGGGGAAACGGGTATAGTTCTGTTTCAAGTGTGGGTGTGCGATCTTGTCATGGGTCGAAGCTGTGTCATTATCATAGCCTGTAATACACTGTTCCTACGGCTCCTTCGAAAGAGCCGATGGGACAGCATTTTTTATGGGATAATATGGTGATGATCCGGGATCTTCTTACCTTGATTTTTCTTTATGGTAGTGGTAGAATAGGTGTGCAAGGACGGCTGTATCGGCGGTGCCGGGTGCCTGACCCACGGAGAGAAGAACAAATCACAAGTGGATCTGTATGGTACAGAGGCCTCGGACAAGACCATAGCCGATGCTCTGACCATTATGTATCAAAGTTAAAAAGGAGAGAGAAAAATGGAATTGTTTGGCGGTGTGATCCCTGTTACAGGGGTATCCTTCTTCCTGCTGTGCTTGTTTGCTGTGCTGTTTGCAGGATACGCACTGGGTCGGATCACTATTAAGGGTGTCTCCCTGGGAGATGCCGGAGTCTTTATTATTGCACTGCTGTTTGGTGCTCTGTTCTGTACAGAAGGCGGTGCAGTGGAGATGAAGACGGAATGGCTGGATGTAGTAGAGAGCCTGGGTCTGATCCTCTTTGTTACAGGTGTAGGCTTTATTGCAGGCCCCAAGTTCTTCGCCAATATGAAGAAGAACTTTAAGAGCTATGTCCTTCTGGGAGTGATCATTATCCTTTCCGGCGGCTTGGCTGCCGTGGGATGCATTTTTCTGGGCAAGCATGTCTTCGGCTACGGTGCAGATACCATTCAGAATACCGAGGGCTTTGTGGCTATGATCGTTGGGTTGCTGTCCGGTGCACTGACCTCTACCCCTGCCTTCAGCTCTGCTAAGGCTTCAGTCGCCGCCGAGTACCAGAGCCTGGTTTCTGTAGGCTATGGTATTGCTTATATCTTCGGCGTTATCGGTGTGGTTCTGTTTGTACAATTGATGCCTAAGTTGACCAAGTCAGATATGGCAGAGGAGCGTGCTAAGATCACCATTGCACAAAAAGCGGCAGAGGCTAAGAAGGAACGTAAGCTCCTTGAGCTGGACCATATGGGCATAGCTGCCTTTGCGTTGGCTGCAATATTGGGCACCATCGTAGGCAAGATCAAGATCCCTATGACGGGGCAGGGCCTGTCCGGCACCTGCTTTTCCCTGACGACTACCGGTGGCTGCCTGCTGGTATCCCTTGTACTGGGACATTTTGGCAGGATCGGCAAGCTGAGTATTATGCCTCAGGCCTCTACTCTCAAGCTGTTCAGAGAATTGGGTCTGGTATTCTTCCTGGCAGGTGCAGGGATTCCCGGCGGTGCGGAGTTTGTAGCTAACTTTAACCCCATGTATTTTGTATACGGTATGATCATGACCGTGGTTCCCATGCTCCTGGGATACTTCTTTGCAAAGTACGTGCTAAAGATGCCTCTGCTTAACAATTTAGGCTCCATTACCGGTGGTATGACCAGCACTCCTGCACTGGGTACACTGATCGGCACTGCAGGCACCGAGGATGTAGCAGCGGCTTACGCCGCAACCTACCCCATTGCACTGATTGCTGTGGTCCTGGTATCCCAGTTCCTTGTGATCTTCTTTGGATAATAGAAAAGACCCCTGACTGTCAGCTAATCACTCTGACGGTCAGGGGTTACTTTTCATTTACTTTTGTATCTAGCATCCTTGGTTACCTCTCTTTCTTTAGGGTGGGTGCGGCTACGACACTGAATTGCTTCCGTAAACAATTCCTAAGGCAGATACGAACCCGGGGATGATATATAATCGGAAGATGGGGGAGCCGACCCTCGTATATGGATCAAAGGGGATGTCGATCACCGTGGTACCTACAGGAAGGAGATCTCCTTTGTGTCTTTAGTATACCCAAGAATTGTCCAAAATGCAAGATGGAATACTGTACAAAATCGACTAAGATAATTTATTTATTTCTAACAAATTGTGCAATCTGTATAGTTGGGCTAAATCTGTATATTTCAGAAATAAATGATTTTACGACTTCCCAAATAAGGAAATCTGTGGTATAATGGTACAGTATACGGAAACAAATTACGATCATGCCATGGGCATGATCGAGAATGGAGAGATATCATGTATAAGATCGTTGAAAAAAAGGTCCTGAACCCCACTGTGGTACAGCTTCAGATCGAGGCACCCCTGGTAGCCAACAAGGCTAAGCCCGGCCAGTTCATCATCCTCCGTGTAGATGAGGACGGCGAGCGTATTCCTCTGACGGTTGCCGGCACCGACAAGACCAAGGGCACCGTTAAGATCATCTTCCAGATCGTCGGCGGCACCACCGAGAAGCTGAGCCACAAGGAAGAGGGCGACTATATCCAGGACTTCTGCGGACCTTTGGGTGTTGCTACTCATTTGGACGGCCTCAAGAAGGTCTGCATCGTTGGCGGCGGCGTAGGCTGTGCCATTGCCATGCCCATTGCAGAGGCACTCCATGACATGGGCACTGAGGTCACCAGCATCATCGGCTTCCGTAACAAGGATCTGCTGATCCTGGAGGACGAGTTCCGTGCCTGCTCCGACACTCTGCGTGTTATGACTGATGATGGCTCCTACGGTGAACACGGCAACGTTACCGTTCCCCTTAAGGAAATGCTGGACAAGGGTGAGACCTTCGATATGATCATCACCATCGGTCCTCTGATCATGATGAAATTCGTTGTTGCCACTGCCAAGCCCTATGGCACCCCTGTTACCGTCTCTATGAATCCCATTATGATCGACGGCACCGGCATGTGCGGCGGCTGCAGACTGACTCTCAACGTGGACGGTAAGAAGGTCACCAAGTTTGCTTGCGTTGACGGTCCCGACTTCAATGGCTATGAGGTAGACTTTGACGAGGCTATGTCCCGTGGCAGAATGTACTTTGATTTCGAGCGTCATGCACACGACGCTGCCTGCAACCTGTTTAAGAAGGAGGTCAACTAAAATGGCTAAGCCCAATATGTCTCTGAACCGTAATCCCATGCCCACCCAGGATCCCGTGGAGCGTGGCCGTAACTTTAAGGAGGTTGCCCTGGGATATTCTGAGGAAACTGCTATTGACGAGGCACTGCGTTGCTTGAACTGCAAGAATATGCCCTGCGTAGAGGGTTGCCCTGTTAAGATCCGTATTCCCGAATTTATCAACAAGATCAAGGAAGGGGAATTTGAGGCTGCATACCAGATCATTTCCCAGTCCTCTTCTCTGCCTGCAGTATGCGGCAGAGTATGCCCCCAGGAGACTCAGTGTGAGTCCAAGTGCATCCGTGGCATTAAGGGTGAGTCTGTGGGTATCGGCCGTCTGGAGCGTTTCGTTGCAGACTGGCACAACACCTTCTCTACAGAGGACCCCGTCCGCCCCGAGCCCAAGGGGCATAAGGTTGCTATCGTTGGCTCCGGCCCCTCCGGCTTGACCTGTGCAGGCGACCTTGCCAAGAAGGGCTACGATGTTACCGTGTTCGAGGCCTTCCATACTGCAGGCGGCGTCCTGGTTTATGGCATTCCCGAGTTCCGTCTCCCCAAGTCCATCGTTGCCAAGGAAGTTCAGACTCTTGAGAAGCTGGGCGTTAAGATCGAGACCAACGTCGTCATCGGCAAGACTCTGACCGTAGACGAGCTCTTCGAGATGGGCTATGAGGCTGTATTCATTGGCTCCGGTGCAGGCCTGCCTAACTTTATGAACATTCCCGGCGAGGCTCTCAAGGGTGTTTATTCCGCTAACGAGTTCCTGACCCGTAGCAACCTCATGAAGGCATATCTGGAGAACTCCGATACTCCCATTATGAAGGGCGGTAACGTAGCTGTTGTCGGCGGAGGTAACGTTGCAATGGATGCTGCAAGAACTGCACTCCGTCTGGGTGCGGACAAGGTCTACATCGTCTACAGACGCTCTATGGAGGAGCTCCCCGCTCGTCGTGAGGAAGTGGAGCACGCAGAGGAAGAGGGCATTGAATTCCGTCTCCTGTGCAATCCTGTAGAGATCCTGGGCTATAACAATCCCGAGGATCCCAAAGATCCCAAGAACGGCTTCGTTACCGGAATGCGCTGTGTAAGAATGGAGCTGGGTGAGCCCGACGCCAAGGGTCGCCGTCGTCCTGTGGAGATCCCCAACAGTGAGTTTGAGATCGCAGTAAATACTGTCGTTATGTCCATCGGCACCTCTCCCAATCCTCTGATCAAGTCTACCACGGAGGGACTGGAGGTCAACTCCCGTGGAGGCATTATCGTCAACGAGGATGGTCTGACCTCCCGTAATGCCGTATATGCCGGCGGTGATGCTGTTACCGGTGCTGCTACGGTCATCTCTGCCATGGGTGCAGGCAAGACCGCTGCCAAGGCAATTGAAGAGTATCTGAGCAAGTAATCTGTTTATCTGTACTTCTGCCTCTCCGGTGAGCTCTTTCCGGGGAGGCAGTGTTGCATAATTCAGGAGGATTTAAAATGAGGACCGTAAAGCTTCCGTTACTGCAAGTCAATGCTTCGTATATCTCTAAGTGGATCCCTAAACGGGATCCCAACAGCCATAAAGGGGACTATGGACGGATCCTTCTGCTCTGCGGAGCAGAGGGGTATACAGGTGCTCCTGTTCTTGCGGCACGGGCTGCTGCCCGTACAGGTGCAGGGTTGATCTTCCTGGGTGTTCCACGGTCGGTATATTCCATTGTAGCCGGCAAGGTGACGGAGCCAATAGTTTTTCCTTTGCCTCACCGAGATGGTATGCTCAGTGAGGAGGCTATACCGGGGATCCTGGAGCGGCTCAAAGGAATGGACGCTTGCTTGATCGGCTGTGGTCTGGGACAGAGTCCGGGGACAAGGGCGGTGGTCAGAGCTGTTTTGGAGAATGCGAGCTGTCCCGTGATCCTGGATGCTGATGGCATAAATGTTCTGTCCGGGCATATGGATATAGTGCGTGATGCAGTGTGTCCCGTGATCCTGACACCTCATGAGGGGGAGTTCCTGCGGATGGGAGGCCATCTGACCTGCCGCTTGCAGGGGGTGAAGAAGCTGTCCCGGGAGCTGGGTGCCACAGTGCTCCTAAAGGGCCATGAGACTCTGATCTGTGGCAAGGGCTGTTATAAGAACGCCTGTGGCAATCCCGGAATGGCCACCGGGGGCAGCGGTGATGTTCTGGCAGGGATCATTCTTGCCCTTGTGGGACAAGGCCTGCCTCCTACCAAGGCAGCCGCCTTAGGTGCGTGGCTCCATGGAACTGCAGGAGACCTGTGTGCCCTTAAATACGGGCAGATGGGAATGCTTCCATCGGATCTGGTGGAGATGCTGCCACGACTTTTACCATAGGGAAGTGAAGATTTGCGGCGGATCCTTTCTTTATGCCTTCTCCTTGTGCTCCTAACAGGCTGCAGGGGAGAGGAAAGCCTGTTGGAACAGGCACTTTCATTCCGCACTCAACTGATCGCAAGGGGTGGGTGTAGCTTCCGTGCTCAGATCATTGCGGATTACGGGCAGGAGGTACAGCATTTTACTTTAGCGTGTGACGTGGACGGTGAGGGGCAGGCGGCCTTTACCGTAAAGGAGCCCGAAACCATCGAGGGTATTACGGGCCAAATGGAGGGTGAAAAGGGGAGCATTACCTACGATGGGCTACAGCTTGCCTTCCCGCTTATGGTCCGTGATCAGATCTCTCCTGTGTCTGCACCTGCTTTGGTTGCAGAATGCTGGATCAGGGAATTTATTTTGTCTGCGGGATTGTCCGATGGGATCTATCGTGTAAGCTATGAGAAAAAAATCAATGGCAATGACTTGTTAATAGACACATATTTTGAAAAGGATATACCAATTTCCGCAGAACTGTGTTATAATGGTTATCGGATAATTACGATCAACATTACGGAGTTTTCATTCCATTAAGGAGACGTGTATGGAATACTTAAAGAGAACCTGGGCAGATATCTCCCTGGATAATTTGCAGTACAATTACAAACAGATCCGATCTCGTTTGCCCTCGGATTGCCGCTTCCTCGGCGTAGTCAAGGCAGACGCATACGGACATGGAGCGGTCCCTGTGAGCCGTTACTTAACAGAGCTGGGAGCGGAGTATTTGGCAGTGTCTAACATCGAGGAGGCAGTGCAGCTCCGCCAAGGGGGCATTCGTGGACCCATTCTGATCCTGGGCTATACCCCTCCTGTGTATGGGGAGCAACTTGCTCGACTGGGCCTTCGCCAGGAGATCCACAGTTTGGAATATGCCCGTCAGTTAAACGACAGGCTTAAGGGCACCAACCGCCGTCTGCGTATCCATCTTAAGCTGGACACGGGGATGTCCCGTCTGGGATTCTTCGCTTACAATTGCGAGAGTACCGTGGATGAGCTAAAGGAAGTTGCACAGATGGAGCATTTGGTCATTGAGGGTATTTTTACCCATTTTCCTGTGGCAGACTCTGTAGACGGTGCAGATGAGAACTTTACCCGTACCCAATTTGAGCGGTTCATGACCATGCTCACCACCCTTAAGGGTGTGGGCATCGACCCTCAGATCCGCCATTGCTGCAATTCCGGTGCAACCATCCAGTTCCCCGAATATGCTCTGGATATGGTGCGTCCCGGGCTGGCTACCTACGGTGTGTTGCCCAGCTCCGATCTGCGCGGTATGATCGATCTCAAGCCTGTGATGCAACTCCGATCTACCATTTTCCAGATCAGAGATTTTGATCCCCTGATCACTGTCAGCTACGGGCGGACCTATACGACCCTGGATCCTACAAAGATCGCTGTTGTCGGTATCGGCTATGCCGACGGCCTCAGCCGCAGCTTCTCCGGCAATATATCCTTCCTGCTGAATGGGAAGCGTGTGCCTCAGATCGGTCGGATCTGTATGGATATGTGTATGGTGGACATTTCCCGTGTGCCCGATGCTAAGGTAGGAGATATCGTTACCATCTTCGGCTCTGACGGAGAGGACAGGATCGATGTGGACGATATGACCGGAAGACTCCGCACAGTGCCCTATGAGTTGCTGTGCAGTATCAATAAGCGGATCCCTCGGATCTATATGGATGGAGAAAACGAAACAGAGATCCTGCAATATATTGTGTAAGGGTGCATAGAATAGAAAGGAACTTCCGGCAAAGAAAATAACGGGAACCTCCCTGAATAAAGATTGCTTCTGCGTGGGAAAATATTGTTACCGTCTATGGGCGGAACAAAGGAGGTCGCGTGAAGCAAATGGATACAAGTGTAAAGAGGGGCGATATATTCTACGCGGATCTAAGTCCGGTGGTTGGCAGTGAGCAGGGCGGCACCCGTCCTGTGCTGATCGTACAGAACGATACCGGCAACAAACATTCCCCTACGGTAATAGCAGCGGCAATCACAAGTCAGCTAAACAAAGCTAAGCTTCCCACCCATATCGAGCTGATCGGTAAGAATGTGGGGCTGACTAAGGATTCTGTAGTGCTCCTGGAGCAGATACGAACCATTGATAAACGCCGCCTGCGTGAACATATGGGAAGGCTTGATGAAGGTATGATGAACCGTGTAGATGAAGCGATAGCGGTGAGCTTTGGATTACCGCGTGCATAATGACAGATCCCTCTCGCATAAACTGTGCGGGAGGGATGCTTATGAATTACACTGTTTATGAAGCTACGGAGCCTGTAGGAGAGCTTTCTATTGAGCCGGCAGGTCTGTATTATGAGATCAAATGCAAGCTCCGTACAGGAGGCAGGGTCCTTAGACTCTACGGGACCCGTGAGACGGATTCTACCTACCTGGGGATCCCGGATGGGAACGGGGAGCTGCAGCGGTGGATCCCGCGAAAGTACTTACCTGTGCCGGAACGAGTGATCGTTTCCGATGCAGAGCCGGGGCAATGGAAGCCCTGGAGCGGAGCGTATTTTGGTCCCATGCTCTATGATTGCTTCCTCCGACCTACAGAAAAGGGCTGGAGCCTTGCCATAGGGCAGGAGGAATGGGAAAAGATTCCCCAATGGGCGGATATAGGAAAGAGAGAAACGGTTGCAGGCAGAACCATGATCTGTGTAGATCCCGGCTCTGAGAAGCAGCCGCCTCGTATAGAGAGAGAAATCGGAGGAGAAGAAAATGAAGTACATATGCAGAACATTGGCAACGATATTGATCCTTTGCTCCTTGCTGACCTGCCTGCCGATTACGACTACGGCGGCACCGTCACAGAAGAAGCTGATCGCCATCACCTTTGATGACGGTCCCAGCAGCGTTACAGGGAGACTCTTAGATGGGCTAAAGGCCAGGGGTGCCAAGGCTACCTTCTTTATGCTGGGCTCCTGTGCCGCCAACTATCCCAATACGGTCCGCAGAGCCTATGAAGAGGGACATCAGATCTGCGGTCATTCCTACGATCATCCTGCCCTAACCACTAAGACCAACGAACAGGTCATTTGGCAGATGGATAAGACGGACAGCATCCTGGACGGGATCCTGGGTATGGACTTTACCTATACCATCCGTCCACCCTATGGAGATATTAACAGCCGCGTGTTGTCCGTGTTTAAGGAAAAGTACAACTCCCCTGCGGTGATCTGGTCTGTAGACCCCTATGATTGGCAGGATCGGAATTCATATACCGTTGCCAACCGTGTGGTATCCGGCTCCTTTGACGGCTCTATCGTATTGGTCCACGATATTTACGGTTCTACTGTAACAGGGATCCTGTCTGCCATTGACACTTTGAAGGCTTACGGCTATGAATTTGTGACCCTTAGCGAATTGTTCCGCCGTCGGGAGAAGACTCTGCCTGCAGGGGAGAAGGTCTATTATTGCAAGCCCACAGGCACAGACCTGGGACCTGTACAGCCCCCTGTGATCTCTGAGGTGGATACATACGGTGGTAGAGAGGTTGTGATGAAGGCTCAGGACGGTGCAGCTATCTACTATACACTCGATGGCTCCAATCCTGTGTACAGCAAGCAGAGGTATACAGCACCTTTAAACCTGGCTCCCGGCTCCTATATCCGTGCGGTGGCGGCCTATAGCCTTAACGGTAGCCGCAGTACAGAGATATCCTATGTAACCTCCACTGCACCTGTGTTAGAGCCTGTGACCTATGAGGTTCGGGAGGGAAGGCTCCATATGAACAACCCCAACACAGGCATGGATCTGCGGATCACCACAGACGGGACCCCTGTTCATGAGGGAAGCCCTGTGTATACAGAGCCTCTGGACCTCTTTACAGGGGAGCTGAGATATCGGGTGATCGGTTCCGGGGTGACCGGACCGGAGGTAAAGCTCTATGTGACCGTGAACGGAAATTTGTTCCGTGACGTTCCCACGGAACAGTGGTATGCACCTGCAGTGGACCGTGCCGTAACAGAGGGGCTGTTCAACGGTATGGGAGATCATTCCTTCGCACCGGCTAAGGGCTTGGACAGAGGAATGTTCATTACGGTCCTCTATCGACTTATGGAAAAGCTGGGAGCCGACGTATCCTATGAGGCCCCTGCCCAATTCCCCGATGCTACGGAGCAGTGGTATGCAGATCCTTTGTCCTGGGGTGCGGAGCAGGGGGTCGTTAACGGGTATAAGGATGGATCCTTCGCTCCTCGCAAGGAGATCACCCGTGAGGAAATGTGCGTGATGTTGTCCCGTGCATTCCGTTGGTACGGCTGCGAGCTGCCCCAAGGCGGATCAGACTTTGCAGACAGCGAGGAGATCTCTTCTTGGGCTTATGCAGACGTGTTTGCCATGAGCGGGATGGAGATGATCCTGGGCCATGAGGACGGGAAGTTCTGTCCCCGGAATACTGCTACACGTGCCCAGGCGGCTACGGTTCTGCTGAGAGCCTATGATTTCCTCTCGGCCTATGAGTTCCCCGAAGAGCCCGAAGTACCTTCGGAGTCGGAAACGCCCGAGGAACCCGAAGTGCCCTCGGAGCCGGAATTACCCATCGACCCCTTCGGTACAGAATAAAATGTTCCGATTGCCATGGAAGGGCATTTGCAGTGGGAGGATCCGCAGAGATTGCAGATCCTCCCATTGGTTATCATTTATTTCCCAGGAAATACTGTTTTGCACTATCGCTGTATGCTATGAGTGCGGTGCATAGCTGACCTAAGAGGCCGGTCTTGTTGTTGCCGTAGGTATCGGGGCTGTAGGTCAGTGTGACGGAAACAGGCTGATCTCCTGCGTAGACCTGTGCAGACAGAACGGTGCGGAGCTCGGCAGCTAACAGACCGTTAAAGGAGAAGGCATAGGTGCCCATTTCGCTGTTGTAGGGCAGTAGCTCTGTTAGGATCACGCTCTTGGTCTGACCGTACAGATCCGTATAGGAGAGGTGTAGGCTGAGATCCTCAAGGGTGCCGTAGTAGCCCTGGGGTTGGATAATATACTTAAGGGCGATCTTGGACTCCAGATTCAGCACCTTGCCTGCCCAGGTAACAGAGGGCTCTTCCAGGTCTGTAAGGGTAGCGTTGGTATTGCCGAAGGTCAGGGACTCGGTGTTGCTGAGATAGGATCTGTGAGCATCTGTCATGGCACTGTCGCATAGAGCATCTGTGCGGTAGCTCTTAAAGACCTGGGCGGCAGAGCCGTATCGGAGCAGATCGGCACACAGGGTCTTTAAGCTGTCTGAGATACCGCTCTTGTTCATCTGGGAATAGGCGTAGTCAGAAATGCTGTAGCTATCCGTAGGGGAGTAATAGACCTGTCCGTCCTTCGTTCCGTAGAGCACGGAAGTAATGCGGTCTCCCATCTGCACAGCGGTCAAGCCCTCAATGGTAAAGAGGTAATAATACTCATTCTCTGTAGGCTCTATGCGGAGGGTGGTAGCCCCTGTTTTCACATTGCCCTCATAGAGGTCTATGGTGCTCTCTACATAAACTGTGGTAAGATCAAAGCCGGTCAACAGGGACTTGGGCACAGCAAGATTTACAGAAATATCACTTGCAAGATTCAGGCTGTGATTGAGCTTAAGGGCAGGCTCCACTATGGGCTGAGACATCTCCTCTGCACCGCAGATGCACAGACCGGATGTAAAACTGTGGGGAGCCTCCTGCACAAGGCTGCAAGTCTCACAGGTGATCCGATGTCCAAGGTCGTCGATCTTTGTGTAGAGGAAGCTGTGGCCTGTTTCAGCGAGGGGTTCGATTCTTACAGAAGAACATAGAGTGCAGCAATAGGTCTTGGTACCCTGTGTGGTGCAATCGGGGGCAACGGTCACTGTGCCGGCATCCCACTGATGGTCTGCAGTGACACTGTAGCCGCAGATGCAAGCCCCTGTATGGTGAATCTCATCCATGGTATTATAGGAGAGAGTGTGGGATATAGGTGTAAATTGCGCCGTAAGGACAGTGTCGCAGGTGATGTTGGACAGAGCCGTGTCCCAGCCTGTGAACAGGTAGTGGTTCTGCTCATCCCACGCCTTTGTGGGCGTAGGACTGTCATAAACCACGGAGTCACCCTCTGCAACCTGCTGTGTGGACAGGGTACTGCCGTCTCCGTTTACAAAGGTAAGGGTGTAAAGGGGCTTGGGAAGGCTTGCCTTAGGCCCTAAATATACAGAATCTACGGTAATGAGGGCTTCCTTCTCCTTAGGGGCTAGGTTGCGGAAATAGAGACGGAGGGCTTGGACTTCGGTCTCTGTGGTAAAGCTCTCCGGCATGGGGATCGTAACGGTAAAGAAGCCGCTGTCGATGATAGAGTCGGGGAAAGAGGCAACCAGCTTGTCATCGTAAACAAATTCTGTGTTCTTGGCACCGACGAAGCTGATTCCTGCACATAGGGGGAGGGTAGGATCGTGGAGCTTGCCTCCGTCTATACGGACTACCATTTGCAGATAATCATTCTCCTTGGGTACATAGCTCAGGGGACGCTCGCTGACAGCGGTACCACTCTGGATATAGTGATTTCCTCCTGTAGTCACGCGGGCCAAGAGGGTGGAGGTGCTGTGGTCGTACCAGGCACCACGCATTGTTGCAGTGCGAGCCAACCATTGACGATCGTCAAAGTTCTGATATCCGTATAGGTCGGTCATATATCGCATTTCGTCCGTATCACGATCTGTGAAGTCGAAATACAGATATTCCTGCTGGGGCAGATAAGCTCGGGGTCCGATATAGACCTGGTCTATCGTAATGGTTCCTGTTTTACCGCTTGCAGAGGCTAAATTGGTGAAATACAGACGCAGAGCTGTAATTTCGGTTGCTCCTGTAAAAGCGGCATTCAAGGGCATGGTAAGGGTAAAGTATTTGCCGTTAAGCTGAGAGGAAGCAATGGTTTTGACCACTCTTTCACTGTAGTCAAAATCACCGCAGCCGGTGCCGGAGAAGACCAGGCCTACGGTTACGGCGGAGGCACTGTCGTTGGCTACGGCATTGCTGATCTTGAGTCTGAGCTGGAAGTAATCATCCTTTTGAGGAATATAATGCAGGGGTCTGGAGGAGGCTCCTGTACCGGTTTGGATATAGTGGTTGCCTCCGGTAGTAATGGTTGCACTGAGCGTTCCGGCGGTGTTGTTCAGTGTAGCGGTGCCCATAGTGGCGGTCCGTGCAAACCAGTTGCCTGTATCAAAGTTTGTACTGCCGTAAACACGGTCCTGATAACGGAAACGGGCAAGAGTCTCGTTGGAGAAGCCGAAATAGAGCCCTCTTGTAAATCGAAATTGATCCAGACCCACAGTACCGGAGAACTTCAGATATACTGTGTGCTTCCCGGCAGGAACGGGAGTGATCTTTGCCTGTGCAGAGACGTAGCTTGTGCTGTTATAACTGAGGGTGCCTACCTTGTTCTCCTCAGCTGTGCCGTCGAGATAGACGGTGATCTTGGCATTGGTCCCCATTGCCTTGACTGTTAAAATATTCTCCGTACCGTCGAATACAATATTCTCATAAATGAGAGTGTCCTTGCTTGTGAGGTTGGTGACGAATTTGTTCTTCCCGCTGTTGTATTCCAGAGGAACGGTAAAGCCAAAGGTATCTAAATTATAATCGGTGAAATGCTCGCCCTCGATGCGGTCAGATGCTGCACGGATACTATAGACCTGCTGTAAATAGCTGATCAGTTCACCTGGGTGGTCGGTCATAATCTCTGTAACCCCCACCTTTAGAACCTCTGCCCAACCCAGCTCGGAGTCGGTCTTGGCAGTATCGCCTAAGCCCTCACCGGTATTGCAACGTACCACAATGCCGTTCCTCTTGCAGAAGGGGATGACCGTATCCCGGATCCTTGTTACATTATCCGCTGTAATGCCTGTACTGCAGAAAGCAATGTTGACCCCTGAGTCAATATGTGCCTGCATATTGGTGAGGTTGGTGGAATTGAACTCGTAGAGGGTGGTTTCCTTGACCTCTTGTGCTGTGATGGGTTGGGAGCTGTGCTTTTGATTCCACAGCTTTGCGGCAGCGGCATACCAGGTCTCCATGACATTTACGGTATAGTTGTTTTTAAAGATCACGTAATCCGTCATATCCCATTCTCTTGTACAGACATAGGCGTAGGCAAAGGTATCTGCATCGGTGATCTTGTCCATAAGGAGGAAGGCACGCTTGTTTACCAGCTCCAGCACAGAGTCAAAACGGGCAATGGGCATAGTGCCCCCTGCCTTGGCAGTGCCAACGGTAGAAACGTAGGTAGGAATAGCATTTAACACCTTGGCATCTTCAGCTGTGAGGATGTAGTTGGTTCCCTTGTTCCCTTGACCGTCCTCAAGGGAGTACTTTTTCGCTTGTGCCCATGTAATATCTGCAATGTATATCAGAGTGTCCGCATCGGTCACACGGCGGAGATTGGTGTCATGGAGGAGGACGGGAACCCCGTCCTTGGTCACATGGAAGTCGACCTCAACAATATCCACACCCATATTGATACAGGAGTTGATACCCAAGAGAGAGTTCTCCGGGAAGTTCCGCCAGTCACCCTTGTGAGCGACAACAAGGGGAATGCCGCTGTTGTGCTTGTCCCATACAGGCTGGGCTCTATAGGCAGGGATAGGATAGCTCCCCTTGGTATTGGGCTTTTCCTCCGGGAGCTCTGCTCCGAATACGGGGAGGATCCCCAGGACCAGGACGAGAGACAGCAGGATCAGAAGAAAGCGAGATGCAGATCTTTTCACATTAGTACCTCCTCTAAGTAAACAGATGATAAATTAACGGGAAATTTATGGTGTCGGTGTATATTCGTAAAGCTCGTAGAGCAGGGCTTTTTCCTCCGCACTCCAGTCAGGGGATATGAACAGCCATGAATTAGCGTCAATTGTAATTTGATCGGAGGGGAATAGGCCTTTGATATACAGAGCCCTTTCTAAGGCTTCTCTGTTTCGGGGCAGAATAAAGTCATAGCTTTCTTCGGGGAAGGAAATGATGAGACGGACACGATCAGGTAAGCCATCGTGCCTACCTTCACCATTTGTATCGATCCTAAGGGAGCTTGCCTTGCTGACGTGTTCCCGATGGACTTCCTCATTGGACATATTATATGTAACAAGGGTGTCGCTTTCCAGGTATACCTCTCGGGGATAGATCCCCATCGGATAGATCGCAAGAGACAGGAGCAACATGATGGGTAGGTATATGGTCATAAATTTGAGAATGGTCCTCTCTCTTTTAGAGAAATTGTCCATATATTGAGAAGAGCTCAGGGGATAGACCTTTACAGTAGGGGAGAATAGCTTTGTCTTATAGTTGGGATTTCCCAAAATAGGGATTCGCTTCCTTTTACCAATACAGAGAAGAAGGAATAGAGGGAAACAGAAGCCTGCGGCAAAAGGCAGGGTACACAATACCCCGGTATCATTATTTAACCAAAGAACATTCCCCTCGGCAGTATGCAGATCATCAAGAAATACATGACCAAAATAGAGTAATGAAAAGAGTATTGCTCCCAAGGACAATAAGATCCCTATGGCATATAAGGTCTTGTCAGTTGCTGACAGGGGTGGTCGTCGGGCACCGTGTTTGATTTTTTTAGCCATAAAACCACCTCCTTTACTGAACCATTGTATCATAGATCCATGATCATTGCAAGTAAGTATTACACATAGTACATCCGAATGGATTTTGTTATTTGCTGTTGACACTGATTTGCAAATATGTTAAACTTATGGAACCGGGGCACTTTATTACAAGAGGCCGAATGATATTGCTATCTAAAGGAGAATGCATATGAACCTGAATGAATACAAGGAAAAGACTATGGAAATCGTTATTGAGCCCATGATTTCTTTCATGGAGGATTGGGAGGATGATGATTGTGACTATACCATGGACGATGTCGAAGAATGCAAGTCACTGGTTTATACTTACCTGGAAACACTTTCTGCAATGACGGAGCCTTCAGATGATGCCATTATGGAACAGGTAAAGATTTTGGTTTTGGCTCTCAACGACCTGAACGAGAAGGTAGATTATTCTCTTATTGAAACAGAGGCAAGAGAGGCTCTCTGGGAAGTGATCCAAACCGGGGCCATTGCTTGTGGTCTGAAAGAATACAGCGATGATATTACGGAAGAATGGCGTGAATGGTAACCCTTGCCACGCTATCCTAATGAGTTGACGTGGGATTCTCTTACAAAGTTTTATTGAAAAATAGCAGTAAGCTAAAAGTCGAAATTATGCAATAAGCACATCTTGTCCGATTTCTCGGACAGGATGTGCTTTTGGGATATAGGTTGATAATAGGGGAGACCCTATTACTTCATTGCTTCCTCAACAGCAACAGCCACGGAGACGGTCATGCCGACCATGGGGTTGTTGCCTGCACCCAGGAAGCCCATCATTTCCACGTGGGCGGGGACGGAGGAGGAGCCTGCGAACTGAGCATCGGAGTGCATACGGCCCATGGTGTCGGTCATGCCATAGGAAGCGGGACCTGCAGCCATGTTGTCGGGATGGAGGGTACGGCCTGTGCCGCCGCCGGATGCAACGGAGAAGTACTTCTTGCCCTGCTCGATACATTCCTTCTTGTAGGTGCCTGCAACGGGGTGCTGGAAGCGAGTGGGGTTGGTGGAGTTGCCGGTGATGGAAACGTCAACACCTTCCAGGTGCATGATGGCAACGCCTTCACGGACATCGTCGGAGCCGTAGCAGCGAACCTTGGCACGCTCGCCCTCGGAATAAGCGATTTCCTTGACAATGTTTACTTTGCCGGTAGCATAGTCAAACTGGGTCTGTACATAGGTAAAGCCGTTGATACGGGAGATGATCTGTGCAGCGTCCTTGCCCAGACCGTTCAGGATAACACGGAGGGGCTCCTTACGGGCCTTGTTGGCACTTCTTGCCAGGCCGATTGCACCCTCAGCAGCAGCGAAGGACTCGTGGCCTGCCAGGAATGCGAAGCACTTGGTCTCCTCGCGAAGGAGCATTGCACCCAGGTTGCCATGGCCGATACCGACCTTGCGGTCGTCGGCAACGGAGCCATCGATGCAGAATGCCTGGAGACCGTGGCCGATGATCTCAGCAGCCTCAGCGGCAGTCTTAACGCCCTTCTTAACAGCCATTGCGGCACCGACGCAGTAAGCCCAGCAAACGTTCTCGAAGCAGATGGGCTGAATGGCCTTTGCGATCTCGTAGGGATCAAAGCCCTTAGCCTTGCAGATCTCTCTGCATTCCTCAACAGAAGCGATGCCGTATTCGGCAAGAACCTTGTTGATATTGTCAATTCTTCTTTCGTAGCTTTCAAACAATGCCATTGTGTCTACCTCCTCTTATTCGTGACGGGGGTCGATGTACTTGGCGGCGTTGTCGAACTGGCCGTAGTGGCCCTTTGCCTTCTCCAGAGCGGTGTCGGCGCTGTCGCCCTTCTTAATGAAGTCCATCATCTTGCCCAGGTTGATGAATTCGTAGCCGGTGATCTCGTTGTCCTTGTTGAGAGCAACACGGGTAACATAGCCCTCTGCCATTTCCAGGTAACGGGGCCCCTTTTCCTTGGTGGCGAACATGGTGCCAACCTGGCTGCGCAGACCCTTGCCCAGGTCTTCCAGGGAAGCGCCCACTGCCAGACCACCCTCGGAGAATGCACTCTGGGTACGGCCGTAAACGATCTGGAGGAACAGCTCACGCATAGCGGTGTTGATTGCGTCACAAACCAGGTCGGTGTTCAGAGCTTCCAGAAGGGTCTTGCCAACCAGAATCTCAGAAGCCATAGCGGCGGAATGGGTCATGCCGGAGCAGCCCAGGGTCTCTACCAGAGCTTCTTCGATGATGCCTTCCTTGACGTTGAGGGTCAGCTTGCAGGCACCCTGCTGAGGAGCGCACCAGCCCACACCATGGGTGAAGCCGGAAATGTCGCTGATCTGCTTAGCCTGTACCCACTTGCCCTCTTCGGGAATGGGAGCGGGGCCGTGGTATGCACCCTTTGCAACCGGACACATGTGCTGTACTTCTGTTGTGTAAATCATTGCAAAAATCCTTTCTTATCCGCCTAATGCGGCGGTAAATTCCGTGGAACCTGCAAAAATCCATACTTCGCAAATTCTACCCCTATTATACAAAGATTCATGGCAATTGTCAACGGATTTGTTTTATGACCCGGAAAAAAGAAAGAATTTTGTTGACATCTGTTTAAACAAATCCCATGAGGATTTCATCCATCACTTGTTTAGTCTTGCGGATTACAGATACTCGCTTCCTATAGATGAACAAGCTGTAGATTAACGTATAAGATATCCCTGTTGCAGTTGTGCTTCTGCAACAGGGATATCTTTATTCATAGTTGCCGTATACCCAAGCATTGGGCAGGGAACGGGATTGGATATTTGCGTTGGAGCACTTGGTAACGTATTCTCCGTCGTACCACATGACAGCACTGGTGCCACCGTCCAGATTCATGGCGGTATAGGCATCGTGGCGCATAAGGATCTTGGCACAGGTTTCTACGTCGGTACCGATGGAACGACCGATCTGACGACCCTCGATGACCAGCATCATGATCTCACCTCTGGAGGATTGACCGATAGCAGCTCTGGGATTGATGCCGTTATAGTCGTTGTATCCGTCTACGGTCATTTTGCCGTCAACGACCAAGGCAGGGGCAAATTCTACTGCATCTGTTACGTCAGCGGCGACGGAGGATTGGGCATTGGCAATATAGAGTCTGTTGTCCGAAGTCAGCTCGATCCGCTTATAGCCTGCCAGGCCGAAATGAGCACCGTAGCTCTTTCCCTCGCACATGGTGTAGCCGGCAACCTTGCCGCCGTTGCCTCTGCCCTCGGGATCGTCGAAGCCGCTGCCGGTGATGCCGATGATTCCGCCGGAGTTCTTGACGATAGTGCCTACATCCTGGCCGTAGCTACCGATACCGGAGGAAGCCTCACAGCGGAGCTGGGCAGGATCCTTGCCAATGGCAAGAATGCCTAAATAGCCGGTACCCTGTACACGGATCAGGAGGATCTGATTCTTGGCATCCAATGCAAGGACCTGTTCCCCCATGTTGGTATAGATGGAGGTCCCCTTTCTGTCAAAGCCTGCTTCGTTAATAGAAATATTCTCCCAGCCATTCTTTAGAACGTCGGGGTGTTTCTCAACGTAAGCCTCGAAGGTACTGCGGTTCAGCTCCCAGAACAGCTCGTAGAAAGCGGTTTCGGCAGGGTCCTCACCGGGAATCGTTACCGTAGGCTGTTCAGTAGGTGCAGTGGACTCCTCGGTAGGAGCATGGGGGTCAACCTCTGTAGGCTGGGTGGGGGTAGGACGCTGGCTGATATCGTCCTCCTGCTGGAGCAAGGCCTGCTCCTTCCGCATACGGATGTCATCTACCATGTACTTAGGCAGGAACCAATCTGCCAGCCATTGATGGCTCATGGTAGACAGTGCGGTAGAAATAAACTGTTCCCTCCAATACCGAATGGTGGGAATATTGGTAAATACCAGGAAGCAATAGGTGGCCTCGCAGAAGAGGATGATGCTCAGAATGATCGCAGTGATCCGCAGTCCTCTGTAGGGCTTTTTCTTGTTCTTCTGCTTCTTTTGGCTGTTTTTGCTCTGACCGTGATATTTATAACTCTCATAGTCCACATTGGGATCATAGGTGTCGATATCTCAACGCCTCCTTTGCACGAGATGCTCTGAGCAACCGAATTTTTATGACGGTGTCAGCAAATTCGATTCATATTTTATCATAATTTACCCTGAATGTAAACTAATAAAATATGAATTTTTTGCATCATGGAGAATTACGGTGTACATTCTTGTATTCCTTGCATTGTTATGATATAATTGCAGAACAGATGAAGAAGCTATGAGGGTGGTAGTATGCACCGAATATTCAATCGAAAAGCTATAGACAGATATCTCGCCCGGAGCTTATCAAGCTCCGTCTTTACCTGGCAGGAGATCTTCCGTCTTATGATCCCGGGGATCCTGGATAATCTGTCGATCACGCTGATCAGTATGCTCACCACGGCTCTGATCAGCAAGAATGGAGAGGCCTCTATTGCGGCTGTTTCTCTTGTGGGACCTGTAACGGGGCTTATGGTATGCTTCTTTACAGGGATCTCGGCAGGAGCGTCTGTCATCGTGGCACAATGCTGGGGCGGCAGGGATGAGGCACAACTGAAACGAGGGATCGCAACAGGCTTCTTTCTAACGGTTCTGGTAGGTGTGGTGGTAAGCCTTCCCTTACTCCTGTTCCCCGATGGGATCTTGAGACTCCTGTATGCCGACGCAGAGCCTGTGGTCCTGGAAAAGGCGAGAGTCTATCTCTCCGGCAGTGTATGGTCTATTTTGATCTTTACGGTCTATACGGCAGGTTTTGCCATTCTCAGAGGGTTGGGGGAATCCAGGCGTTGTCTAGTCCTCAGCATCGTGATCAACCTGGCATATTTCCTGTTCAGCGTGCTGTTTCTTAACGTGCTGGATATGGATATTGCAGGCAGTGTGTGGGCATTGATCCTGGCACGGTTAGTAGGTACTGTTTTGACGGTGATCCTGCTCTTATATTGGAAGCCTCCTGTGAGAATGTCTTTTTGGAGTTTGTTCCGCTTTGACAGGGGACTGCTCCGTCGGACCCTTCGGATCAGCCTGCCCTTTGGCTTGGAGCAGATCTGTATTTCCTTCGGCAATCTGACCTCCAAGATGTACATGATCCCTCTTGGGACCTCGGCTATCAGCACTCATGCCATTGCCAATTCCGTATTGACGGTCTTTACCACGGCCTCCTTGTCTGCAGGCAACTTGGCTGTGACCGTAGTAGGCAAGTGCGTAGGTGCCGGGAAGTCGAAGGAAGCACACATCTATGGCAAACGTTGCAATCAGCTTGCAACAGTGCTCATGATATTGTCCTGTACGGTATTTGTGCCCCTGCTTCCGTTCCTTCTCAATCGGTTCCATCCGACGGCGGAGGCCTTTACTGTGGCAAGGCGGCTCCTGCTGTGGAGCGTTCCGTCTCTGCTGCTTTTTGCGCCTATGTCCAATACCCTGCCCTTTACCCTGAGAGCTATGGGAGATTCTGCCTATCCCTCCTTTGTTTCCCTGGGTGTGCTGTGGGCGGTTAGTATAGGCTTGGGCTATATCCTTGCCATTCCCATGGAATTGGGACTATGGGGAATATGGCTGGCTCAGTGGATCTCCTGGGCAGTTCGGAGCCTCCTGTTCTACCTCCGATTCCGACGTAACGCTCCGTAGTCACTACTGAAACAGTGCTTTGTGCTACACGAAGCACTGTTTTCGATTTCTGCTGTAACGTTCCAGGTAGTGTTGACTCTAACCTATGGGTGAGAGAAATGATATCCATACGGAATGCGACCTATTGCAACTTGAAATTCTTCTTGATCTACCTTGTGATAGTAGGTCATTGGATCGAGCCGGGAATCAAAGAGTCAGAGACCTTGTTGTGGTTGTACAAATTGATTTATAGCTTCCATATGCCACTGTTTGCATTCCTGACGGGACTGTTTGTGAATTCAGAGGAGAACTGTAAACGACAAGGCCTACGGCTTCTGAAGCTCTACGGTATATTACAATTATCTGTGGTCCTTATCACGGGAGACAAGGAAGCTCTGTTTACACCCTGGTGGTATCTTTGGTACTTGCTCAGTGGTGTTACTTGGATGGGGATAGGACGGGCTTGGTATAGATTCGGGAGGAAAGCATGGGCAATCCCTGTTCTATTGGGTTTTGTTTTGCTTGGGTGCTTAGTGGGATATGTGCCTGCTATTCATAGGGGACTTTCCTTGTCACGAAGCATTGTATTTTTTCCTTACTTCTTCGCTGGTCTTATCCGCCGGCGTGACAGTATTGGCAATAAGAGGGACCGATGCTCGGTGGTAATGGGAATGATTGGTATATGTGGTGCTGTGGTTATTATCCCACAGGTCTCGGAATCCTTCTTCTATCAAGCGGAAGGCTATGGACCGTTGACATATGGGTGGGCATACAGATTATTGGCATACGGAGTTGCGACTGGGTTTTCCGTGTTCATGATCGCATTTGCACCGAGGAAGCGGTATTGGTTTACAAAGCTGGGAGCGGATACCTTGCCTGCTTATTTGATTCACGGTCCTATGGTGTTGCTGCTGCGTAGGATCCCAGTGCCTTGGTGCTTGATACCCGTTTTCTCCTTGGGATTGCTTTACTGGATCTATCGCATATCGTGCCTGTTTCACAGACTCTACGGCATTACCCAAGAACAAGAATGAGGCGGCCTATACAGAGAGAAGGGAGGAATGCCCAATTGTCGGATTTTCAGAAAATATATGAGGAGTATGCTCGTTCTGTTTATCGGTTCCTGCTACATTTGACCGCAAATGAAGATATGGCAGAGGAGCTCTTACAAGAGACCTTTTATCGAGGGTTACAGAATATAGATAAGTTTGAAGGGCGGTGCAGCTTGTATACCTGGCTGTGTCAAATCGGAAAGAATGCGTGGTATAAGGAATGCCGCAGAAAGAGCCGCCTGAGAAACATTGATACGGAGACACCTCTCTCTGCCCCGGACGATCCCGAGGGGCTCATGATGGAGAAGGAACAGCATATTCGTATTCGTAAGGCTGTTTGGGGTCTTCCGGATGTCTACCGGGATGTATTTATTATGCACGCCTTGGGTGAGGTAAAGCTACGGGAGATCGCAGCCCTGTACGGCAAATCGGAGAGCTGGGCCAGAGTCACCTATTACCGTGCCAAGCAACAAATTCTAAAGGAGGTATCGGAATGAAATTATCCTGCGAGATCGTGGAGGATCTGCTTCCGCTGTATTTGGATGAGGTATGCTCGGACAAAAGTCGTGAAGCTGTAGAGGAGCATCTGAAGTCCTGTGAGACCTGCAGAAAACAGATCGGCAGTAAGGAATTACCTAATATTCCACAGATCGAACCGAAACGGGAGGAACAGGTTCTGAAAAAGAGTATGGTTAAGATCCGACAACGTTGGTGGCTTTCGATCATAGCAATGATTATGATCCTTCCTGTAATCCTTCTCGGTAGTCTTGCCGTTCATGAAAAGTGGGGAGAGGGCGTGGCATTTTCTAATCTCCGTGAGCTGTGGGAATGCAGAGGATTCATGAAGGCATTAAGTGCCGGTGATGGTGAGAAAGCGGCCTCCTATATAGACTTCTCGTCCTATTATGAGGAATGCCGCGAAGCTCTTGCAATGACACCGGAGGATCATATGCCGGAAATAACGATCGTGCTTAGTGATGACGAACATGGTCAGTGGGTGTTTGAAACCTCTGTTTATGAGGACTATACAACCGTCGAGGATGATTCTTCCACGTATGATGTAACTGCTATTTGGTATGCGGCATTAAGGCAGAACGACCCCCGTATTATGATACCTGCAGAGGCCTTTGAGACCATGGTAGGAGAGCAAGATACACTCAGCTTGGAGGGTCGGGGATACCGTTTGCCCAACGGAATCTGCTATCTGCCCTATGAAGCTGAAACGGGGGTTTATATGGTCCATGAGGAGGCTTGGGAGCTTCTCAAAGCTCCTGACACTCTTCTGCCGGATGTAATAGCCAACATTCCCGGAGAGCTGTATCGGGAGATGTCCCTACTTCTTTCGAGTAGGGCAGAACAGTGGTGCAGGAATACCCGGGAGCGACTTGCACAGGTTGCGGATCTGAATAGGGAGGAATTCTGTGCCTATATGCAGCAATGGTATGGTGCGAAACTGAATCGGTATATGGAACAAGGGTTCTCCGTTGAAAAGTATAGCTACGGAACTGCATATACTTCTGCTCGAGGATGGGATATGGTATTTTATGGTACAGAGGAAGAAAAGGGGGGACAGAACAGAATTCGGTTTGTTTTCTCTCTGGATAAAAATAGGATATGTGGTCTATATGCCATGAGCGTAGAGGAGTCAGCTGAAAATTATGATTTCCTAAGTCCACGGATTGGATGAAATAAACAACCCTGCTTCGGTGCAAATTCCGAAGCAGGGTTTGTCGTCCTTACAGTAGGGTCTTTCCGTCTGCAAAGGCATTCCCGACTCGTTGTCCGAGTACGTGATACCCGTGGTGGAAGGAGTCATAGCAAATGGGATGGAGCTTGGATAAATCCACCTTTCCATCGGTGAGAACGGATTCGTCCATGCTGATGTTTACGATCCTGCCAACCAGACGGCAGCTTTCCGCATCATAGCTGATGAGCTCACATTCCACCGCCATAGGAAGCTCCTCAATGATAGGGGCGTTGACAAATTCGCTTTTTGCGGTATGGAAGCCGCAGACCTCTAACTTGTTAGGGACCTTGTTTCCTGTTGCTAAGCCCAGGTAGTCGCATTCCTTTACATAGTCGGCTGTAGCCATGCTGACGGTAAAGGCCCTGTTGCACAGGATGTTGGCAGTGGTCTTGTGTTCCTCGCTGATGCAAATGGAGATCATCTTTTCCTCAGAGATGCCGCCCCAGGCGGCATTCATTGCATTGGCCTTGCCGTGTTCGTCATAGGCAGCGATAATAAAGACCGGCATAGGATATACAGCTGTTTTTGCTCCGAAATTCTTTCGCATAATTGGTTCTCCTTTGTTGGTTTTGCATATCTAAAGAATACCATATTTTGACGGGAAAGGCAACAACGGAATTGATCTAAGGAAGCTTGTATTTATGGGCAAAATTGCGTTTTAGGTAAAATTGTGCTATAATTTATGAGAAAGTATGTAACGAAACCATGAGAAAATCCATCTAATCTGTGAAAGGTAGGTGAGACGGCTGTGGACTATGAGGAATTGTTCCTGGAGAAAAGGGAACTGGTGTATAGATATTTGTTTTCCTTATGTAGGGATCCTGTTCTTGCAGAGGAGCTTACACAGGAGACTTTTTTTAGAGCTTATATCAATTTTGGAAGCCTGAGGAATCGAGAAAAGGTCGGTGTGTGGCTCTGTAGTATTGGTAAAAATTGCTTTTACGCCTGGTGTCGAGAGCAGAAACGGGTTCAACCACAGGAAGTGTCGGAAATAGAGACCGTGAGTGTAGACCCGGAAAAAGTATACATAGATGGAGAATCCTATAAGGTGCTACACGATAGTATCAATGCCTTGGAGGAGCCTTATGGTCAGGTGTTGAAAGGCAGGGTAGTGGATGGATTGAGCTTACAGGAAATCAGCCGTATATACGGAAAAAGTGAAAGCTGGGCCCGTGTGACATTTTACCGGGCTAAGGAAAAGTTAAAAGAAAGGATGGAATGTGAAAATGAATTGTAATGTTGTGAAAGATCTGCTCCCTCTTTATTTGGATGAATGCTGCAGTGAGGAAAGCAGGAAGCTGGTAGAAGAACATATAAAAAGCTGTGGGAACTGCGGTAGACTGTATGAAAGCATGAAGGAACCGGTGAAATCGGCGGTACAGATACCGAAGGAAGGAAAGCTAAATCGGATCAGCCAGTGGAAGGCTTCTGTTCTGCAATCCTTGCTGTTGTACATTTCTTTCCTGCTCGTTGCACAGGGAGTAGGGATGGAGGCATCTGTTCCTGCAGGAGTTGAAAACGGTAATTGGCTATTTGCTATGGTTGCTCCGCTGACAGCTCTGCTGTTGTCTATGGGAAACTGGTATTTTATTCGGTTCTATCATAGCAGAAAGTCCTTTGCTGTTGCCTCTGTCTGCTGTCTGATCTTTGCGGCCTTTATCGAATATATTTGGGGAGCCGTCCATTATGAATGGAGACTTACTGATATTTTTGGGAACAGTGCCTTCATGATTGGTATACTGCTAACGATCCTTTTGTGTGGAATTTCTTACCTGCTGTCGAACCTGTACGGGAAGTATTTGGGAAAGGAGTAGGCATGATGAAACGATGGAATTCGGTACTATCGTGGATTCTATTGGGAATGCTGTTGTTGGTACCCGTTGGTGTATTGATCTGCAAAACTGTGGGCTACTCTTTTACCCTAAAGAATCCTGTTATTCACTATTGGCTCACTGCTACAGTGGGACTTGCTCTTGCTGTCTTACGGTGTTGTAGCAAAGAGGCGAGGGAATATAGAAAGCCTATTTTACTGTTTTTTGCTCCCTTGGCTATGGTAAACGCTTTGTTTTTCTACGATGGTTCTGAGGCAAAGTGGATTGGGCTTGCAATGATACTGAGTATTGTTTTCTGCACTATGATTACACTTTCAAAGGTTGCGTTCTCGAAGAAAATGAAGCCTGCAGAAAAATGGATCGTAGGGGCAGGAGTGATTCTTTTATTCCTGTTGGTTATTGTGGTAACAATGGTAACGACAGTGTTTAATGTACTATTTGGCGATTTTGGCAGGGTATGGATAGAGAGAACGGCTTATTCTCCCTCCGGGAATTACTATGCCCAAGTTGTTGTGGACGATCAGGGGGCATTGGGCGGAAATACCTATGTTTATGTATATGAAGATAAGGGCATGGATACTTTCTACTTTACAATATGCGATGAGCCGGAAAGGATCTATAGGGGAGATTGGGGTGATCACCTGAATATTGATCTTGCATGGGAAAGTGAAGAAATCCTTGTGATCAATTCCGTAGAATACCCTGTATCCTAATGCTTTCGGAAATGTGGCAGATTTATGGATAGGAGGAAGCACATGTATTGCCGTATAAGGATTTCTTTATTGCTTTTTATATTAATATGCTTTAACTTGCTGAATGCTTGTGGGTACGAAGAGATTACCGTTGAGGGCTTTGGATTTGAACGATTTGGCATTTCCATGCCGGCAGATGGAACAGTCATCTATGACTCCTTTTTTAACATGGGGGTTGATTTTCGTGATTACGGGGTAATTGCCTATGACAGCAATGAGGAACTGAGGAAGCTACCTTGGACGGAGACGGATTCGTGGGATATTGCACAGTTTAATGCTCAAATAGATAGACATAACCGCTCACTACAAGCACATGGAGAGGAAAAAATCCCGACGGAACATTTGCCTAATGGTACAGGACTCCGAAAAATGTATTTGGATCGTGTCGGGAAAGAAATCAGCACCATGAAATGCTATTTGCTTTTTGATTCGGACCGATCCTTGGTATATGTATATATTATCAAAACATAGTGCAAAGTAATAGCGTAAGGGGCTGCTTCCGAGGAAGCAGCCCCTTTTATAGGGAGCTATGAATTAGTCCTTGTACAGCTCCACCAGCTTCAGCAGGTGCTCGTAGCGCTCCTTAGCTGCAGCCTCGTTCCGTGCGAAGAGCTCTTCTGCACGATCGGGGAACTCACGGATCAGACGGCTGTAACGAGCCTCGTTACGCAGGAATTCCTGGTAGCCATCCTTGGGAGCCTTGGAGTCCAGAGTAAACTTGCCGGTCTCCTTGGAGGGATCGAAGCGGAACATATTCCAGTAGCCGCACTCAACAGCCTTCTTCATCTCGTCCTGGCAGTGCATCATGCCGCCCTTAATGGAGTGCATCTCGCAGGGTGCGTAGCCGATGATGAGGGAGGGACCGTTGTAAGCTTCGGCCTCGGCAATGGCCTTGATAGTCTGAGCGGGGTTAGCACCCATAGCGATCTGAGCAACGTAAACGTAGCCGTAGGACATTGCGATCTCAGCCAGGCTCTTCTTCTTGACTTCCTTACCGGCGGCTGCGAACTGTGCAACCTGACCGATGTTGGATGCCTTGGAGGCCTGTCCGCCGGTGTTGGAGTAAACCTCGGTATCGAATACGAAGATGTTGACGTCTTCGTTGGAAGCCAGAACGTGGTCAACGCCGCCGAAGCCGATGTCATATGCCCAGCCGTCGCCGCCGAAGATCCATACGGACTTCTTGCACAGGTATTCCTTGTTCTCAAGGATTTCCTTAACGGTGTCACAGCAAACATCGGACTCCAGATTTGCGATCAGAGCAGCGGTAGCAGCCTTGTTGGCCTCACCGTCGTTCATGGTCTCAAGGTACTTAGCACAGACAGCCTTACGCTCCTCGGTGGTAGCGCATTCCATGGCTTCCTTGACCTTCTCGGCCAGGCCTTCACGGATGAACTTCTGAGCGGTGTACATGCCCAGGCCGTGCTCTGCGTTATCCTCGAACAGGGAGTTGGACCATGCAGGACCATGGCCGTCCTTGTTGGTGCAGTAGGGAGAGGTAGCACCGGGGCCGCCCCAGATGGAGGAACAACCGGTAGCGTTGGAGATATACATACGATCGCCGAAGAGCTGGGTTACGAGACGAGCATAAGCGGTCTCGGCACAGCCTGCACAGGAGCCGGAGAACTCAAGCAGGGGCTGCTTGAACTGGCTGCCCTTAACAGTGTTGTCTTCAATGTCGGGCTTGGGAGCAATCTTGGAGACCATATGGTTGAAGATCTCCTGCTCAGCAAGCTGGCTCTCCTGGGGCTTCATAGTGATAGCCTTGGTGGGGCAGACGCCTACGCAGACACCGCAGCCCATGCAGTCCAGGGGAGATACTGCCATGGTGTACTGATAGACACCCTTGCCCTTGCCGGCCTTGATGGGACGGATCTTTGCACCTGCGGGAGCAGCTGCGACCTCTTCCTCAGTGAGGGCGAAGGGACGGATGGTAGCGTGGGGACATACGTATGCACAGTTGTTGCACTGGATGCACTTGTCGGCATCCCACTCGGGAACCAGAACGGCTACGCCGCGCTTCTCGTAAGCAGCAGCACCGATCTCGAACTGACCGTCAACATGATCCATGAAGGCAGATACGGGCAGGCTGTCGCCGTCCATCTTGCCAATGGGGTTGAGGATGTTCTTGACCATCTTGACCAGCTCGGGCTTGCCTTCCAGAACGACCTCTTCGGAAGCATCGGCAGCCTCTGCCCATGCTGCGGGAACGTCGATCTTTACGAATGCGGTAGCACCGGCGTCGATAGCGTTCCAGTTCTTCTCAACAACGTCCATGCCCTTCTTGGCGTAGGAAGCCTCTGCAGCGGCCTTCATGTACTTGATAGCCTCTTCTGCGGGGAGAACCTTTGCCAGGGAGAAGAATGCGGACTGGAGAATGGTGTTGGTACGCTTGCCCATGCCGACCTTCTCAGCCAGGTCAATGGCGTTGATGGTGTAGAGCTGAATGTTGTTCTTTGCGATGTAGCGCTTGGCCTCTGCGGTCAGGTGCTCTTCCAGCTCAGCCAGATCCCACTGGCAGTTGATCAGGAATACACCGCCGGGCTTAACGTCGTTGACGATCTTGAAGCCCTTGATGATGTAAGAGGGGTTATGGCAAGCCACGAAGTCAGCCTTGTTGATGTAGTAGGGGCTCTTGATGGGCTTGTCGCCGAAGCGCAGGTGGGAGATGGTAACGCCACCGGTCTTCTTGGAGTCATACTGGAAGTATGCCTGTACGAACTTGTCGGTGTGGTCGCCGATGATCTTAATGGAGTTCTTGTTAGCACCAACAGTGCCGTCGCCGCCAAGACCCCAGAACTTGCACTCAATGGTGCCTTCTGCTGCGGTGTTGGGGGAGGGCTTCTCCTCCAGGGAGAGGTTGGTTATGTCGTCATTGATGCCCAGGGTGAATTGCTTCTTGGGCTCGTCCTTTGCCAGCTCTTCGTAGACAGCAAAGATGGAGGAGGGGGGAGTGTCCTTGGAACCCAGGCCATAACGACCGCCGATAACGGGGATGTTGCGGCCTGCAGTTGCCAGAGCGGTAACCACGTCCAGGAACAGGGGCTCGCCCAGGGAGCCGGGCTCCTTGGTGCGGTCCAGGACAGCGATCTTCTTGCAGGTCTCGGGGATGGCTGCAAGGAGCTTGTCTGCACGGAAGGGACGATACAGGCGGACCTTGATCAGGCCAACCTTTTCGCCATTGGCGTTCATGTAGTCGATGACTTCTTCTGCTACGTCGTTGATGGAGCCCATGGCAATGATGACACGCTCTGCATCGGGTGCGCCGTAGTAGTTGAAGAGCTGGTAGTTGGTGCCCAGCTTCTCATTGACCTTGCCCATGTACTTCTCAACGATCTCAGGCAGAGCGTTGTAGTAGCCGTTGCAGGCCTCACGGTGCTGGAAGAAGGTGTCGCCGTTCTCGTGGGAGCCACGCATAACGGGACGCCCGGGGTTGAGGCAGTGCTTGCGGAATGCCTTAACAGCATCCATGTCGCACATTTCCTTCAGGTCCTCGTAATCCCAAATAGCGATCTTCTGGATCTCATGGGAGGTACGGAAGCCGTCGAAGAAGTTGATGAAGGGAACACGACCCTCGATGGAGGCCAGGTGAGCAACAGCACCAAGGTCCATAACTTCCTGGGTGTTGGTCTCGCAGAGCATAGCAAAGCCGGTCTGACGGCATGCGTATACGTCGGAGTGATCACCGAAGATGTTGAGGGCGTGGCTTGCTACAGTACGGGCGGAAACGTGGAACACGCAGGGCAGCAGCTCGCCGGCGATCTTGTACATATTGGGGATCATCAGCAGAAGGCCCTGGGAAGCGGTGTAGGTAGTGGTGAGAGCGCCTGCTGCCAGGGAGCCGTGTACGGTACCGGCTGCACCAGCTTCGGACTGCATCTCGACGACCTTAACACGGCTGCCGAAGATGTTCTTGCGACCCTGTGCAGACCACTGGTCGACATAGTCGGCCATGGGGCTGGAGGGGGTGATGGGGTAGATGCCGGCTACTTCTGTAAATGCGTAGCTGACATGAGCGGCGGCGGTATTGCCGTCCATTGTCTTGAGTTTTCTTGCCAAAATGAATACCTCCTAAAAGTATTTCTTTACAGACAGTGTTATTCTATCATTAAAATCCCGTTTTGTAAACACCAAAAACAAGGAAACGACAAAAATTTATATTTCGCTCTTGTATTTATGGAAATATTGTGATATGATGCTAATAGTATAAAATGGCGTTTAGGATAGGATCCTTTCGTTTCTATAGTCTATATGAAATTGAACGGAGTGAATCAAATGAGTCATGTTAAGCCTTTCGTTAGAGTTATTCTTTTGATTGTATGTTTTTCTACTCTTGCTCTGCTTCTTTGCTCTTGCTTCGCATTCCCGGATCATGAAGTGATCATCATGGAAAATATTAGGAATAAGGCACAGATTCATCTGGACCGGAACTACCCCCAAAAGGGTCTTGTCATAGATAGTGTCTATTATGCATTTAAAAGCAATTGCTATCGTGTGGAAGTATTCAGCCCCGGCAGCATCGACAGTTCCTTTTATCTTGACTATGATTTAGATACTTATGAGCTGCAGTGGGATGGCTATGAACACCAAGTTCTGTCCGGCGAGAATACCTATAATCGTTTGGTTCAGGAGTATAATGCTGTTGTTGAGGATGCTCTCGGCGGTATAGACGGATTGTTGCATGTAAGGGGAGAACTCTGTAAATACAGTGAAACGGAAAACCTTGGTAAATACTTTTCGCCCCATGGCTTGGTAATGAAAGACCTTATTTTGGATCATGCCTACAACATGGAGGATATAGGACGGAAATACGGTTATATTGAAGTAACTGTTCAGGATGATATTCTTTCGGCGGACAGATGCTTGGAACGGCTCTTACAGATTCATGATGAACTGACCCAAAGGGATGCAGACTATTATGTGATTGCATTGTCTCTGGAACACGTCTCCTCTGAAAAAGAATCCTTTGAGATTTACGGGATCACGCAGGAAGATTTATTCTGCGAAGACCCTTTGACTCGATTGCGGCAAATGTGGACAGAGCAGGAGGCACACCGCCAAGCTGTGAAAGCGGAATGGGATAAGACCTCTTGACTTATGATACGCATGAAACCACTCCAAGACTTTGGGGTGGTTTTTATTTCACTTGAATAGGAAATATACTTGTAATTGGCGGCTTTTTGTAGTATGATATGATCGAAGTAGTAGGAGGTGAGAGGAATAGCAAAGAAGAATAAGAAAAAAAGCGGACCCAAGACACCGCCCTTGTCCTCCTTGGATCGTTGCATATATTTTATTTCCTTCTCGTTCATAGTGGTTATATTTTTAATGTTGCTTTTTCTTCCAATGGAGATTTTCCGCAATATTATGTTTTCTGATCCCAATATCATTGCGGCTGTGGATAGGGGAGAGCTTATGCGATGGCCTTTCTTTTTCTATGTTCTCTTTAGTGCGTTTATTTTTGTTGTGACATGCTATGAGGGGAAGACGCCCATTTTCGGGAATCAGAGAATCAAATACGGGGATCACCGTTGGAAGCCGGTTTATCCACTTTTTTCCAAGGAGCGGAGGGAGTATCGGAGGAATGAGAAGCCTTCCGATATTCGTTTCCGCAGAAAAATGTGGACGGCATGGCTCATAGGATTAGGTTTCGCATTTATGTTCCTTCCTCTCAGTATTTTCTGCCGATGGACATACGAAGAGGACGGAATGCTTCACAAATTTAATTCCTTTAACACAGAGACCGTTTCTTGCCCCGTGGAGGAACTTACAGAATTAACCTTAAGTATTCATAAGAATTCTAAGGGTGCCGGCTACTCTCTCCGGGTATTTTTTGAATTGGAGGGAGGTCGAGGGCGGTTCTACATGGGCGACTTCTCCGGAGATACCTTTGAAGAGCGTTTAGAACAGCTCCTTGCATTAAAAGAAGCTGTTCCACCGGACCGCATATTTTACACAGGACATGATTTGGGAAAATATTTGCGTTATGTAGATCCCACACCTTCGGAACGGGATCTGCTCAATCAAATCTTTCAGACGAACGAGGGGAGTGGTGAAGTTCCATGATTGCCAGAGTAGAATCCCTTGGGATCAATGGAATACAGGGCTATTCCGTGTTAGTGGAATGCTTTATTTCCGGTGGCTTGCCTGCCTTTGATATTGTAGGCTTGCCGGATGCGGCAGTAAAGGAATCCCGGGAACGGGTTCGGGCTGCCATTAAAACCAGTGGCTTTAAATTTCCCACGGGGAGAATCACATTAAACCTCGCACCTGCGGATACCAAGAAGAGCGGTACTATTTATGACCTGCCCATCCTATTGGGTATTCTTGCCGCAAGCGGATATTGCCGTTTGCCCAAGCAGCGGGCGGCTTTCTTGGGAGAGCTAAGCCTGGAAGGGAAGCTTCGACCCATTCGGGGTATGCTGTCTATGGCAATTGCCGCCAAGAAGGCAGGCTTTGAGATCCTTTTTGTTCCTGCGGAGAATGCAAGAGAGGCGACCTTGGCAGGAGATATTCGTGTGGTTGGCGTGTCCGATGTGAGCAAGCTCATATCTACCCTGAGAGGGGAGACTACCATGCCCTTCGAGGCGGTATGGACACCGGAGGCAAGTGCCATGTCCCTGCCGGATTTTGCAGATGTGAAGGGACAGATGCTTGCGAAGCGTGTTCTGGAGATCGCTGCCGCAGGCTCCCATAATGTGCTGTTAGTGGGACCTCCCGGATCGGGGAAAAGTATGCTCGCTAAGAGGCTGCCGTCCATTCTTCCCAACATGACCGTAGAAGAGACTCTGGAAGTAACGCAGATCCACTCTATCATGGGGCTCCTGTCTCCGGAATCTCCCATTGTAAGCAGTCGACCATTTCGTTCTCCTCACCATACGGTTTCCTCCGTTGGTCTTTCCGGCGGCGGCTCTGTGCCCAAGCCAGGTGAAATATCCCTTGCCCACAAGGGAGTATTATTCCTGGATGAACTGCCGGAGTTTAAGAAGGAGACTTTGGAGGTCATGCGACAGCCTTTGGAAGAAGGCATTGTTACAATTACCCGTGCCAACAGTACCGCCACCTTCCCCAGCCGATTCCAGTTGATCTGCGCCATGAATCCCTGTCGTTGCGGCTGGTACGGACATCCCTCCGGACGGTGTACCTGTACGGAGCAATCCATCCGCAACTACCACTCCAGGATCTCCGGGCCACTGCTGGATCGGATCGATCTGATCATCGAAGTCCCGTCTCTGGACTTCCAGGAGCTGCGAGGGGATGAACGGGCAGAGTGCTCTGCAGCTATTAAGAGCCGCGTGGAGCAGGCCATCACCATACAACGACAGCGATTCCAAGGGACGGGCTGTGGCTGTAATGCCCATATGCAGACCGGGGAGCTGCGGAAATACTGCGAGCTCAGTGATCCCTGCGCTGCCATTATGGAGGCGGCTTTTGAGTCCCTGGGCCTTACAGCCCGAAGCTATGACAGGATCCGCAAGGTGGCAAGAACCATTGCAGACCTGGATTATTCCATTGAAATTCAGCCCCAGCATATTGCAGAGGCTGTACAATACAGATCATATCAATTTTCACAAAGGTAGGATAAAATCCAATGAATGAAGTATTTTTGCTTAAGTTAGGTGAGATCGTTCTCAAGGGCGGCAACCGTTTCCAGTTTGAGAACCGTCTCAAGACCAATATCTCCCGTCGTATGCGTCCCTTCGGCGAGTTCCGTGTTTCCATCGTTCAATCTACGGTATACGTAGAGCCGGAGAATGGGAACTGCGATCTGGACGGTGCATGGGATGCTTGCCACTATATCTTCGGTGTTATCAGCCTGTGCCGTTGCCGTCCCTGTGAGAAGGACTTGAACAAGATCTTCGAGACCGCCATGGCATATTTGGGGGACGATCTCCGTTCTGTCCGCTCCTTTAAGGTGGAGTCCAGACGGTCTGATAAGCGGTTCCCTCTGACCTCTATCGGTATTTCCCAGGATATCGGCGGACGGATCGCCGAGGCTGTGCCTGAGATCGAGGTCGATGTTCATAACCCGGAGTACACGGTTTATGTAGAAATTCGTGACCGTGCAGCCTATGTTCACGGTCCTGCGGATCCCGGTGCAGGGGGCCTGCCTACCGGCGTAGGCGGCCGTGCAATGGTCCTCCTGTCCGGGGGCATCGACTCTCCCGTTGCAGGCTATATGATAGCCAAGCGTGGCGTGGAGCTGGAATGTGTCCATTTCTTCTCCTATCCCTATACCAGCGAGCTGGCTAAGGACAAGGTTCTTGAGCTTGCCCGTCTCATGACCCGTTACTGTGGCAGAATGACCGTGAACGTGGTGGGCTTTACAGAGATCCAGGAGGCCATCCGGGACAATTGCCCCGAGGAATACTTCACCCTCATTATGCGTAGGTTCATGATGAAGATCTCTGAGCGGATCGCAAGAGATCATGGCTGTGAAGCACTGGTTACGGGGGAGAATTTGGGACAGGTCGCCTCTCAGACCATGCAGGCCATGGCTGTTACCGGGGCCGCTACTACTCTGCCTATTTTCCAGCCCTTGATCGGTATGGACAAGGAGGAGATCGTGACCATTGCCCGTAAGATCGGCACCATGGAAACCTCAATCCTGCCCTATGAGGATTGCTGTACCGTATTCACTCCTCGTCATCCCAAGACCAAGCCTACCATTAAGCAGGTGGATAAGGCCTGCGAGGGTCTGGACTTTGAGGCCTTGATCGAGAGAGCTCTGCAGAATACAGAGCTTGTAAAGGTTCGTTACAATGGATGAGGCTATAGAAGTTATTTCCCTATTGACGGAGCAGGGGAAGTCCTTGGTGACAGCAGAGAGCTGTACCGGCGGACTCCTGGGGGCCTTGCTTACAGAGGTCCCCGGTGCGTCCAAGGTCTATTTGGGCGGCATCATTTCCTATGCCTATGAGCTCAAGGAGCAATGCCTCGGAGTAGACCGGGATCTGCTGGAGGAAAAGGGGGCTATTTGCCCTGAGGTGGCTGCACAAATGGCACAGGGGGCGAGGGAGCGTCTTGGTGCCGATTATGCTCTGTCTGTAACAGGCAATGCAGGACCCGGCGCAGACCCCATGAACCCTAATGTAGGGGAGATCTACCTGGCCTGTGCCTGTAAGGATGGCATGGTCCAAAAGAAGCTCGTTCTGTCGGGAGATCGTCGGGATAACCGCAAGAGAGCCTGCAGAGAGAGTCTGCAGTTATTATTACGCAGTGTAAAGGAGAGTGACGTATGAAGCCCTTATTTGGTATTGATTGTACAGAGAACAAAAAGAATGAAGTTCTCAACCTGGAACAGTTTTTAGTCCAAAAAACCACCTCGGCTATGGAGGAAACACTACAATCCACAGTGACAGAAGCGGAGGAATATCTGGAGCAGTCTAAGCTCCCTGCTGTTCTGCGAGGAGCACAGTGGCTCTGCGGTGCAGGCACCCTCCTTGTAGCTACGGGTATCCTTAAGGCCTTAGCTAAGTTTGACGGACCCTCCATTGCACAGGCTTATGAGAATGCGGGATACCTGTTCTGGATCGCAGGCGGATGCCTGGTAGTATGGGCGATCCTGAAGCTTATGAGCATCCGTAAAATGAAGGCTTTGGATGAACATGAGGAGACCTCTGTATTGGTCTCTAAGTCAGAGGGTATTCAGCAGGCGATTTACCGTGAACTGGGTGTGCCTGCCAATGCTCCCGATGTAGATGTCCTGGTGTGCAGGTACAAGGTAAAGGATGGAAATGTCAAGTATTGCAATTTTGCCATGACAAGCACCCCGTATATGCACGGGAGCTTTAAGCTGTTCGGGGGAGAAACAGAACTGATTTTTGCAGACCTGGATGGAAAATATTCCATTCCCCGTTCTGCTCTCCGTCAGATCCGCAGGATCGACAAGCGTATTGGTGTCATAGGGTGGAATAAGGATCAGGAATTCCGTGATGAGCCCTATGCACAGTATAAGATCAAGGAGAACAACGGTGTGATCCTCTATAAGCCCTACTACGAGCTCAGCTTCCGACACGATGAGGAGGATTGGACGATCCTGTTCCCTTGCTATGAGCTGGATGCATTTGAGTCTGCTACGGGGTTAAGAGCGGTAGTTGACTGAGGACCCTGCTTCTATGGATGTCTCCCCCGAATTGTTAGAAATTGCAAGTTTTATCTAAAAATCGTTGACTTTTCCTGTATTTGGTGGTAATATATATCTATAAGCCCAAGGTAATTGGGTAATTTGAATGGAGGAACAACCATGAGCAAGAAAACAAGAGCATTGACTGTAAAGCTATTCTGCCTGGTGCTGGTTATCGTATGTCTGGTAGCCTGCATCGCTCCTGCTTCTGCAGCCACTCCCAAGTCCACCGTCAGCAAGAAAGCAACCCTGGCATACACCCTCAAGGGCCTGCCTCTCGGCCGTGCCGTACAGAACTTCTACATCGGCTCCACCTACATTTACATTACCCAGCGTGTAGACGCCACCACCTACGTCTCCCGTCTCAAGATGGATAAGACCAACAAGGTTGCCAACTACGTAGACCGTATGACCTTCACCAACTGCGGTCACGGTCAGAGCTTGGATATGTACACCTACAACGGGGTCAACTACATGTATATGGGCTGTAAGGCCGATACCGACAGCGGCTACAACTGGTCTCTGCAGATCGCCCGTATTCAGTACTCTGCAGGCAAGAACTACGATTACACCGATCTGCGCCGTTTTACCTATATGAATTACGCGAATGCTACCGGCTATCGCATGGGCGATAACTACCGTGTTGCTGCCGCTGTGTGCGGTGATACCACCATCTTCCGTATTCAGACTAAGAACAGCTCTAAGGTCAACTATTCTGCTTATAATACCACCTCTCTGAATAAGCTCTTGGACAATAACAAGAAAGTTGATATGCGTACCTCCGGCGCTAAGAAGGCCCATCTGTGGACCAACACCCAGTCCGGCAGTGCTATCATCCGTCCCAACGGCTCCTTCCAGGGTCTGGACTTCTTCTCCAAGTCCCGTATGTATCTCTCCGGCGGTGCTGATGGGGATACGCCCCAGATCGCCAAGGTCAACAGCTCCGGCACCTACCTCAAGCTGGTCAAGATCAGCAACGTAGGCAAGCTGGAGATCGAGGGTCTGCAGTGCAAGGACAGCAAGGTCTACTTCATCATCGTCCCCGGCACTACTGCGGCTCTTAAGAAGAACTCCCATAAGATCTACTATCTCAACGAGTCTGTATTCAGTTGATCCACTATAGCATAGCTTAAGCCCTGTGGCGGAATTCCGCCACAGGGCTTTCATCCTGTCAATTTGTGAGGAAATAATGTGTACTGAACAACGCAATCGTCCTTGCAAGCCAAGGCTTTCAGGACTATTTTGCGTTGTTCAAGTGCAAGGATTTTTGCGGTTTTACCGCAAAACCCTTGCACCTTTCCACCGAGTATCAAGATACTCGGTGGAAAAAACACAGTGTATAATGGCTGCAAACCTGTAAAAACGGCTTAAAACAGCCGTTTTTACAGGTCCCCACAGTTATGCTGTGGGGATAAGTCGCAGTAGCGACTTATTCAGCAGACATGAAATAGGCTTTGGCTGCGTCGCTGTATGCCATCATTGCTCTGCAAACAGCTTCAAGATTGCCGGTCTTACCGTTGCCGTAGGTATCTGCACTGTACTGAAGATTCTGGCTGATCTGTTGATCACCTTCATATATTGCCACGGTTAGGACCTGCCGCAGCTCCGATGCTAGGAGACCGCTGAAGGAGAAGCAATAGTATCCCAGCTCGCTGTGATACAGCTCCGGATTGGTTACAACTGCAGTTTGGAGGTTGCCATAGATATCATCATAGCTTAAATGAAGCTCTAAGTCGGAGATCTCACCGCTGAAGGCTGTGGGATCGAAAACAAAACGGAGTCGGATCTCTGTATTCAGGTCCAAAACCTTACCTGCCCAAGTAATTACCGGATCTTCCATATCTGACAAGATACGGTTATGATTCCCGAAGGTGACGGTTGACAGATCCGTCAAATAGGCCCTGTGAGAATCGGTCATCTTGCTGTTACAGAGAGTATCTGTTCTGTAGCCCTTGAAGAGCTGTGCATTGGCACCGTAGAGAAGCAGGTGAGCACAGAGGACCTTCAGCTCCTTGGAAATATCGGTTTTGGCCAGCTGATTATAGGCATAATCTGCAATAGAGTAGATATCCTCCGGGGAGCAATATTGGATCCCATCTCGGCTCATAAACAGTTTGGCTGTGATCTGATCCCCGATTTGAACTGCGGTAAGTCCCTCTAAGGTGAAGCTGTAGTAGCCGTCCTTCAAAACGGGAGTGAGGGTTACGGTTTTGCTGCCTGTCAGTACGCCGTTACTGTACTGCGGCATGGAGCAGCTTAAATAGAAGGAACTGTAATAGGAAAGCTGAGAAGCGGGGACCAGGTAATTTAAAGAAATATCACTTGCCAAATTCAAACTGTGGCGAATGGTAACCTCTGTATCCACAGCAGGCTGTGAGAATCGATTGGAGCCATAGATCTTCTGATTGATCACAAGATCCGTATAGTTCATCATTACATTGCCTAAACGCTTACCGGTCAAGGTCTGATCATAGAGCCAACTGTTAACGTCTCTGCTGGTATCAATGACAAAGCCCAGGGTACAGCTTGTGTAGTTGTAGATGTATGCATTACGGGGTACGGAAGCACTCTGGGTTATGGCACCGGCGATATATTCCTTTTTTGCTCCCCCGGTTTGGGAGTAGGCATCCTGGATATATACGGCAGAGCCTGTTGTGCCGGGGAGCTTGATCAGTCCCTTCACAGAGCTGTAGTCCTGATCGTCCCACAGGGTCAGATTTGGACCGAAGGCGGTCATGGAATTGGAGCTGTCGGTCTCGAATCTGCGGAGTAGAACGATCTTGCCCCGTGCCTGTCTGAGAGTAGGAACGGTATCGGAGCTCCAGAACAGGGTGGGATTCTCTTGTATATAGGCCTTTAAGGTACGGGCGAGGTCCTCGTGGGTGCCGTCGTCGGGCTTGATGAGGAAAACTAGAGTCTCGGAGGGTTGACGGGACAGGAATAGCTTGCCGATCTCCAGCAGCTCTCCCAGGCTTAGCTTCTTACCATAGCGATTATAGCACTGGATCAGCCCGTTACCGTGAATGATCATAACGTCATTGACGGTTTTGCTATCCGAGGTTGCATTGCATCGGATGTCGAAGCTGCGGACTCCGGTTGCAAGCTGCTCTTCGAAATAATGCTTCTGACACTTGGTAATAGAGGTGTTATCCAAAACGCCGCTCATATCCTGTACGACTGCCATAGTCCCTGTGTCGTGGGTGCCGGGGAGATTGATCTCGGAGAGTAGGGCGGTGTCCGGGATCCCCTTCATCCAACGAAGCTCTTCACGATCTTCGGAGAACAGATTACCGTATGAAGACGAGGAATTGGTGGAAAGGGGAGAGAGAAGAAAGGCCTGTGCTTGAGATTTTTCTCCCTGGGTGAGATCACTGCCGTTAATACAAACGTATTTGCCGCTACGGGCGTTGTAAATATAGTAGCTCCCGTCGCTGTTGCCGATAAAACGCCACAATTGGCTGGTATTCTCGTTGTAGGTCTTGCTCTGATTGGACCAGATATTGAGAGCTGTATCTGCAGCCTCGGAGGCGGTGTCCCAGACCTTGCCTGTTAGGCCTAAGCCGTTCTCTGTCTCATATTTGGTAGAGGCGATCTCATAGGCCTTGTAGCTGCTGTTGTAGCGTAGGAGCCATCGACTGCTCTGACCGATGTTGTATAGATTTAAGCCCATGCCGTCGGTTTCGATGTTTCCTTCACGGTTCTTGACACTGACGGACAGCATGGTGTTCCGAGCAAAGAGCTCAAAGTACAGGCTGTTGCTCTGAGTCCAGGGAAGAACCTCCCCGGCCTTGGTGGGTACGGTGGAGGGAGTTACGTACCACTTTCGGGGATTCTTGGCTGTCTGCACCAGTTTGCTCTCGGAGGCGGCAGAATTGTTCTCCATGCCGACCCACATATTGCTGTGACGGAGCTTGATATAATAGAGCTGATTTCCCTGTGCATCGGTGCCGGCTTTGTAGAAGGCAAATTGACGGTGATTGTTCCCAATGAGCTTACCGTCGTCACTCTCCCAAATATGGAGCACCTTTCCCTCTGCGGTGGATTTACCGTCTACGTCTACATAGCGGTCAACACCGTTAGCCTTGATAAATTTAATGCCGTACCATCCGTTTTCTGCAAGGTGGAGCTTAAAGCTGCAGTTGCTTCCGTTGACCCCATACAGATGGATATCGCTGTTGATCTCTCCCAAGCCCGAAGCATTCCAGCGTAGGCCGGAATCACCGCCGTTATACAGAGTAAGGAAGAGGTTCTGTTCCGTAGGCATATTGTATACCATAGCACCCAAGTCCGCCGGGGCTGCGTAGGTGGGTAGGATAGGGAGCAGAGGAATAACCAGGGAAAGGATCAGAAGAAAAGAAAGCGAGCGTCTCATGTGGGATCCTCCTATATATGATCTTCCCCTCCATAATAGCATGGATTCCTGTTTTTGGCAAGAAAAAAGAAATGGACTACAGAGAAAATCTCTGTAGTCCATAATGCATCAGTCCTCGGTATCTTGATCTGCAAAGGAAGGATCGAAATTGACGATGACTCCGTAGTCTGTCAGGAGCTTGACCTCCTTGACATGGGTGCCGAAGGCATTGACCTGCACCAATAGTCTGCAGGAGGAAAGGACCTCAATATCCTCTATGGGCTCGTTATAGTCTACATTTACATAGGTCAGCTCGGGTAAGCCTGCCAGGGAAGCTACAGAGGGGATCTGATTGTAGCTTGCGTAGAACTGTTGCAGACGACTCATGGGATCCAGCTCGGGGATCCCCTCGATCTGATTGTAGCTGCAATCCAAATACGTTAACTCGGGCATCTTGGAAATGCAATCAATAGAGGTCAGCAGGTTATTATCTACACGGAGCTCTGTCATACGGGTGCAATTGCCCAATGCACTAATGTCCTCAAGCTGATTGCCTGAGACCACAAGAACGCTGAGATCTACCATATGACCCAGGGCACCTACGCTTAAGAGCTTATTCCTCTCGGCGTGGAGGATCTGCATATGCATACACTGCTGCAGGGGTGCCAGGGTGGAAACGGAGTTAAAGGAAATATTGAACTCCCGGAGGGTAGTTAAGCCGGAAAGTGCATCTAGGGAGGAGACCGCATTGGAACGAAGATTGAGCCGAACCAGGTTCTTCATGGGGGTAATAGGGGAAATATCCTTGATACTGTTATCGGACAGATCCAAAGACTCTAAGCTAACAAGCTCCTGCAAGGAGGAGATGCCGGAGATCCCACAGCCGGAGAGATACAGCTCCTTAAGGGTGATCAATTGGCCAATAGACTCCAGTGCATCGGAGGATACTAAATTGCCTGTCAGATTGAGGATCTCAAGGCCCGTAGCATAGGTCAGGGGGCTGTAATCCTCAATGGAGCAACCCTGGAGATCCAGGTCCTTGAGAGCAGGGAAGTGCTTAAGGTCCTCGAGAGTGGTAGCATCTGTGGGGTATTTGAGACTTTCCATTTCCCACAGGTCGCTGGTCTTAATGGAATCGGTACGGGGAATGTAGAGCTGCTCACGGAGCATAGCCTCTAATTCGGGACAGGCAAAGGTAATGTCCTCCACCATGCCCACTACGTCGTAATTAGCGGTGGCAATGGGAGACACCAGTCCGTTATCCCCAACAACGATGGCTTGAATATCCGTCTTACCGGCACTTAATACAATGGGCCGGGAGTAGGGCTCGGAATGAGAGGAGGGATAGTCTGCATTTACGGAATAGTAGATCGTACCTCCCAAGGCCTGGATGCTGACCTCAATATAGCTGTCATAGTTGCCGCTGTCATGGCTGAATTGGGCACTCTCGGGACGCAGAGCCTCTACCTCGGCACGGACAGCCTCGTTGGTTATGGTGTCTAACATCAGCTGGGAATCCAGGATCTTGTCCTGCTCTACGTAGAGCTCAGAGAGCTTACAGTACAGGGCGGCGGTGGGATTTGCACGGATCGCACGAACCAGAGCCCGCTCTGCCTTGGTGTAGTTGTTATCGCCGGTATATGCCTCGACCAGGGCCATCACGTAGTCGTGGTTTGCAGGCTCCAGATCAACAGCGATCTCGTATCGTTCAGCGGCGGCCTCGTAATTTCCCTCGGCCATTTTCTTCTCGCCGAGAGCAGCAAAATTCTCAGGGGTCCATAAGAAATAATACGCCGCAATGAACAGGCCTGCCAAAAGGAGCAGGACCAGTAGGGTGATCAGAACTTTCTTCATAGGGAAGTCTCCTATCTTTGTTTGGCTCCGGGGGACGGAAGCCATGGATGTTATTTAGAGGATCATGTCAATTATACAGGGAACTTGGCAATAAGTCAATGAAAAAGATGAAATTACAGGGATGCCTTGACGGAGAAAGTCTTTGATGCTATAATATTCTGAAGAAAGAAGGGTGAATATGAAACAAAAGGATACATTATTGGAGGGCTCTATTTGGAAGGGAATGCTGATTTTTGCATTACCCATCCTTCTGGGGCAGATCTTTCAGCAGCTTTATAATACGGCAGACGCCTTGATCGTGGGTCAATTCTGCTCTAAGGCGGAGTACACTGCAGTAACCTCCTCCGGCAGCTTGGTATTTATGCTGGTTGGCTTCTTCGGCGGTATCGCTGTAGGTGCCGGCGTTGTGATCGCTCGATATTTCGGAGCACAGGACAGGGAGAATCTGCGTAAGGCCATTCACACAACGCTGATCTTTGGCTTCCTGTCCGGGTTGTTCCTCTCGGCACTGGGTGTGGGCATTACACCGACTCTGCTGAGATGGATGGGGACTCCTACGGAGGTATTGCCTTACTCAATTGAGTACTTCCGCTTTTATTTTATCGGCATCTTAGCTACCTCTATGTACAACCTGTGCATGGGTATTCTGAGAGCTGTAGGCGACAGCAAGCACCCGTTGTACTATCTGATCATTTCCTCTATTATTAACATCTTTTTGGACCTGTTATTCGTTGGTCTCCTTGATTGGGGAGTATGGTCTGCTGCCTTGGCAACGACCATATCTCAGTTTGTCAGCATGATCCTCTGTCTGATCCGTCTGTTCCGTGTAGATGCCGATTACCGTCTCAGTATGGGCGAAATGAGGATCTCCCGGAGTCATATGTGGGAGGTCATCCGATTCGGCCTACCCTCCGGCATTCAGAACTCTATTATTGCATTTGCTAATGTGATCGTGCAGACCAATATCAATCATTTCGGACAGGCTACTGCATCCGGCTGTGGTACCTTTGCGAAGTTAGAGGGCTTTGCCTTCCTGCCTGTGACCTGCTTTACTATGGCGCTGACTACCTTCGTCAGTCAGAACTTAGGGGCAAAACAATACGACAGAACCAAGAAAGGGGTCCGCTTCGGCATCATTTGCGGCGTGGTCGCAGCAGAGATCGTCGGTGTGCTCATGCTTCTGTTTGCTAAGCCCCTTATGGAGCTGTTTATTAAGGATGATCCTCTTGCTGTAGCCGTAGGCATTAAGCAGATCAGAGTAGAGGCACTGTTCTTCTGCTGTCTGTCAATGTCCCACTGCATCGCTGCTGTCATGCGTGGAGCAGGCAAGCCTATGATCCCTATGGTTATCATGCTGGGGGCTTGGTGCGTTCTTCGCGTCCTCTATATCCAGATCATGGTTCCCGTTGTGCAGGAGAGCTGGGTCATTTTCAGTGCCTACCCCCTGACTTGGACGGTCAGCTCTATAGTTTACCTGATATTCTATTTGAAGTCCGATTGGATCCATGGTCTTAGTTGATGGAGAACATCCTGTACGCCGAGAATTACATAGTAACGAAGCACATAAATGCTAAATTATTTGATATCCATAGTTATTAAGCGTCCTTAATATACTCTACAGTCCCCCTTTGGTGCAAGATCGCCAAAGGGGGACTGCTTGTTAGGCAATAACCAGTAATACCATTATTCAATAAAAAGACAACGTTTACTTTTTAAAGAAACTCAGTATAAACAAGTATTTCAGCAACGACTTGTTCGGTAGAGATTGGCATGAAAACACTACTTTAACGGCCTCTATATTCTGCTTTCAGCACCTCTGCCATTTCTTTTGGAGATTCCCGGCATCCGCCTGCAAGCCATAGTTTTATAATGGCATTTAGGCCGTTTCTGAAAAATTCTATATGGTACTTAAGGTTAGCTTCCATATGTTCTTTTTCGACTCGATTGGTATCATATATTGATACCAGGTGCTTATCATCATAACACAGTTTAAAGTAGGTTTGATAAAATATTTGATTCTCTTTGATATGTGAAAACATCTTTTCAGCACCGGTATGCTCGGTATAGTAATCGTAGTCAGCAAACAGATTGCTGAACTCGTTTTCAAGTTTTTCCCTGGTCTTATCGGCGAGGTCAAATATGTCGATATAATTTGCATAAAAGGTACTGCGGTTTAGCTTGGTTCTTTGAATAAGCTCCGAAACCGTAATATCCTTGATCTCACGAGTTTGCAGTATTTCTATAAAGGCCTTTTCGATTTTCTCCTGGGACTCTCTGCGGCGTTTATTGTTCTTTACATTCATAACCATTCTCCATTATTCCAACATTTACGACATATTTGATGGTCGTTATTTCTATTATTTCAACAATTGGTCCTTTACTGTTGATTGTTTTACATTAACAAAGGTATTATACTATAAATGCAATAAAAATACAAGTGTTGGTTTAATGAAAGGAGATCAGAAAATGAAAAAGAGTAGTTTTGTTGCATTACTAATGGGTACTGTGAGCGGGGTGTTCTTTGCCCTCGGTATGTGCATGGTCCTTCTGCCGGAATGGAATGCCTTCACAGAAGGTATCCTTTTCGGTTCGGTGGGCATCGTTCTCAGTATTATCACGGTGCTTACCTGGTGCAAGCTGGAAAACAAAAGGCTGCCGAAGATGAATGGCAGAAATGCGATTCGCACAATATATGCTGTTACAGCTGTATTAGTGCTCGGCATAGGCATGTGTATGTGCCTTGTGTGGGAACAGATTGTTTGGGGTACAATCATAGGCTTGCTTGGAATCGTTATGTTGATTGCACTCATCCCAATGTTCAAGGGCATCAAAGAATGAAGGTTCTAAATTATGCAATAGGTCCTTATACAAGTATAGCGTTTAACATTGCTTATGCACTCGGTAATTGTATTCTGGGTTTTCTTTCATATTCCTGGTGGTTTATTACTGTAGGTGCGTATTATGTTGTGCTGACAATAACCCGTTATTCTGTACTGCAGGTTAGTTCGAAGGCAAATGGTGATTACGATATGGAGCTTTTTGCACGACACATAACGGGAATTTTATTGGTTGTACTATCTTTCTGCATAGTGGGTATGAACATAATGGCTGCTCTTAAAGATAGAGGTACTGCCTATCACAAAATTATCATGATCACGATTGCCACATATACATTTACCAAAATTATAATGGCAATACTTGGTATGCTAAAAGCAAAGTGTGCCACTTGTCCGGTACGAAAGACACTTCGTAACATTTCTTTGGCGGATGGGTGTGTCTCTATTTACACAATGCAACGATCAATGCTTGTGTCCTTTCCGGGACTGGAAGCGGCAGATATTGTATTACTAAACATTTTTACGGGAACGGTGGTATGGATCGTTGTCCTGCTTCTCGGAATCAATTTGATTGGAGGAAAATATACCGATATGGCGAAATCGAAAATTGTGAAAGGGAATGAAAAGATTGCCCAAGCAGTAACAGCCGGATATACGATAATTGAAAAAGGCGTTGTAGATGGCTACAAAAAAATTGAGGAAGGTGTTGTTAGCTGCTATAGTAAGATTGAAGATAAGTTTGTAGTCACTTATCTCACAAAAGACCGAGAATCTGTTGAAGAAGCAAAGGCAAGATTAAGGAAAGAAAACAAATAAGAAAATGACGGCAGAGAGTTGCGAATCTCCCTGCCGTCGTTCTATTTAAGTTATAGGTCTACTCCTGGTTTGCGATTTATTCTATTCAGCGAACCGGTGCGAAAGGACCCTGTTTAAGGATATAAGGGATCAGTTGCCGGCGTCCTCTACATAGAGCTCGCGGATAGCATTGGGATCAGCGGCCTTTGCAGTGGGAGTGGCGGCTTTAGGGGCGTTGCGGTTCTCCAGGAACTTGGAAGCAACCTGGGGGAACAGTGCATAGGAAAGAACGTCCTCCTCACACTTTGCCAGGGAGCCGGCTTCTTCACGGTACTTAGCAAGCTCGGGCTTGATCAGATCTGCAGGGCGGCAGGTAATGACCTGGTCATCACCGATGCACTTCTTGCGGACTTCTTCGTTGACCTTGCCGGGGAGTTTGCCGTATTCACCACGGAGCAGACCCTTGGATTCCTTGGGAACCATCTTGTAGCGTTCGCCACCGATAATGTTCATAACAGCCTGGGTACCAACGATCTGGCTGGTGGGAGTGACCAGGGGAGGATAACCGAAGTCCTCGCGGACGCGGGGCACTTCAGCCAGCACATCGTAGTACTTGTCCATAGCGTTGGCCTTCTTCAGCTGGCCGATCAGGTTGGACAGCATGCCGCCGGGAACCTGA